>JBJTTW010000039.1:0-23352 GCA_046080385.1 bacterium
TTACGGATTTGGCCATATGTATTACTGTATTAAAACCCACTGTTTAACAGAAATTTAATATTTTGAAATCGCACCAACTGCCATTGAAACCACTCACTGAAAGCTTTTTGGGGTTTTTATTTGGAGGGTGCGGAATGTGAGGTAAAAGGAGAAGTGGCGCTCCAACTCTTAAGCTGGGTATTGAAAAGCACGAGCCGAGCAAGACCTAGACTTGCAGAGCCATAGACTATCCTATATTAATAAACTTAAGAAGCACTTTATCTACAAAAGTTTTGTTAGTCGATATCCTTTTTATCTCTTGAATAGAATCTCTACACAGCGACACAATTGCTTGACAACCAATTAAAAAATTTAAATGCCTATGATTACTGTGTGTATTTTTCAAATGAATATTCTCAAAGTCTTTTTTCCAAATTTCAAGGTCCGAATATTGAAAACCAACTGTTTTCTTTGGAAACCAAAAATGATTATTCAAATAAGTAAACTCATTTCGCATGACCGAAAGCCAATTATAATTAGATGAAGTTTCCAAGCCTAATATATCAAGAAGATCCTCGGTCTTAGAACTAATGGCTATGTATCCTCGATTCAAACTTTCATCACGTAAATGAATTAATAAGTTAGAGAAATCTTTCCATAATCCTTCATGCGCAGTAGTATTACTTCTATTATTTATTACAATCTCATTGAAATTTTTGTCATAGGATATACTCCAATAATTTTTACATTTAAGCTTTATCGTAGAAGAACTCATATAGGATTTCTCAATATTATTAGTGATACCCTGATCTGCCCGAATAAAGAATCTTCCTGTCAATCTTAGTAATGCATGTGCTGAATAAAAAGCAGCGTAATAATTCTTCATAAAGATCCATACCATTGGCTTTTTATTTTGATACAGACTTACAGAGTCCATAGTCTCAATTGACGCAATTGAGAAATTCTCAAAATCAGACGCAATAGCAGACATTATATCTGGATCAAATACATTGAGCAAATAAGGCTCTTGATCACCTTGAAGCTGAAACAATTTATTAGTAGCTAACCACTCTTTAAAGCCCTTATAAAACTTTATTGAATTAACTTTCTGTATATCTTTTATCCATGTTGACCTAAAAAAATCTATATACTTCATAAGCTAATGCTTTGATCTATTTCTTTAGTTAAAATCTCAGTTATTTTTTTTATTGAAGTAGTATTTTTCAAAAACTTACTTGATCTTAGATTTGTAAATATTGATTTTATTGAGCTTTCAAAGCTACTAAAACTATAATCACCTTCAATCTTTTTATTCAAAATCTTTGGGAAAATTTCAACGAAGCTATAAAAAACGTTTGATTTAGTCAAATTTTGATCTAAATCTAGATTATCTTGGCTTAGTAAAGCTTGAAAATAATTATTAAAAATCTCAAATATTTCCTGCTCACTTTTAGAACCTGGATCGATAATACCAGCCTTTAATAAGGGTTTAAAAGCTCTATTAAAATTCATTCGATTCAATAAACCTTTTTTACTACCAGTTTTACTTAATCTACCTATTAAACAACTATTCATCTCGGAATAAAATAAATCAAATACTCCACCTAAGTACCTCTCAGAATTAGTATCAGCATTCGCCAATTTTTTTATATCTAAGATTAGTGCTGAAGGTACTGGAGTTTGTTTAGTATTAATATCTATAAATAATCTTGCTTCCTCCTGTCTTGATAAACAATCATAAATGACAACGGGAATTCTAAACGACTTTTTGAGAAATCTATATGCATAAACCCTATGCTGACCATCTAAAACTAAAAATGCCTTTGGATTTTCGAAGAAAACTAAGGTTTTACGCCGATCAACTTCAATTTTTGCTTCTGGCTGTGCCGATAATATGATACTTGTTGGCATTGTGTTATTGCCAGTCTCCATATATGTAGCAATACTTTTTGCCTTCTTCTCATCCAAATTTCTTTGAAAACCCTCTGTCTCGTCTTTATCTCTATGACTGACAAAACAACATCTTGCGAGAACATCAGATGGAATCGAAAGTACATAAAACCACCTACCATTTTGTTCCATCCTAGAGACTGCAAAACGACGTTCTATTAATTTTTCAGTCACCTTAAAGCCCTCCCATCTGTACCTTTACCAATAAATGGTACATTATCACTGATTTTATCAAACTCAATTTCATATACCATTAATAATGAATTTTCATAAGGCAAACTTTTCCATACTTCAAAATAAGGTTCTAATTCTGGATAATTACCCACTCTATCCGTTAAATAAGGATAAAATTTACCAGACGGTAAAATTAATATTCCACACGAAATAATTTTCTTTAATAAACCTAGAGCAAGCTTATTTAAAGCTCTGTGACTTGATGAGATGTTCCCTGTTTCCCATTCCACGGCAATAGAGAAGTCTTCAATCGTTTTAAAAGCATCTATAGGACCTGGTTTTTTTCTTGAAGCAATATCAATAGGTTCTTCCAATCTCCATCCACACTTAGACAGATATTCCATACATTCATTCTTAATTGGTTTAACACCGTTCCCCTTTCTTGTTGGGTTAATAATAAAACAGTCCGAACCAGTAGGCCAAACTACACACTTTATAGCTTCATCAACCTCAAGTAAAACTTTTTGAACTATCTCTAAATTTAATAGAGACTCATCTTTAACTAAAAAATTTTTAGATACTAGCTTCATTATCTATTTTTATCTCCAGCATTTTTATGAGTTCTGAGGTCTTAATTTTGAAAGCATCTGCAATCTGTGAAAGTGTACTTAAACTAGGTTGCCTTATACCTCTCTCAAGCATCGAAATGTAGGTTCTATCCAAACCTGTAATTTCTGATAATTTTTCTTGAGATAAATTATTGCCAGATCTTAATTCTTTAAGCACCTGACCAAAAATTTTTTCCATCTTAATGAATGTTAATTTCTTTAACCCAATCCTCCCTTTAAAATTAAACTAATTTAAAACACAATGCTGTCGACTATAGTCAACAGCATTGTGTTTTTTTGTTAAAATAGATATTGAGTTAAAAAATGGAAAAAAATAATCTATTCAATGCTTGCAAAATATTTACACCGAAAGACTTAAAAGACTTTTCGTCTAAAACAAATATACCGATTGATCGTTTAAAGTCTTATAACGTTTCCAATACCCTCCCAACGGGACTAGATCTTGAAAAAATCACACAATATATTGACTTAAACAAACTAAAAATTGAACTTGGTATTTTTGATAATAATTTGAAAGAAGTTATCAAAAATTATTTCTCTGATGAAAAATATCAATCAATTAAATCTTCCGCTTCGCATCAACAAGAAAGACTTAATTTTCAACCTAATTTTGAAACTAAACTAGGTAAACTCTATAATGAAGACTGCTCAGAATGGTTAAAATCTATTCAATCTGACTCTGTAGATATGGTATTTGCCGATCCCCCCTTTAATCTAAATAAAGACTACCCATCACAAATAAATGATAATCTCACGCCTGACAATTACGTAAAATGGTGTGAAAACTGGCTTTTTGAAAGCTGTAGAGTGTTGAAACAAGGCGGAAGTTTATTTTTATGGAATCTTCCAAAGTGGAATACTCAGTTAAGCCAATATCTTTCTACTATGTTGACTTTTAAGAATTGGATTGCTGTTGACATCAAGTATGGTTTACCCATCCAAAATAGACTATATCCTTCTCATTACTCATTATTATATTTCGTAAAAGGGAAAGCGAACAATCATTTTTCACCTGATCGATTACCTATGGAAACCTGCCCTAGTTGCTACAGAGAGATAAAAGACTATGGTGGATATAAAAGCAAAATGAATCCTAACGGCATCAACTTAACAGATGTTTGGGTTGATATTCCTCCAGTAAGACACTCGAAATATAAAAAGAGAAAAGGTGTCAATGAGTTATCTGTAAAATTAATGGATCGCATTATTGAAATGTCTACAAAAGAAAATGATCTAATCTTGGACCCCTTTGGTGGTGCGGGCACAACCTACATTGTTAGTGAAATCAAAAAGAGAAGATGGTTGGGAACAGAGATTGGACCATTAGATGATATTGTAAATCGTTTTAATTATATTCATGAAGATGAATCCTATTTAAATTCTATTAGAGAGAATATTAATTGTTTATTTACTGAAAAAGTTTTAAATAAAAGATTAGATAACAATATCTGGACAGATAAATCCTTTCAAAAGACTTAATACAGAATATACAATATTTTATCTGCTCATAAATCCACTGATTCAGAGTCTCATCCCACTTTGGCTCGAAGGTCTTAACAATGGCAAGATATCTGGAATAGAAAGTCCTGTCGAAAACCATAAATTCATAGAACATCTAAGGCAAGAATCCCTAAAAATAGTCGATCAAGAAATCAACAGCTATGCCAATAATATAAAAACTATTTTGCTTCAAGTTTTCGAGAGAGTTTAAACTACTTATGACAGAAATTTGAGATTGACAGCAGTGCCGTAAAATTTCATAATTAGATAAAACTGGAATCTGATTCCAGTTTTATCTAATTATGGGTAAAATATAGTTATGGCAACGAATCACTATTTCGAGCGTGAAATAGAAAAATTAGTAAAAAAATCTGCTCGCAGTTTCAGTGCCTTAGTGATTACGGGTGCTAGGCAGGTCGGAAAGTCTACTATGTTAAAACATTTATTTCGAGATCATAGTTATGTTTCACTAGATGAAGTTGATACGCGACTACGGGCGATTGAAGATCCACGTGGGTTTTTAATGAATTACAAACTGCCACTTATCATTGATGAGATTCAGGAAGCACCATCTATACTGAGTTATATAAAAAAAATCATAGATGATAATCGAAATAAGGCTGGGCTATTTATTATCACTGGCTCTCAGCAGTTTTCTTTAATGGAGGGCGTGCAGGAATCACTGGCTGGACGCTGTGCGGTATTAGATTTAAGTAGTTTTTCCATTTTTGAGCTAGAATCAAATCTTCAAAAAAAAGAAAAAGTTACCACTCAAAAAAAAACAGAAAGACCCTGGGCTGCTTATGTGGAAAGAGGTTCGTATCCAGAATTATGTTTAAAGCCTAAACTCGATAGAAAACTCTGGTACTCATCCTATTTAAGAACTTTTATAGACAGAGATATAAAATCTAATTTAAATAAGAGTTACTTAAAGCATTTTGAACAGTTTATTTTTCTATTACTAGCAAGATGCTCTCAGGAGTTAAATTACACAGATATCGCTAAAGATCTAGGTGTGGATTTAAAAACCATAAAAGCCTGGATAGCCCTTCTAGAAAGATCGCAGATTATATTTCTTTTAAATCCTTATCCGAAAAAAATTGAGAATAAACAAATTTCAAAAAAACCCAAATTATATTTTTACGACAGTGGACTCATCGCTCACAGCCTTGGCTATCATACTCAAGAGCAAATACAGGCTGGGCCGCTGGCTGGGGCTTTATTTGAAAACTTAATAATAAGTGAGCTGCAAAAAAGGAAATTAGCGAAGATAAGTAGCGAAAAATTTTACTTTTTTCGTGAGAAAAACGGACTTGAAGTAGATTTAATCATAGAAAAAGCAGAAAAATTAAATCTAATCGAAATTAAATCTAGTCAAACGCCCACACTAAGCTCAGCCAAGAACTTACTAAAATTCAAAGAATTAGTCCCTAATATTAAAGAGGCTTATTTAGTCTCAGCATATTCAGAAGAATTTACTAGTCAGCACATAAAATTTAGATTTTTCAAAAAATTTCTAAAAGACTAAATCATTAGCCAGCAAATTTATTTACATTAATATCAACGTATGTTTATGGGGTAGGTGTGTTAATTCATATAAAAACTTTCAAGATAAGACTTTATATAAGTGTGTGAAGTATGAAACGAATTAATACCATTCTGGAAAATTCTTTTGAGTCCAAGCAGTCCGAAACTAGGACTGCGCAAGGGACATATAAAAGTCTTTTTCAGATTAAAATGGTATTTTGGTATAATTCTCTTCCAGGCAAAGAGGGGCGATTAATATGAACATTGATATAGAAATATTCCAAGAACACGCAAGGAAAAATCTTTTTATGATACAACAAGAAACATATTACCGAAATCTTCATCAATTTTTCAACTGGCTAAGTAATACCAGATGGGGCTTCAAAAAGTCACCCTTTAGTGAAGCTTTAAAAACTAGAGTTTCATTAGACCTACAAAAAAAGTCAAACTAACTACAATTTGAACTACAAAGAATCCCCAAACCACTTGATTCTCTGTAAAACCACTGAGCTCAAAATGATGATGCAGGGGTGACATCCTGAATAATCTTTTCCCTTCACCATAAATCTTTTTAGTGATTTTAAAATAGCTAACCTGTAAAACTACAGAAACAGCTTCTAGTACTGGTATTAAAGTGAAAACTAACAGAAACCACTCTAGGTCTTTCAAGTAAGCCATTACCCCGATTATAGTTCCAAGCGCTAGACTACCACTATCTCCCATAAAGACTTTAGCTGGCTTAAGATTGAAAACTAAAAAACCTATCAAAACAGCTACTAAAGTGAGCGACAGAGGGAAAAAAGTCCAGTCCCCTCTCATTAACATAAATGCCTGAAAAGCTACTACCCCAGCTATCATTTGTAAGCTGGCAAGACCATCTAATCCGTCAGTTAAGTTAAAAGCATTAGAGGCCCCGGCGATAATAATAAAAGCCCAGATCACCGCAAATAGAGTAAAAGCCTTTCCTGAAAAGAATAATACCGCAGTCGAAATTACGAACTGTAAAAGCAGCTTCTGCTTAGAACTTAAGCCTTTATAGTTAGATTGAAAGATTTTCAAAGCATCATCAGCTAAGCCTAAAATAAAACCAGCCACAAAAGACAAGATAGCAATTAGAATCTGCTTCTTTTCTCCAGCTAAAAACTCTTCAGCACTAACACATTTACCTAAAGGTATATTAGGGCAGATATTATGCGTAAAATAGTAATAAATAGCTGCTATTAAAAAAGGAATTACAAAAATCCAAGATCCCATAGTGGGCGTTCCCAGTTTTTGAGCAATATGACTTTGAGGACCTAATTCTCTAAAAGCTTGTATCGATTTTAAATGTTTCAAGGTCTTAATTACTGGGCAACCCAGCCCTAATGCCACCAAGAAAGGTAAAAGCAGATAAATTATAAGTTCTTGTTGTAATTGAGACATAAGATGCTTCTGAATTTAATTAACTAAATATCCTAAAAACGAAATACCAGTGCGTTTAAAGTACCTGAGCTGCAAAAATCTGAGGTATTTTAGCTAAAACAGCTTGAACTATACCAAGGACGAGGAAAGCCACAATAATAGAAAAATCAAAGCCTCCAAGCGGTGGAATCAATCCTCTAAAAACCCTTGCATAAGGTTCTACAGCACTATCTAAGAATTGATAAATTTTAGTTGATTGAAACCTAGGAAACCAAGAACCTATAACCCAGCCTAAAAGCATATAGCTATAAATTTCTATCATTTGAATTAATAAGGTCACTAATTTTGGCAGCATTATATTAATATAATATTAGATTAGAATTTTGTGCTTGCAGAAGAAGTAAAACCTCAATTAATTGAAGAGCTAACACATGCCCTTCATAAAAAGAAAAGACCTCAGTCCGAGGTCGATTTTATATTAAAAGCTTTTGAATTTGCTTATCAAAAGCATCTCAACCAAGTAAGGCGAAGTGGAGATCCATACATCACCCACCCTGTAGCAGTTGCGAAGACCCTAATTGAACTCAATTGTGATAAAGAAGCTATCTGCGGTTGCCTACTTCATGATGTTATAGAGGATACCAGAGCTAGCGTAGATGATTTAAAAGAACTTTTCGGAACTACCGTCGCAGAGATTGTGGACGGGGTAACTAAATTAAATAAATTAAACTTCAAGTCCACCGAAGATGCACAGGCTAATAATTTCAGGAAAATGCTTTTAGCCATAGCGAAAGACGTTCGAGTAGTTTTAGTAAAATTAGCTGACAGATTGCATAATATGCAAACTTTACATTTTTTAAGGCCTGATAAACAACAGCGCATAGCCAGTGAGACCATAGATGTATTCGCCCCACTCGCTAATCGCTTTGGTCTTAGAAATATACAGATGGAGCTTGAGGATTTATGTCTTAAGTTTTTACACCCTAAAGCCTACTCACTGATTAAAGATCTGGTTAAAAGTAAAAAGCTTGATAGAGAAGCCCAAGTCCAAAAATTAAAAGTAGTAATTAAACAGATACTTGATAATAACGGCATTGAAGCTGATATTCAGGGCAGGGCAAAACATTTTTATAGCATCTACATTAAGCTGTGCCAAAAAGGCACAGATCTCAATTCTAATGATGGAATGGTAGAGATACCCATATACGACTTACTGGGTATCAGGATTCTTGTAAATAATGTCAAAGACTGCTATGCAGCACTAGGTGTTATTCATGAAACATTTAGACCTATGCCTGGTAGATTCAAAGACTATGTCGCCCTGCCAAAAAGCAATCTCTATCAATCACTACACACCACAGTAATTATCCCTTGGGATCAAAAACCACTGGAAGTACAGATTCGCAGCTATCAAATGCACGATGTCGCTGAAAACGGTATAGCTGCACATTGGAATTACAAAAACGAGGAAGGCGTTAGCCAAGCTAATCCCAAAGAAGCAGAAGAATTAAAATGGCTTAAACAGTTAGTTTCATGGCACACCGACGTCAGCGAAGCTAAAGAATATTTTTCTGGAGTTAAGAACGATGTTCTAGGACAGGAAGTCTACATACTTACCCCAAAAGGTGATGTCATTGTCTTGCCTGTAGACTCCACTCCGATAGACTTTGCTTATAAAATTCACACTCGCATCGGTGATACCTGTACTGGTGCAATAGTAAATGAAAAGATGGTTTCCATAAACTATAAACTCCAGAATGGTGACATGGTAGAAATTATCACCAATAAAAACGGACACCCTAATCTTTCATGGCTTAATTTTATAAAAACCCACCAAGCAAAATATCGCATTAAATCTTGGTATAAAAAGCAAAACAAAGATAGACATAATACTCTTGGTGAACAACTGTTCACTGAACATTTCGGAAAAGCTGAAGCTGAAAGAATTTTAAAATCAGACGAACTTTTAAAGATAGCTCATAAACTGAACTATAAGAATATAGAAGATTTACTATCAGCCATCGGTTCTGGTGATCAAAGCATTACACAAATAGAAACTAAACTTCAAAGCAAAAAACTTGAAACAGTAGATCACCAAATCGAAAAATTCAAAACAAGAAAAGCTCCAGCTCAAGGTGAAGGTGCTGATATACCTGAGTTGGATGGACTTTTATACACTATCGCAAAATGCTGCATGCCTATTCCTGGTGAAACTGTCATCGGAACTATCTCTAAAGGCAAGGGAATAACTATTCACCGTGCTGACTGCTATAACGTTAAACAAGCTGAACAAGAGAGAGTCATGCATATTAACTGGACTAATCGTGAATTCAGGACTTACCCAGCTAGGTTAAATATCGAAGTCGTCGACCGAATCGGTGTAGTGAAGGACATTCTCACCCTTATCGCTGATGAAGGTATTAATATTAAAGACTTTAAAGTCACAGAACGACCTACCACTACGACAGCTTTATTAAAAGTCACTATAGATGTTAATGGTCAAGAACATCTTAGAAAATTAAGTCAAAAAATCTATAATATCAGTGATGTTCTGCAAGTAGAAAGATCTTAAGAGAGATAAAAACTTAAAATGGTTGTTGGCATTAACATTCACGAGCAATGTCCTAATGCTAATATGAAATGGATATGAATTTAAGAAACGATGGTAGAAAATCGGGAGAGCTAAGACCCGTAAACTTTCAAAGACATTTTATAAAGAACTCCGCAGGCTCAGTCCTTGTAAGCTGTGGTGATACCAAGGTTATAGTTACCGCAAATTTTGAAAATAAAGTTCCACCATTTTTAAATAAAGAAACTGACGGATGGCTCACTGCTGAATACAGCATGTTGCCCGGTTCTTGTAACACTAGAGTTAAAAGAGATAAAGCTAATAATTCTGGTAGAACTCAAGAGATTTCTCGCCTTATAGGTAGAGCCTTACGTGCGATGGTAGATATGAAAAGCTTTCCTGGATACACGATCAACGTGGATGCAGACGTAATCCAAGCAGATGGTGGCACAAGAACAGCCAGCATAACTGGTGCTTATATCGCAGTCTATGATTGCCTTATGAAAATGAAAAGAGAAACTAATTTATTTCCAAATAAGCTTCCTATTCTTAATCAAGTAGCAGCAGTATCAGTTGGGCTTCGCAATAATCAAATCCTGTTGGATTTAAATTATGAGGAGGATAGTACAGCTCAAGCAGATGCAAACTTTGTGTTTACAAGTGCCTTTGAGGTTGTCGAGATTCAAGGTACAGCAGAACAAAATCCATTTAAGACTGAACAATTTTTACAAATGATGAACTTTGCTCAAGAAGGAATAAGAACACTATGTGAACTACAGAATCTCTCGCTTGAACTGCACTTAACAGCTACAAAGTAACTGTCCTTCGCTAAAACTAGCCTCCTAAAATACGCCCTCCTTTCATTTAACACACAAGGATAATTAATCAAATAAAAATTAAGAACAGATTAAAAGTCAGCTAAGATAAAAAACATCTAATGCAAGAAAGATTCCTCATCATCACAAACAGCAAAATCCAGTCCCCTACTGCTTTACGATCCTCTTTCAGTAAATTCACCAATTTAACTCTTGATAACGAAAGCTTTACTATTATCTGCGCAGATGGCGGCATTAATAATGCGGCACAATTATCGTTGAAAGCCGATTACCTAATTGGTGACTTTGATTCCATTGACAGAGAATTGCTTGAAGAAATAGTAAAAGATTCGACTGAGACTAAAAGCATTAAGGCTATTATCGATAATACAGAGATAATCTACGACCCTGATCAAAGCAAGACAGATACTAGGCTTGCTGTAGAGTTAGCACTAAAACTAGCAGCTAAAGAAATATATATTATTGCAGCTACTGGTGGACGCATGGATCACTGCCTATCTAATATATTAGAATTAAAGTTCATTAACAATAAAGCCTCGGTGAGTCTCATAGACGAGTATTCACAGATTAGGTACAGCACTAAATCCCTTGAACTTTACGGAGAGATTGGTGAAACTCTGTCTATCATTCCCTTAAGTGATATTAAAGAGCTTAGCTATGAAGGCTTAAAATATCCATTAGATAAAGCTGATATTAAGGCGGGTACTTCACTTATTTGTAATAAATTTTCAGAGAATCAAGCTAAAATTAGCTTTGAGAGCGGAGAGATATTAATTATCAGAGCTCATGACGCGGGCGAAAACGCAGAAATTGGAGTTCGCGAGCAGTCACATGATTGCACTGTTGCCGAACGTGCAAGTTCAAGGCCGAGGAGGACGAATGACCGCAGTGCACTAGGTGTGCATGAGGATCATGAGGACAACGAAAACGCAGAAATTGGAGTTCCGCAACAGTGCAATGATTGATCAGATAGACTACTGGATTATAGCTTCATACATCGTCCTAGTGATGTTTATCGGAATTTTCAATTCAAGAGAGGAAAAGAAAAGCTTAGAAAATTTTTTTCTAGCAAGTAGAAAATTAACGATTCCCGTTCTAGTAGCTAGTTTAACGACTACTTGGTATGGAAATATACTCGGGTCTAGTGAAATGGCTTTTAAAAATGGCTTCGGCTATTTTCTTACTCAAGGAATATTCTGGTATGCCGCAGCTTTTATTTTTCTCATTTTCTTAGCTCCTAAATTAAGCAGACTCAGCCTCTACACTCTCCCTGAGCTAATCGCAAAGAGATTCGACGATAGAGCTGGTGTAGTAGCGGGGTTTATAAATCTCATCATGTTAAATATAGCTCCCTATTTACTTTCCCTAGGTTTAATTATCAGCTATATTTTCCACATAGATAAAACCACTGCGATACTTATAGGTGCAGCCATCCCACTTATCTACACTATCAGAGGCAGCTTCCAGACAGTAATTTTAACGGATGTAGTGCAGTTCGTTTTAATGTTTCTTGGTCCAGCAGTTTTATTAAAGTTCGTTTTCGATCAGCATGGTGGTATAGATTTTCTTCAAGCTAAGCTAGACCCTAGTTTATTTAAACTCAGTGGTTATATGAGTTTTAACGAGATTATAAGCTGGGGCATAATCGCTCTCTGGACTTTAGTCGACCCAAATTTTTACCAAAGATCTTTTGCTGCTAAGACTCAAAGAAGCTTACAGTGGAGTATTTTTCTTTCTATAATCTGCTGGATTATATTTGACCTAATGATTACGGCACTAGGATTATACGCTAGAGCCTTAGACCCAAATACAGACCCGAGCTTTTCTATATTAGCTCTCGCCCAGAATCACCTTGGAAAGGGCTTTTTAGGTTTATTTATAGTAGCCTTCACTTCTATAATCATGTCTACTATAGACTCTTTAAGCTTCACAAGTGGTATGACTTTTTCTTTAGATGTAATCGGGCGTATTAAAAACTCTTTCAAGTCTCGTGCTATACAGCTTAGAAAAGATGCGCCTAAATTAAGCCTCACGGTAAAAGGCTCTACTCTTGATAGACCAAGAGAAGAAACTATTTTTTACACTCGCCTCGGCGTCTTTTTATTTACTGCTATCGGCACGGTGATTGCGATCTATTCAGAGTCTATTATTGGGCTAATTTATACTATGGGTTCCCTTGGTGTAGCGAGTTTACTCATTCCTTGCCTAGTAGCACTGTTCATAAAAAGAACTGTTTATCATTCGCGTGACATAGCTTTCTATGCGATGCTTAGCTCCTTCGGCAGCTCCCTTGCTTGGATTAGCTTTAATAAAATATTTTTAGATATAGATACTTATCTGTTTGATATACAGCCGATTTTTATTGGCTTAGGAGTTTCGATATTTTGCTTTTTGGCTGATGGGCTTAGGGTTATTAGAGAGAAGTTTTAGAGCAACGGACTATCCCAAAGATTTTGCAAAAAAGATTTATTCGGATCAAGCAGCTTGTAACGCTTTGCGCGAAGATAGAAAATAAAAAATAAGCTAAAGATCATCAGAGAGAGTGTACCGTAAACTAAACAAAATAAAAATCCAAAATTATTTAAATCTTCAATCATACTTACTCCTTTTTACCATAAGCTTCAAGAATATAAACCTACTCAAACTCTTGCTTTGCTTTAAGACGCTTCTCAAGATCCAAGAGTGTCTTATTAAGTATGAACATTAAGACCCCAGCAAAAAGAGACAATGTAACAAACACAAGCAAAGAAACCTGAAAAGGCGTAAGAACAATCATTGATTCAATCCTTTTGCATGACAAGAATACATATCCAATAATTCAACTGCCGTAATTATACATTTAGCTCCTGTCATGGTCAATAAAATATAAACCATAAAAATCAGAAGATTAAATTTTGCCACAAAACTGTCATAATCACTAATTAAAAAGAGTAGATAAGCACAAAGAGGTGAGCATAAACCATAGCCAATAGTTTTCATAACATCTGCCCTAAATTTAATTGCTTCAACTAAAAAACTCATTTAAATAATTTTAAAGACTATACATTAAAATTACAGGGGGTCATTTTTCCCCAGAAACTTAGAAGCCGCTTAACTCTTCAGTTGTCACCATTCTGCTCCCCACTTAGTTCTTTAAAATTACGCTTTAAATATTCCAGATGCTGCTCCAAAGAATTATGTGTATTTTTAAAATTCGCAAGAATTTGCTTCTCAATCGCCATCACAGAATGAAAAGCTCTGTCATGGCTGATAATAGCGTCACCAAGCAAGGAAGCTTCTTTGAAAAGTTCAATGGCATTCAATTGTGCTTGATGCTCTCCGTAGCCACCACTGTCGCTCCAAGGATTAGGTACATTATTAAATAATTTTCTCCCTCGGAAATTTTTCAGGTTTTCATTCACCCTCCCATCATCACAAGGAGTCTTGCTGAATTCTGAATTTAATTCTGTTACCAAAACTTGAATAAGCTCTTGGAGAGAATACGACATATTTCCTAAAATATGCAAACGACTCAACACTTCTTGATAACAAAGGTCATGGCTCGCCTTACGCTCAACCCATTCTTTCTCTGAATCGTTATATAAATTTATAAAATTAAGCTGAGTTGTATAAACGCTTTCAAAGATACCAAAAATATTATGAATTAATTCTATTCTTCTAACATGGTTTAATTTCGATTTATGAGACTTATCAGTGTAAGCTTCTACTACTTCAGTATAGGAAAAGAAATCTTTCAAAGGTAGGTTAGTAATGAATTCCAATTTAACATCTAGAGCATCAAGCCGCTTTCCACTAGCGAGACTTCCCGTATTTAGATCTTCTACATTCTCTCCACTTAAGCGAATCCTCTCAGAGTTTAAAGCCTCTATCATCTTTTTAATTCTCTTAATATAATTCGGAAGAATTTTCTGAAAAGATTCCCTACGGTCTTTAAATTTCTGCTTTCTATCAGCTTCAGCAGAGCACCTTGAAAACCAAAAGGTGAGCCAGCTCGCCAAAATAGCAACACCTAAAGTAACAACAGTACCAAGTAAACTAACAGCACTTGGATTATCATTGAGAAAACCTATGACTGGTTCCAAAGGCTTATAAATCTGAATAAGGGTATTTTTACCAGCCATAAAATTGATATCTAAAAACAGCCTATCATATAAGAAGCAAGCCATTTTCAATAACAAAATATACTCTGAGGGAAAATGACCCCTTAAAAACTCTTAATTAATTTGCAAAAATTTATCATTATGCAAGAAATACCCGAGTCCTATAAATATAGAGCTGACTTATTAAAATATACGGGATTAGCCCTACTGAGCGTTCCCGCCACAATAATTTTCTTATGTGTAAGCAACTATGAATATGACCCAAACCAACTAAACTTAATAAGATTCTCAGTCGCTTTACTAATAGGCATTTTTGGAATAAAATGCTTGACAAGAGGCATGGAAATGCTTGACCAATACTATAATGAAAGGAGTAAAATTTAAATGAATTTTTCAATATTTACAGACTATCTAAAATTTTTAATGCTCGGCATTTTTCTTATTTTCACTATCCTAAGCATTCTCCATAATTGTTTTAAATTTGAAAAATCTCAAGGAGCAATCTCCGAGGATACTTCCTTCTTTAAATATTTTATTAGGTTTTTATTAGCACGCTAAAAGCACTGATGAAAACCCAGAAATTAAAGTTTGCGAGCAGTGCCTTAATCCAACTTCAAAACAGCCATAAACGCATCCTGCGGCAGTTCTACTGAACCCACATTCTTCATACGTTTTTTACCTTTCTTCTGTTTATCCAAAAGCTTTTTCTTACGAGAAATATCACCACCATAGCATTTAGCAAGTACATCTTTACGGCGGGCTTTCACTGTCTGCCTTGCAATGATTTTCCCACCTATAGCAGCTTGAATCGGAATCTCGAAAAGGTGCTGAGGAATTACTTCCTTAAGCTTAGTGGCTAGTTTAGAACCCACATCATAAGCTTTATCACGGTGAACTATAGCAGAAAGTGCATCTACTTTTTCGCCATTAAGTAATATATCTAACTTCGATAAATGGCTTTCACGATAATCAGTAAGTTCATAATCCATAGTCGCATAGCCTTTAGACAGTGACTTCATCTGATCAAAGAAATCTGTAACTATCTCAGCAAGAGGTATATGATACTCTAGATTCACACGACTGGTTTCACTCATCGCATTATGGTGCTTCATATCGATAAAAACACCACGTTTATCTTGGCATAATTCCATAATGGCTCCGACATATTCTTTCGGCAGCATAATTTTCACCTTCATAAAAGGCTCTTCGATTCTGTCTCGCTGAGTAGGCTCTGGCAGATTACTAGGATTATCTACTATTACCATTTTCCCCGTGGTTAAATAGACTTTATAAGAAACGCTAGGTGCAGTGATAATCAGATTCAGATCATATTCACGCTCTAATCGTTCTTGAATAACCTCCATGTGTAACATTCCGAGGAAACCACATCTAAAACCAGAACCCAGTGCATTAGAAGTCTCTGGCTCAAAAACTATAGAAGTATCATTTAACTTAAGCCTAGATAAAGCTTCTTTCAAATCGGTATATTCCACTGAATCCACTGGATACATACCACAGAAGACCACTGGCATAGCTGCTTTATAACCAGGTATAGGTTGATCTGCGGGGTAATCTACCTGTGTGATCGTGTCACCGACTATATTCTGAATCTCTTTTATCGAGCAAGCTATGTAACCTACATCCCCAGCTCTTAGTTCCTCGACTTCTTTTTTGTTAGGCGTTCTATAACCGACTTCTATAACTTGATATTCTTTAGCAGCCTGCATAAATCTAACATTTTCAAGCCTCTTAACTCTACCTTCAAGAATACGACAATAAGCCACTATGCCAAGGTAAGCATCATAATAGCTATCAAAGACTAAAGCTTTTAAAGGCTTATCAAGCTCAGACTTAGCTGGTGGAATACGCTCTATAATAGCGTCTAAGAGTTTATCTATGTTATAACCAGTCTTAGCACTGATTTCTATAGCATCAGAACAGTCAAGCCCAACTATATCCTCTACTTCTTTTTTAACTCTTTCAACTTCAGCACTAGGTAAATCTACTTTATTAATTACAGGAATAATTTCCAAATTATTTTCTAAAGCTAGATAGACATTAGCTAAAGTCTGCGCCTCCACGCCCTGCGTAGCATCTACTACGAGCAAAGCCCCTTCACAAGCAGCAAGTGACCTAGAAACTTCATAAGTAAAATCTACATGCCCTGGAGTATCGATTAAATTTAGAACATAGCCCTTATATTCCATGCGAGCCATATTAAGCTTAATCGTAATACCTCTTTCTCTTTCAATATCCATGCTATCTAAAAGCTGCTCTTTCATCTCGCGCTTAGTGATAGTCCCAGTAGCTTCTAGTAACCTATCGGCTAAAGTTGACTTACCATGATCGATATGGGCAATTATTGAAAAAACTCGGGTTTTACTGTCTGACACTAGGATATGATTATAACAGTTATGTTCATACTGCATGGTTATCTTAATCACGGGAATTACGGTGACGAACTTTTAGCCGAGATTGTAGAGAGAAGACTTAAAAAACACTACCCTGAAACTCCATTCGTGAAGCTTTCCAGTAAGAATTCACTTGCGGAGCATTTTAGACTTCTCAATACTGGAGAATATTTAATCTGCCTAGGCGGCCTATTCCAAGATAAGACCAGCTTATTAACGCCTTTATATTATTTTCTAACTACTTTTTTAGCTCATTTAAAAGGCATGAAAATTCTATACCTCGCTCAAGGTATAGGCCCATTAGAGCACCCTGTTGCCAAATGGCTATGCAAAAGAGCTTTTAAATTAGCTGATTTTGTGAGTGTCAGAGATAAATCTAGCGCTGAGTTTTTAAAAGAAGCTGGTATTCGCCACTTCTATGGTGCAGATTTAGCATGGACTCTGTATTCTAATAAAAACCTAGTCCAGACACCAGAAGATTATGAAATCAGTCCAGAGATAAAAACTAAAATTGATTACTATCTTGGAAGCCTTGATTCTCCAGTGCCTATACTCTGCCTTAAGAAAGAAAAAACTGAATACAGTGATGAATATATAGAAAGGTTTTTAACTAGAGTTATAGAAGAGACGCTCCCAGACCCTAATTCATCTATCATCATTCTAGAAATGCAGGATTCTGACGCTCGCTTGCATCGTAAAGCCATGGAATTAATCCGTAAATATCGCATGGCTAATAACGTCATCGCTGAGCTTAAAGATGTCTACCTAAAAGCTAGCGAATTTTCGCCAAATGAACTACTCTACTGTTTAAATAAATATGGCTCTTCTATTACAGCGATGAGACTTCATGCACTAATTCTAGGTCATATCGCAGGACTTAAATGCACAGCTATAGCCGTAGAACCTAAAATAAATGACTTTGTACAGCAGATAGATATTTACAATCTAGAAACCTTGAAAGATCGTGCTGAGAAGCATTATGATAAGGTACTATTTTTAAGCTTTTAACTTGGGCGTGTAGCGGAACTCCAATTTCTGCGTTTTCGCCCGCCTCATGATCCTCATGTACTCGCAGTAAGCGGAGCTTGTATTTCCGCTTGCTCGCATACGACACTGGTGTCGTATCCTCGGCATCGCTGGAAATTACACTGCGGTCATTCGTCCTCCTCAGCCTTGAACTTGTTCGTTCGGCTACACGCCCATCAGGAGACCACCGCGGAACTCCAATTTCTGCGTTTTCGCCCGCCTCTTTATCTGAAGGTCTTTTTCTTGACCTTATAAACGAATAGGAGAACCTCAGCCACTGCTTTATAGAGCTCTGGAGGTATCTCTTGGTTAAGTCTTACTAACCTGAATAAAGCCCTAGATAAAGGGATATTCGTAATAATTGGAATATTATAGGCTTCTGCTATTTCTATAATCTGCTGGGCGATTATCTCAGAACCTTTAGCTAAAATTATAGGAGCCTTGCTCATCTGCTCATCGTATTTAACCGCTAAGGCTACGTGCTCTGGATTTTTAACGACGAAATCTGCTTCAGGTACTTTCTGCAAACCACTGCCACCACCACCTTGAGAAATTTCTCGCTGTTTCTGTCTACGCTTAGATTTAATTAAAGGATCACCCTCGGTACTCTTGTATTCATCCTTCATCTCTTTGAAGCTCATCTTCTGATCTTTCATAAACTTCCATTTTTGAAATAAAAAATCAACAATAGAGACAGCAAAAAGTAAAATAGTACTTTTCCAAAAGAAATCCCAGAGTACATTTGCAACAGATACAAAACCAGCTAGCTTATTAGAAGCATCTATATTACCAAGTATCGTGGGCAAATGCTCTTGAACAGTAAGGAAAGCAATATAACCAACAGCTATAACTTTCACCAGACCTTTACCAAGCTCAAATAGAGACTTGACGCTAAGCATATTTTTCAATCCCTTAATCGGATCTAACTTATCAAGCTTAAACTGCATCGGTTCAGTAGTGAATAGAATTCCCCCTAGCTGAAGTACTTCAATAATCACCGCAACAATTACAAGAGCAATCATAATCGGAACAAGAATTAGTAAAATAGTTTTCCAAGTGTGAAATATAATAAACTGGTTACTAACTTTTTCAAAATCACCAATACTTCCCCAAAAAACCCGACAAAGTTCCATTAGAAGCTTAAATATATAAGTCCCAAAATTAAAAAGGCAAACGAAACCCACTATCTGAACGGCAAGGGAGGTTAAATCTTTACTCTTAAAGACATTACCCTTTTTACGAGCTTCATTTAGCTTATGCTGAGTAGCTTCGAATTGTTTATCATCACTATCTTCGTCGCCTGCCATAAAATTAAAAACCTATAAAACACAAGCCTATCCAAAAGAAGTTAAGAATAGGACAAGAGTTTTAAATAACCGCCAAAGCCTTAATCTCTGGATCACCGGTTCTAACTTCTTTACAAACTTTATCCTCAATAGCAACTAGCCTAACTGCTTCAGCCACCTTTCTAACAACATCTGGATTAAAAGCATCTGGAATAATATATTCTGGATTAAGCTCTTCATCACTAACACAGCTAGCGATAGCTTTTGCAGCAGCAATCTTCATATTTTCAGTAACCGTGTACGCATTAGCATCTAAAAGCCCCCTAAACATTCCAGGGAAGCCCAATACATTGTTTATTTGATTAGGATAATCAGAACGACCAGTCGCCACTATCTTACAATATTTTCTAGCAAGAGCTGGATCAACCTCTGGAGTAGGGTTCGACATAGCAAATACCACCGAATCCTTAGCCATACTCTTCAGCTCATCTTCACCAATTAAATTAGGTCCAGAAAGACCAATAAATATATCTGCACCTTCAAGAACTTGGCTCAGACTGCCTTTCTCGTGATTTGGGTTAGTAATCTCAGCATAAGCTTCTTTAGAAGCATTCATATTACCACTTCTACCCTTATAAATCGCTCCAGCCCTGTCACAGCCAATAACATTCTTAATTCCTAAATCTAATATCATCTTAGTACAAGCAACTCCAGCAGCCCCAGTACCACTAAATACCACCTTTAAATCTTCAGGTCTTTTATCTAAAAGCTTAATTGCATTTAGAAGAGCTGCTGTAGTAACTATCGCAGTTCCGTGTTGATCATCATGAAAAACTGGTATATCAACTAGGTTCTGTAATTTTTCTTCTATCTCAAAGCATCTAGGGGCAGAAATATCTTCTAAATTAATACCGCCAAATCCAGGTGAGATCATTCTTATACATTCAACTATTTCATCAACGCTCTTGCCTTCAGCATTAATAGCAATAGGATAAGCATCAATATCAGCTAACTGCTTAAACAGCATAGCCTTACCTTCCATAACTGGCATAGAAGCATTAGGTCCTATATCCCCCAACCCTAAAACTGCCGTACCATCAGTAACTACCGCAACTGAGTTTTTTTTAATGGTTAAAAACTTATCTAAATTAGGCTTATCATGAATAGCCATGCAAACCTTAGCAACACCAGGCGTGTAAACAATAGCAAGATCGTCTTTATCATTAACCTCTTTAACTAAAGAGATGCGAATCTTCCCCCCTGCATGTGCTTCAAAAATTTTCTTGTCTTGATCTGATAAAGTCATATGACCATTTTATCAAAGAAATGCTAAGCCCTAAGAAGTTTTTTATTAGCAGCATTAATTAAAATCTCATACTCACTTACTAACTCTGCTAGGATAGCATCCCATGAGCGTTGCTGAGCAATAGCAAAAGCCCTGTCCCCAAGCTTTTTTCGCCAAGCTGCATCTTTAATTAACGCTTCTAAATTATAAATAAAACTAAGCGGATTCACAGCATCTAAATAATCAACTTTAGGATCTGCAAGAAAGCCCGAGACAGCCTGCTCGACTAAATCTCTCACTCCAGGTGAGTCAAAACCCAGCACTGGCAAACCTGAAGCCATAGCTTCAAGCACAACTTGTCCAAAAGTCTCAGTAACACTAGGAAAAGCAAAAATATCTGCACTTGCGTAAAGTGCTGCTAGCTCCTCACCTGTTTTCAAACCAGTAAAAGCATAATGGCACTGTTGCCGAACTCCAATTTCTGCGTTTTCGTCGTCCTCATGATCCTCATGTACACCCAGTAAGCGGAGCTTGTATTTCCGCTTGCTCGCATACGACACTGGTGTCGCATCCTCGGCATCGCTGGAAATTACACTGCGGTCATTCGTCCTCCTCAGCCTTGAACTTGTTCGTTTGGCAACAGTGCCATAATTAGAAGCAGCAGCTAAAGCAGCCTCTAAATCAACGCGAGAGGGACCTTCACCAATAATTAAAAGCTGAATATCTTCAGGATATTTTATTAGTAAGTGTTTAAATGATTCCACCAACTTTTCCAAGGACTTCTCTTCAGCCAGTCTTCCCGCATAAAGAATAGTCAGTTTATTAGAACTTAAACCATAGGCTTCAAGTTTTTTCTTATCAGCTTTACTTGGATTAAACAGCTTGTGATCAACTCCACGACCGAAAACCCCAACATTTTCGATACCGATATCTTCCAATTGAGCTTTAGAACTAGGGCTAGGAGCCAAAACTCTATCAGCTTTAGAATAAATCATCTTAGTCACCACGTTTATAATATTCTCTACATAAGGTATTTGATAACGTGGTGCATAAGCAGCAATATCAGTATGAAATGTCGCAAGGGACGGGAGTTTCATTTTCTCTATATAGTAATGTCCCACAGCACCTAAAGTTACTGGCGTAACCAAATGAATAATATCTGGCTGAAACTTATATAAAGCCTCCTCTACGACTTTATTTGAGCTAGGAATTAGCGATTGTAAAGCTGCTATAGGTAACTGCATAAATTCATTATCTAAAAATTTTGCGAAAAGCTCATCCTCTGGCTTTACTAAATTAAGTTCTTTATACAAGCCGAATGGAATACCAGGCACTCTCACGACTTGAGTACCAGAGTAACACTCCTCACCATCGCCAATAGCAATTAATAAAACTTCATGACGATTTTTCTCTAAATACTTAATAATCTTTTCAACGGTACGAACAACACCATTTACCTGTGGAAGAAAAGTTTCTGTTAATATCGCTACTCTCAAATTTACCTCTTTAAAGAATTTTTAACCTGTAGATATCTAGAGAATGCCTTAAAGAAGGTATCTGCTGCTTTAAACAATACAATTAAAACATCTATTACCTTTAGAAACAAGGACTTAGCATTCACCCTCATAAAACTATCTATAAACTTAAGCCCGAAAGCACTAATTAATGGCAATAAAATAGTTAAAGTATTAGCATAAGGCTTCATCAAAATAGAATCGCGAAAATCAGCAAGCTTAAGCTCAATTTCGCCCAAAGCCTCTTTAATTGAGCTAGTCAAGAATGTAAGCACCAAAAGAAACAACGTTAAGACAATGAACAGCGTTATTAATAAGATTTTGGCAGCTATTAGCATTTAATTTAGGTGTTACTCATTCTTAAGAGTAACATAGTCCACTGGAACCTCTGTCGGAGTTGATCTTCCAAACACAAGAACGCTAACTTTCACAGTCATCTTCTCTTCGTTAATCTCAGCTACTTCTCCCTCTAAACCTTCAAAAGGTCCAGCCAAGATAGTAACGAAATCACCAAGTTTAAAGTCAATCTCTTTTTTCGTCGCAAGCCTAGAATCACCAAGAACAGTATTTTTACGAAGTATTCTTCTAACTTCTGAATCACTGATAGTAGGAGGATCTTTACGATCACCACCAACGAAGCCTAATACTCCAGGTGCCTCTCTAACGGTTTTCCAAGTATCATCGTCAAGTACCATATCAACGAGAACATAACCAGGATATTCTTTTTCTTGCTTCTCGACTCTCTTTCCCTGCTTAACTTTTACAATAGGTCTTTCTGGAACAGCTACTGAGAAAATTCTATCCCAGACTTCCATCGTTTCTATACGCTTCTCTATATAGCCTTTAACTTTTTTCTCATGACCGCTCGCTGTTTGCACAACATACCAGCCTCGTTTACCACTTCGTTTTCTAGTCGTCATTATTTAGCCACAACTCCTTTAAATAAATCAAAAAATCTCTCAAACGCTATATCTAGAGCGTAGATAGTCACAGCAATAATAGTAACAATAATAAGAACATTCACAAACTCTCTAATAACTTCTTCTCTACTAGGCCAATCTATCTTCTTAAATTCATAGATAACACCCTCTAAATACTGAGGCAAAGGCTCTTTAACAGCAAGCCCAATTTCAGGTGAGTCATCCTCTGTAAGCCAAGCCAAGAA
>JBJTTW010000040.1:0-5831 GCA_046080385.1 bacterium
TCGGGTTATAAGCAGAAGAACTGCTATAGGGATTACTAGAACTCGTTGAAGATGGATTTGAAGTGGCAGAGTAAGACCCTGATGAGGGCATGTAATTATTAAAAGCACTATATTCACTATTAATGCCATTTGCTCTACCCCACGGCCATGTATCACCACCGACGTAATAAGGTCTAGGAGGGTAATGGCCAGATCCTCCCTGTGGGTATGATACAGGGGGACAATACGCAGTTCCTCTCCCAGAGCATGGTGCTGGTGGATAACAGCAGTAATTTTGGTTATTATTGCCGAGACCTGTAATAACGTTACTAGCTATATAGCCTATAGTGCGAAAAATATCTAGCCATGGTGTAGAAGCTTGCTTTTCAGTATTTTTCTCTACATCAGTATCTCGCTTCGTATATCGCTCCGTATCTCGCTCTTCAAGCTTCTCAAGCCTCTCAAGCCTCTCAAGCCTCTCAAGACTCTTGTTGAAACTCGCTAAAATTTTTTCCAGAACTCTATCAGTTTTACTAGAGTCTCTAGGTCTGTTATTTGTATCTGCAGATCTAGTACTTGTGCCTGTAGGGCTGCCACCTTCCTCCGATATAGTCGTAAGCCTTTCCCAATTATCATGGGTAGACTCTGTATTCGCCTGAACCTGCAATGTAGTACCATCGGACTTTTTCATCTTAGTCAGATCAGCATTAGTAAAACGATAATCTTTAAACTCTTTAAAAGTACTTAAAATCCTACTTAAAATATTCTGATTTCCTCTACCAGCTAAGGTTTTTAAGTTTTTAAGTTTTTCTTTTTGTGCTTTAGTTAATTTCTTTAAATCAGGCCTCGCCTTAGACAGTTCCTTAAATATCTTAGTAAAATCCTCTTTATTCTTAGCTAGGTAAGAAGTGATTTTCTCTGTCTGGTAGTCATTTTTACCTGCACTGAGCTCATTATTTGTACCGGTATCTGCTGTTAATAATCTTTTAAAATCAGGAGATCGTAATTCTAAATCTTCACGAAACTTATCCTGTAATTTAAGTGCCTTATTAAGCTGATCAGTATTATACTTGCCACTTATATTCTGTTGATCTTGTAAAATCGCATCATTAATTAAACCAGAAAGTTCTAAAGCTGCTCTTTCATTTTCAGGAGAAATAGTTCCTGCACCGTTCTCCTGAAGCCCAATCCCTTTATAAAAAAGCTTCATTAATTCGGTATATTTTTTCTTTTTAGCTTCTATATCGGTAGGAGATTTTTCAAATTCTTCTATAATTTCTAATAATCTTTTTTCTTCTTCACCTGAAAGCTTATCCTTTACACTACCAGGTAGAGTTTTATCAGATTTTCTTGATAAAAACCAAGTTTCAAAATTTGGGATACCGAAAACGTTAACGTTCATAATTCAACACCAGTACTTCTGAATACACAGATAGACCTATTTATCTACTTAAGCAAATAAAATTAATACAGGGTTAAGATCTTCGATGATATTTAGAGGACGAAGAAAACGCAGAAATTGGAGTTCCGCTACACGCCCTTTAAAGTTTAGGCATCTCTGCTAGCAGTTTCTGAGTATATGCCGCCTCTGGCTTACTAAATAATGAAAATACATCCTTGTTTTCGACTATCTCACCATGCCTCATGACGACCACTCGGTCAGCGATTTCTGCGACTACACCTAGATCATGGGTAATAAACAGAATAGTCTTTTTTAAATCTCTTAAAAGTTTAATGATAAGCGCCTGCACTGTTACATCTAGGGCTGTCGTGGCTTCATCTGCGATAAGAATCTCTGGCTCATTAATGATAGCCATAGCTATCATCGCTCGCTGCCTCATGCCGCCAGAAATTTCATGAGGATAAGCTTGGTAACATCTTTCAGGATCAGAGATCCCTGTCATGGAAAAGGTTTCTAAGACCTTAGATTTTTTTTCAGCTTTAGAAAGATCTTTATCCCAGATGTCTAAAGCTTCGTAGACTTGATCTCCTACTTTAAAAACTGGATTTAAAGAACTAAGGGTATCTTGAGGGATTAAAGAAATCTCTTTACCACGAAGCTCTCTTGGGTAATCAGGGTAAAGGTTTCTGCCTTTATAAATGATCTGACCTTTAAGCTCAGCTGTATGAGGAGCTAATCCTATAATACTTGAAGCAGTCAAAGATTTACCACTGCCACTCTCACCCACTAAAGCGACTATCTCAGCTGCTTTCATCTCAAAGCTAATGCCTCTCACTGCGATGAATTTATTCTGCGGGAAGTAAATTTCTAAATCTTTTATTTCTAGTATGCTGTTATTCATAAACTCTGCTTGGGTGAATAAGTTCTATTTTAAAGTATAATTGGGGGCAGTAGCTGAATAGAGTTTTTCTAAAGCCTAATGACAAGAATTATAAGAGCCGTTCTAAAAAAATTTTTCTGTATCGTTTTTTTTTCGTTATTGATATCAGTTTTAGCTACTAGGGCTGATGTAAGGACGAATGACCATAATATACTGCAAAACGCAGAAAATGAATTAGCGAAACAGCCTCTAGCTTTAAATCAAATAAAGCTTAACAGAATAGTCATAGCCTACAAAAATTTCTGCCTCGAAAAACTTTTTTCAAATTCACTAATCAATATCAACGCGAAAAATGGAGCTATGCGATGGTCTCAGACAAAGGAAATTAAAAATGAAATATTCAACTACTGTCACCTGAAGGGCATTTCAGTGAGTCCAGAAATCTTAAGAACAAGCTGGAAGCAATATTTAGTAAATAATTTTCATAGTCAAGCTCAGTTAGATGAATATTTAAGAACCAAGGATATTCCTTTGGAAGAGCTACAGAAGGATTTTTATGAGCATTTAGTTTTCTTAAAATACTTTGATCTAGAACTAGCGCCTAGAATAGTAAATGATTATAATAAACGCCTTAAAATCTTAAATAAAGCAAATAAATTAGCTGTAATTCCTGATGATGCCGCGATTTTAGAGAAACTTTATCTCTATGAAAGCAAACTTGGGGGTAAACAGGCTTTTAAAGATCGGCTTCTTGACTACGATTTAGATTTAGAGGATTTAGTCTTTTATACTAAATCTGAATTAATTAAAGATAGCCTTGCAGGGAAAATTTTTTTAAAGCGCTTCAATTCAGATCCAGTGTTTAAAAAGAAAATTCAAGCTAAAGTTGAGCAAGAGTATTTAAATATCAAGAAAAATAATTTATTAGCACATGAGAATTACTATTTCAGGCAGTTCTACATAGATAAGGAAGCTGAATCTGCTATAGAAAAGATTTCCTACTTAAAGAAAATTTTAATCCGAGAACCTAATTACAGAGTAGTTAAGGATTTATTTAAAGACTTAGTCGTCTTTGATATGGTTATTCCAGTAAATAATTTAGATAACTTCTATGCTAAGAATATTAGTGAGGGTGTAATGAAACTAAGAAAGCCTTTACAGATCAGTAATATCATCAGTTCAGATTATGGCTACCATATTTTACAGTTAAAAAAAATAGAACGCAGCTCTGAGCAAACTTTAGAACAGCTCTCTCCTAGCATTTTTCAAGATATTCAAAGTAAATATGTAACTTTAATTAGAGATGAACTTTAATGACTATTTTTAAGAAATTAAATTTAAACCCTAGCAAAATAATTCTCTTAGTATTGATTCATTTAATCGGTTTTTTAGGTATACATTCAGATTATCGCCTTTTTTTCCTAAGCCTGTCACCAATTAACCTTCTAGTCTCCGCCTTCATCATATTCTTTAATGAAAAAATACCCTATAGACTCTATTTATCTTTATACTTCATCTTTTATGGAGTAGAGTGGCTAGGAGTATACTCTGGATGGCCTTTCGGCACTTACTTCTATGCCGAGGCATTAGGCATTAAAATTTTTCAGATTCCTCTAATCATTGGGGTGAACTGGCTTCTACTATTACATGCGAGTCAAGAAGTTATCACTAAATTTCTAGAAAACTTCTCCCTGAAAGTTTTTAACAAAATAGATGAATCCCAAAATTCAAAAAACACTATTTCCAGTATTTCTCAAGCAATCGTTAAAGCATTTTTAGTCGCAGCTCTTATGCTTTTGATTGATTACTTAATTGAGCCTCATGCTGCTGAACTTGATTACTGGCACTGGTTAAACGATATAATACCGATGAATAATTATCTAGCATGGCTGCTAATTAGTTTTTTCTGTAGCTTAATCTTAAGTTTCGCTAAAAGCCCAAGAAGCTCATTCAGCGTAGCTTTCAGCTATTTAATTATTTTAATTATGTTTTTCTATTTTTTATAAAAACGGGTATACTCTTTCTCCTTGTTTCCACCATTAGAGTCCCCTGCACAACTCCATTACTTAAATTTTAAAGTCTGAAAAAAATCATTCCAGGTTTTTAAATTTTCTTTAATTACAGCATTAGCTTCTTTTTCCTTGAAAGGCTCAATGCGAACTGTTTTCTGCACACTGTGTATACCATCAGTATCTTGAACCATAAGGTACTGGCTGATTTCACCATGTTTAGTACTAGGATGCTTGCCACAAGCCGTAAGAGCGTTTAAAGCCTCCGCACCACCAAATTTACCTGTAAATGGCTTAGGCACGAAAGGTTCTTCACAAACCTTTCCTATTACATCAGCCATTTCTTTAAACTGCTCATATATCTCTGTTTTCGTAGGCTGATAGACATAGCGAATCATATTATTCCAGTTCTGTGGATCTTCTGATTTCGGGATGAATTCTTTAAAGAAAGAACCATCTTTTTTAGAGCTAGAGTTTATCTGTTTATAATCTTTTGGTAATTTAAAATGCATTTTCCGCGAAGGACTTTTCGGATTCACGAAAGAACAAGAACTTAAAATGAAGACTAGGCAGAGAACTCTAATTAACATAAAACTCATTTTATCATTCTGGCACTGCTCCGAACGTGCAATTTCTTCGTTTTCGTCGTCCTCATGATCCTCATGTACCCGCAGTACATTGCGGTCATTCGTCCTCCTCAGCCTTGAACTTGCACGTTCGGCAATAGTGCCAATAAGAGAGCCGATACATCCATCTAATTTCTGCTAAGATCATTTTATATGGGTGCTAAAAACACTGCAAATGATCAACTCGCAGAAGAGCTTAAACATTTTGCTTTAGAATCAACAAGCTGCGGTGTAGTGATTAGTGATAATCAACAGAGTGATAATCCTCTTATCTATGTTAATAAAGGTTTTGAATTAGTTACTGGTTATAGTCGAGAAGAAGTCGTCGGGCTAAACTGTAGATTTTTACAAGGCGAAGAGACTGAGCAGCCTCAATTAGAGATTTTAAAGCATGCGATTAGATCTGGGACTGGCTGTCAAGTTATTTTAAAAAATTACAGAAAAGATGGAACCATGTTCTATAACGAGCTAAATATTTCTCCGATTAAAAATACAGAGGGGCTTGTCACGCATTTTGTTGGAGTACAGAATGATGTCAGCAGTAGGGAAATAGCTCACCGAGAGCTTGCTAAAAATAAAACCAATAAAATAGCGGTTAAAGATTACCAAGAAGGCAGTATCCGATTTTTAATGCCCAGTCAGATTATTTATATTGAGCGTGATCAACGTCAGGTAGTTATTCATACCGAAGAAAAAAGCTTCCCTACCTATTTTACTATTGAAAAATTAGAAAAACGCCTTGCTGAATTTGAATTCTATAAAGCGAATAAAGGTGCTTTGATTAATATTAATTACATTGAGCACATGATCCCTAATGGTGACGGGACTTATGATTTAATTTTTAAAAATAAAAAAGAAGCCGTAATTACAGCATCTCGCAGTGGCTCTAAAACTATACTTAAAGATCTTCAGATCGAATAAAAACTCTTCAAATG
>JBJTTW010000041.1:0-1920 GCA_046080385.1 bacterium
TCATCTAAAGTTTTTAAAGCCTCTAAAAGCTGCTGTGAAACAGCGAGAGACTCAGTTAGCTTTAATTTATCTATTAAAAAGGCTTTCGCTGTATCATACTGCTTATTTTTAGCTAAAGTCCTAGCATAAGGTAAATAAAATTTATCAGTAAAATCTACAGCACTAGGATCAAAATATTCTATAGCTTTTTCATAATTCTCTAAATGATAGTAGACTAGAGCTATATCATTTCTATACTGCTTCAAAGCCTCTATACCAGCCATCTCTTCAACAGCGAGCACAGCAAGATTACCATTTGGTGACTTCTGTATATATCTCACTAATTTTTCATTTCTAATTTCAGCATCTTCAGTGAGATTAGCTAAATAATAATCAGCACCTAGAGCGTACTCAGAGTCTGGATATTTATTCTGGACTTCTGTAAAAAGCTTAGTAGCATTCTCTTTTAAACTCTGCCTAAGATACGACTTCGCCAGCATATATTTAAACTCAGGTTCATTCGGTAATACTTCTATTAATTTCTCTAAAGTATTTACTATCGCAGACTCATCACCTACCTTAGCAGCATAATCAAGTAATATTTTCTTAGAAAAACGTGGAAGATAGTTATAGTCTGTATCATAAGAATAAATATAAGCTATCATCGGCTCGCCTAAAGAATTAGCCAGCCTAGAAATTAAATATTTTCTACGATTTTCTAGTAAACTCGACTTAAACTTAGTTTTAATCAGCTTCTTTAATTTATCTTGAGAAGAAAGATTAGGGTTTTCAGTGATTTTATCTAAGGCTTTATTAGAAATCTTTTCACCTAAATCGATTTTCTTAGGACTTTCAGCGGAACCAAAAAGCGTAAAAGTATAATAAGCCAAACCTAGAAATAAGCTCAGTGATAGAAAAAAATATAGAGGTAAGTATTTTTTCATCTCGAATAATTATAAAGCTTTTAGTGCTTAAAGAAAATTACAGCACGCTAGATACAGCTAAAGCACTTAAATCCTTAGCCTGCGTAATCGCCCGTCCCATAACTATATAATCAGCTCCACTCGCGATAGCCTTCTCTGGGGTCATAATACGCTGCTGATCATCACTATTAGTATCAGCGAACCTAATACCGGGGCAGACTGTTAAAAAATTATTTCCACACTGCTTTTTAATTAAATTAGCTTCATGAGCCGAAGACACTACTCCATCTAAGCCCGCTTCTTTAGAATTTAAAGCTAGCTTCAGAACATAATCTTCTAATGTCGTATTAATTAAAAGATCATCCCTAAGCATATCCTGAGACATACTAGTAAGTATGGTAACTGCGATTAATTTAGTTTTAGGTGAAACTTCTTTTATCGCCTCAGCAGCAGCTTTCATGACAGATTTACCAGCAAAAGCATGAATATTAGTAATATCTACATTTAACTTAGCTATAGCTTTTAAGGCTGATGCGGTGGTGTTAGGGATATCATGAATTTTTAAATCTAAGAAAATTCTAAAGCCCATGTCTTGAATGGCTTTTACCATGTTAGCTCCTTCACTATAAAAAAGTTCCATGCCGATTTTAACCATCGCAGGCCTAAAGCTTTCATCATTACAGCGTTTCAGGAATTTAAAAGTTTCTTCTCGATTAGGGAAATCTAAGGCGACGATTAATTTATTGAGTATTTCAGTATTTAGTTTAGGCATGATATTTATTCTATATTAGGTGTTTTTTAATATCTCAATATAAAAATTTTCAAAATCTTGAAGATGATTATTTAAAATGCTTTCTAGTATAGAAACCTCTAAACTATCATAAGCATGTACTGCAATATTACGAAAACCTACCATCTTGATTAATTTTTGTGAAAGCTCACTGCTTATAATATTGCTTTTAGCCAGTAATAGAAAGCTGTCTTTCATTGAATTTGTGCTACCAAGCTGATTTGCTGA
>JBJTTW010000042.1:0-1803 GCA_046080385.1 bacterium
CGTCGTCCTCATGATCCTCATGTACCCGCAGTACACTGCGGTCATTCGTCCTCCTCAGCCTTGAACTTGTTCGTTCGGCAACAGTGCCATCATTGAAAAAGCCATAATCATGTCATTTTGAGAGGATTTTAGAAACTTCAGCGAGGTGATAAGAGAAAATATTTACTCAAGCACCCCAACTCCAAATTATCCGAATAATTAGAAGTACTACTCCAAATTATCGTGGTATATTAACCTATATATTTATCAATACTGTAACTCAAATTAACAAATGGAAACCTTAGATAATTTAAATCGAGCACTAGAATTACCTTTAAAAGGAAAAGACAGCTTTTTTCTCTGGGGTCCAAGACAAACAGGGAAAAGCTCTTTGCTTAAGGCTAGCTATCGTAATGGCTTATATATTAACTTACTAAACAGTCAAATATACAGTAAATATCTAAATGAGCCATGGTTACTCAGAGAAGAGATTTTACAGAAATTAAAATCCTCTAGCTTAGATAAATCTATCCCCATCATCATTGATGAAGTACAGAGAGTTCCTTTATTACTAGATGAAGTTCATCTAATGATAGAAGAGTATGACTTAAAATTTGCACTCTGTGGCTCATCTGCAAGAAAAGTAAAACAGGGACAAGCTAATTTACTTGGTGGACGAGCTCTTAAATATGAGCTTTATGGTTTAAGTGCGATAGAACTCGGTGAAGAATTTAATCTTCTCAGGATGATAAATCAAGGTTATCTACCTAAGCACTATCTAAGCTCTGCGAACAAGGCTAAGGATTTATGGAATTCATATATCAGCGACTATTTAAAAGAAGAAATAGCGGCTGAAGCCTTAGTCAGAAACCTTCCGGTGTTTAGCGAGTTTTTAAGATCAGCCGCCTTTAGCGACACAGAAGTAATTAATTTCAGTAATATCGCAAGAGACTGTGGAATCTCCTCTAAAACAGTTAAAGAATACTTTCAAATACTTGAAGACACTCTCATCGGCAGCCTTTTAGTCGCTTATCGAGAAAATCCAAAACGCAAAGTGATTCTTGCACCTAAATTCTATTACTGCGATGTAGGTATCGTCAATAATTTATTACGCCGCTCTAATATAGAAGTAAAATCAGAATTATTTGGTAAGGCTTTTGAGAACTGGGTTTACCACGAACTACGCTGTTACAACTCTTATCAAAGAAAATTCTGGGATCTTAGCTATTGGCGACTTGCAAGCAGAGCTGCTGAAGTGGATTTCATTATAAATGACATGGAATGTGCGATAGAAGCTAAGGCTACAGATAAAATAAAAAAAGATGAGCTAAAAGGCTTAAGGGAGTTGATTAAAGATCAGCCTTCTATTAAAAAGCGAATCGTTGTGAGCCTAGTAGATACCAGTCGCCTGACTGAAGATGGTATAGAAATTTTAAACTATCAGGATTTCATAAAAATGCTGTGGCAGGGGAAGATTTAAAATTTGGGGAATTTTGCCCCCTTGCCTCCCTAATTACCCTTCAAGAAATACTTCTTCAACCGCTCCAGCCAAGGATAAACCATCACACCATTAGCAAGCTTTCGCTTACAGTCATCATTAGAAAAGCAAAATGCTTCAGAACCCAAGCTAGAAGCTGCATTAAAATCTTCACTAAGCTTAGCTAATGTATTTAAATTAAATTCAGAAACATTCTTAGAGCTTTTTATTTCGATAAAGAGATACTTTTTACCCGGTCTTTCGACTATAAGATCTACTTCTGCACCATCTTTCGTCATTAAATAACTAATTCCAAAATACCATTTTAATCTGAAAAAGACTTTTAT
>JBJTTW010000043.1:0-3532 GCA_046080385.1 bacterium
AGTTTTGTTTCTATATACTCTGATACTCTACCAGTAAGCACTGTTCTAATCTTTGAGCCTTTTCTACGCTTACGAGCTTGGGCTTCTGCGTATTCTGCTGAATATGTACCGCTCGGATGCTTATTGCGCTTTAACTCAAGACTTAAGGCTCCTTCGCTTATTCCTACTGACCTCGCGATATTCTTCTGTATCGGCATGAAAAGTAACATCGCCTCTATCTTCTGACGCATTGCCTCTGTGATATGGTTATACTTGCTCATTGTTTTAGGTTACTTTTTGCTATTGAAACCTTTATACAATGAGCTTCTTTTTCTTAATTTAACTTCAGACTAGATTCTAGGGCTGGCTATATTCGATAAAGGATAAAGGTCTAATAATTTTCTCGATTTTTCTGCCAGCCAAGCTTTCCTTTAGGTGCCTATGCATATCTAAGCTAGAAGAACCTGAGGCTATGACTTTAACATTAATACGCCTATCATCATAAATAGCTTTAAATAATTTAGAAGCATTTTCAAAATACTGAAACTCGTCTATAAATAGGTAATCACAATCCTCCGTTAAAAAACTATATAGTTCAGATTTATCACGATCAAATAATCGACTATGATCTGGTAATTCTAAATCAAAAAATTTAACTTTTTTTTTCTTTAAAAGAAGAAAACTTTCTAACTCTCTCATTAAGAAAGTTTTCCCAACCTGTCTTGCACCAAGAAGTATTAAAACCTCTCGCTCAGCTAAATTTTCAGTCAAAAAAGAAAAAACTTCCCTTATAATAGTCATAAACCAATACTACCATACACTATAGAATCGTCATTTTTTTACTATTCTATACCAAGGGTCGCGAATCGATAATTTTAAAAAGTAATTCAAGGCACAAGTCAATTTTCTATGCTTTAGCAATTCAAAAAAATGTGGGATCTATACTTTGAAGCTAGAAGCATAGACCCCATAATCGTTTTCTGTTATTTACTGAATCAACAGTAGAGACCACTGTTATGGAACTTCAATTACTGAGTTTCCACCTTCAGTTTAAATCAAGAATTAAACCAATAATTCATCATCCTCAATAGGCATTCCAGAATCAACACCTTCATCATCAAAAGATCTAGTCGCCTTAACCTCTTTACTCATCAGGCTAATTTCGTTTTGAACTCTATCACCAATCTCTTTTAACAATAGTGGATTAGCTTTCAAGAATTCTATAGAATTTTCTCTACCTTGAGCTAACTTATCATCTTTATAGCTATACCAAGCACCAGCTTTATTAACGATACTCATTTCTACCGCTGTATCAAAAATACATCCATTAGAATCTATACCGATACCAAATAGTATGTCAAACTCAGCTTGCTTAAATGGTGGTGCTACTTTATTTTTCACAACTTTCACTCTGACCCTATTTCCATAGAAATCCCCATCTTTTTTTAAGCTTTCAATTTTACGAATATCTAACCTTACACTAGAATAGAATTTCAAAGAATTTCCACCAGTAGTAGTCTCTGGAGAACCATACATTACACCAATTTTATGACGTAACTGATTAATGAAAATCACTGTAGTATTAGTTTTTGCAGAAATAGCCGTAAGTTTACGCAAAGCCTGAGACATAAGTCTAGCCTGAAGTCCAGGGAGCTGATCTCCCATTTCACCTTCTATTTCAGCACGAGGAACTAATGCTGCAACAGAATCAACAACTACTACATCAACAGCAGATGATCTCACCAACTGTTCCGTAATTTCTAAAGCCTGCTCACCTGTATCTGGCTGAGCAACAAGTAGATCGTCAGTATTAACACCAATCGCTTTAGCGTAAACTGGATCTAAAGCATGCTCCGCATCAACAATAGCCGCAACACCACCCAATTTCTGAGCTTGCGCACAAATACTCATCGCAAGAGTAGTTTTACCAGAAGACTCTGGACCATATATTTCTATAATACGTCCCTTAGGTATACCAAAAACACCTAAAGCTAAATCTAAGCTTAAAGTACCTGTAGGAATTACATCTAAATTAACCGCAGGCTTGTCACCTAGTCTCATTACGGCTCCTTTACCAAAATTTTTCTCTATCTGCCCAAGAGCTGTACCTAAAGCAGCTAACTTTGCTTGCTTATCCTTCAGTTCAACTCCGATGTTTTTTTCTTTTGCCATGTTTATCTCCTTCGAGACTAGATCCTAATACAATTGGGTAAAGTATTCGAGAAATTCAGGGATCTACCCTCTTATACTTGTAAGTGTAGCATAGTTGTCTTTTTTGTAAATATCTTTTTAAATTAAAAATGATTTATTTTATGGAATAATAGACGGCTGCAATTTAATAGACGATGGTAAATTATTTTTGCTGGAGCTAAGCAATTCAGGAGCTTTATCAGCAATCTTACTTAATATCTCTGGTTTTAGAGTTGCAAGAGTCAAATGATTACCAGGCTCTAAAAAATCTTTTACCAAGGAGTATCTTCTTTTACTGACGCCTAGATCACCCTTCCAATGAGCCCCAGTAACTCTAAAATAAACATCAATCACTTCTCCAGTCTTTGGATCTTTAACCAGTTCTAGATCTTTCTTAGATAACATAGTCTCATGTCCGCCAATAACTCTTCCATCCTTACTAGGTGTAAAGTTAAGTAGTTTTGAATTACCAGGAACTCCGCCCGTTGATTGTGCCTTAAGATCCCATTTAATCAATGCCCCAGCGTCAACCATTTCAAGGAACTTACCTATAAAAGCTTTACGCTTTTCTGGTGTAGAATTTTCTTTATCGCGAGATTTCAAGACTTTATCAGTCAAACCTGCTTCATATAAAGCTCCTGGAGCACCAGCAATGCTCTCCTCGTGAGAAATACCTGTTCCTTCTCTACCGTAGAATTTATTCCAATTTATAGATTTTATTTGATCAGGAGTAAGATATTTTTTAAGAAAATCACCAACTGCAATAATACAATTTGTTTGTTTTGGATTACCATCCGCTGTTAGTGAATATGTAATTCCCTTCTGCTTTAATTCATTCATATATTTTAAAAAGCTTTGCTCTGAAATATTTCCTAGATTGTCGAATAATTTATTAGAAGGATCATCACCCACTGTCTCAGATGGAACTACCACCTGAGTATTAGAAAGTGAACTCCAAGATTTCTTAATTATTTCTTTTAACCATGCATTTTTACCTTTAGAAAAATCAATAAATCGATTAGCGTCGAATATATCAGCTGACATGGTGGCTTCTATATTTCCCAAAGAATCTAAAAATGCAGAAACCCGATTCTGCACTGGCTTGCCTAGCTTCAAAGAAGCCAAAAATTTTAAGTCATACTCTTCTATCATTAGATGAACTTCATCTCACATTCCGCACCCTCCAAGTAAAAACCCCAAAAAGCTTTCAGTGAGCGGTTTTAAGGGCAGTTGGTGCGATTTCAAAATATTAAATTTCTGTTAAACAGTGGGTTTTAATACAGTAATACATATGGCCAAATCCGTAAATACATGCTCTGATTAAGTAATGGAGCTAAAAGAGACGAAGGCATTAGAGCATAAC
>JBJTTW010000044.1:0-24172 GCA_046080385.1 bacterium
TCACTGCATAAATCCATGTATCTTGGCGATATAGATTTTATAAAATTTGAGCAGCCTGTAACTTTAATACATTACTTAAATAAAGAAAAGGAAGCTGAATTAATTGATATAAGCCCACTTGCCGCTAGTGATAATGGTTATAAAGAATTTATGATTAAAGCCTTAAACATAGGTGTAAGTACTGTTAGCTTCAAGTGCCGTAATGAGATTATAAAAATAGAGATAAAAGTTAATCCTAACTTTGAAGCATTAGAATTACAGTTAAATGAACTTTTCGGTATGCCGAATTCATCTCCAGGAGAAAGGATTAAAGTATTAAGCTCACTACCCATACAGTCATTTAGCATAAATAATGACCAAGCTAAAGCGAATATCTTTTTAAAAGGCACTGTTAGTAATGCTAAAAATGCACTGCTAGCTTTATCCTACGCAGCGAAAGCCGTTAATGATGATGGTATTAAAATCTTTTCTAACCCTGGAGGAAATTTCAGGAACACCGAAGATAAGTCTAAAAGCCTTGCTAACAGTAACTCAGATAGCTCTAACCAAAGTTTCATTAATTACTACGAAAACCTAAATAGTCTTAAAAACATAGAAAATATTCATCGTGACTTAGTCCTAGCTTCTAAATCCGAAAAAGTAATCTCTTTTATTAAAGTAAAGGAAGCTACTAGATTTAAGGTTAAAGTTCGATTCCTTGAAATGGATTCTAGATATGTAGATCAGTTTATGAACAGCATCTTAATTACTGGAACTGGCAGTGATGTTCGTGGTGCCGTTGGTTCACCCGTTTTAAGCCCAGCTAATATTAGATCTGCTAGTAACTTTTTTAACAATCAAAGTAGTTCTAATTTTGATGTCTCTGGCTTAATAAACTTAGGCTCACAAGTTATGGGAGGTAATCTTGCAAGTGGAGCTTTAAAACTCTTTGACGGAACGGTTTTAAATTTATTAATTAACAACCTTCTAGAAAAAGGCGTTCTAAAACTAGTGAATGAATTTTCATTAGTAACTCATTCTGGCGAAGAAGTCAGTCTAGGAAAGGGTAGCAGATTCCCTATTCCTCGAATAAATAATAATGTCAGCGGAAATACACTAGGCATAGAATATATACCGATAGGCTTCCATGGTGAACTGCGAGTTTCCGAATTAGATCATGATTTAATCGATGTACAACTCGCTAGCAGATTAACTTCTGCAGAAGCTAGCAATAATAATCTAAATGGTTTTGCGATACCTGTCTTTAATGAACAGTTCACGAATAATGGAACTGTACTTCAAGATGGCCAAGAGATTATTATAAACAGCTTCCTTACTGAATCAGAGAGCTTTAGCAAAGCTAAATCACCCCTAGCAAGAATAATTCCTTTCTTAGGTGAATCACATCGTAAACAGAATAATAAGAATATTTTATTTATTGCGCTTAAAGCCGAGAAGGAGAATTTTAACCTAGACCAGAATGTAGATGATACTTTCAAGCATCTATTTAAAAATAACTAAATAAAAGGATATGAATAACGAAAGGATATGAACGATGATAGAAAAAGTAATCTCAAGCTCTTTAATTTTCCTAAGTCTTTTTAGCTTTATTTTTGTGATAGAGAAACTATTTATTTTAAATACGGATATTAGTATAAAAAGCATAAAATCTCATAAAGAAAATTCTGAAAAAATAAACAATAAAAATCAGCTTTTAATAAAAAACCCTTAAAACTCAATCTTACACATGCAGATCTCACTCCTAAACATCAGCTTCCTTGCCACTAGTAGCTTTATTCTCTTGCAGTATTTAATAATCCCTCTCTTAAATACGAATTACTGCCTGCAGCAGGAAAGGCTAATCGTCGAAAAAACTGAAAATATAATTCACAGTAAGCGAAGTGATTTAAACTCAATTACAAATGAGTTGAAAAATTTAAACGGCTATAGAAACTTGAATTTTAAAGATACTGGATTAAACTTCACAGAAATAGACTTAGAAGTCACTTATACAGACCTTCTTAAACAAGAAAGAATCTTAAAGCATCATGCTCAGATAGATTTAGACAGATATTAACTTAGAATCAAGCTGAAACATAGGATCCACAAATATTCGACTAAACACTAATAAAATTATGATTGATACACAAATTAAAACAGGTAATGAAGTTGCGCAGTGGTCTCAAGCGGCGAATCAAGAAAAACCAACAGCCATAGTGGTAGAAGACCAATGTACTACTTGGGACTATATAAGCGGGATTTTAGAAAAGGATTTTCAAATAAAAGCATTCTGTAATTCAAGCAAGCTAGCTGAATCTGCCTTTATGGAATATAAGCCTAATTTAGTTTGGCTTGACTGTTACTTAGGTGAACTCTGCGAATCGAATCTAGGTCTAAAAAACAGTGGATTACTACTTGCCGAATGGATGAAAAAACATAGCCCCGAAACTAAAATCATTCTATTTACAGCTTCTTATGAGAGTTCTATTATCTACAAAGCAGAAAAGTTAGGCCTAGAAGCCGTTTTCCTAGGTGGTAAATTCTCTACTGATAAAAGTATTATTTTAGATATACTTCAGCGAGTCGCACAAGGGGAGAAAGGCATTTATATAGATTCCGCTCAGTCAGAGCAAGGTGCATTAAAAAAAATTGGGAAAATGACTTTTTATGAATTCTGCACAATCACTTCTTTGCTTATCGGAAAAAGTACCGCTACTGTAGCAGAAGAAATGAACAGCACTCGAAAGCGGATTAATAATACTCTCTATCGAGTAAAAGAGAAATATAATCTCAGTGACGATTTAAGTCGAGAAGAGATATTAGAAGAGCTTAAAGAAATAATCCAAGACAGCTTTTCACAGCTCAAGCACCATAATATTTCTGAAGTTCATTCGATGTTTAAAATTACTGATGAATTATTAAATCCTCTTATGGAACAGCTAAAACATGGTAATTTAAAGGGATTCAGTATTAATTCCATGTTAGGAAATAGTAAATCTGTATTAGAAAATAATAAAAAAGATTAACTAAAACACAGAAGTTGAAGCTTGCAAGCAGTCCCTTATACCATTCTGGAAAATTCTTTTGAGTCCAAGCAGTCCGAAACTAGGACTGCGCAAGGGACATATAAAAGTCTTTTTCAGATTAAAATGGTATTTTGGTATTAATAGAAAAATATCAATGAATAAATCATGATTAAAAAAGATGTTAAAAATCTCATCAAAATATTAGAAAAAAGATATGGAAATGTCGAGTGCTACCTAAGCCACGCTAACGCCTTCGAACTTTTATGTGCTGTCATACTTTCAGCTCAGTGTACCGATGACAGAGTAAATCTCACGACCCCAGCTTTATTTACCCGCTATCCTTCAGCCGAGAAACTTGCTCTAGCGAAGCTCCCTAATTTAGAAGCTGTGATTAAATCCTGTGGTTTTTATAAAAATAAAGCTAAAAATTTAAAAGCCATGGCAGAAAGGCTAGTAAGCCATCACGCAGGTGAAGTCCCAGACACTATGGAAGAGCTAGTAGCTCTAGCTGGGGTAGGCAGAAAAACAGCAAATGTCGTTCTAGGCGAGTGGTTTAAAAAACCAGCTGGGGTAGTCGTAGATACTCATGTAAGCCGCATCACACAGCTATTAGGTCTTACTAAAGAAAAAACTCCAGAGAAGATAGAACAAGATTTAAATAAGCTAATACCTAAAAAATATTGGGCTATATTTAGCCTGTGGCTTATTGCTCATGGTCGGGAAACCTGCGTAGCACGTAGACCTCAGTGTGGGAACTGTATGCTTAAAGATATTTGTGACTCATCCCAAAAATTCTTATGAATTTGATCTAGAAAACTATTTCCAGTTCTTGGTTTATTCTTGATTTGAGCAATATCTAAAAATTCTCCACTATCTACGTTTAAGTAAGTCGCTTCCGTAGGCTTTTCTTCACCAGCTCTCATTAACACATCTTCCAGATTAGCTTCCTTAGCCTTTAAAACATCTAAATAAATTTCTAAACCATAAATATCCGAATAGTAAAGCTCAGCTTCCCCCATACCTTTTTCTCTAAATTTTTCATTAATAGCATTTAGTTTAAAACCTTTTTCTTCAAGCATATTACTAGAATCCAGATAAGGTATTTCATAATTAATTAAAATTGGAATAATCTGTTTCTTTTTTAAAAACTCTAAATTCTTGTTATTACTAGCTTTAATCTTTTTAACAGCATCATAAACTTGAGCTGCATTTTTTATAAAGTCCTCTAATTCTTTATCTAGAGCTTTAATATCTAAGATCTGAGCAAGCCTATTATAGCGCCTAGCCTTAACTTCTATTACATAAAGCTTATCACCTAAATCTATATACCAATCTCCCAAAGGCTTTCCTTCTACTTTAATAGCATCATCACTATCAGCATCATGAACAGCCCCATTATAAATTTCTTTAAGTAAAATGCCCACATATTTTTTAAAAGCTTCTCCAAAAGCTCCCCTAAAAGCAGCTTCGGCTCCTTTTTTAGCACCATTCTTTATGCCATTTTCCTTATCTTTTCTTGAATAATAATCAATAAAAAACCAAAATAATCCTTCTGTGACTTTCAAAGAAAAAAGATTGTAATTTGGAATTACATAAATAGAGTCTCGCTTGAGATATTTTTTCTGTGTCTTAACTACGGGATAAATACTTAAAGGATTAAATCTAAGACGGCTTAAGCCTTTATAATTCTCGTTCATCCTTTTATCTAAATCTTTAAAACACTGATAATCACAGCTAAGTAGATCTAAGCATTTCTGTAATTTATCTTCGCTATAAGTTTTCGGATTAATTTTCTTCAGGTCATCTGAAAATCCCAGATTGGATCTTATTAATTCCTTACTAGGATCTAAAGACATAAGCAAATAACTGAAAATAAAATATTCTTTAATAGTTAAACCAGTTTCTTTTTTAAAAAGCTCTAGTGGATTAGCTTCACAAGCCTCAGCAGGCTTCCCATTAACTATTTCTCTGCAATCACAGCTCCCTAAGAGCTTCTCATAAATAAGCAAAGCCCTTGAAAAAGTCCATACTCTATCAAGCTGCCATCTTGCCTGTTCATAATACAAACGAATCAACATAATCCCAAGCTGTGATTCTTTATCTAAACTATCAAAATCATCAGGAAACTCCGCTAATTTATTAGAGTAGTCTGAAGCTAATTTAAATATTCTTTGAGCTTCCTGAGATATCTGCTTCGCTTTATATTCATTAGAAGCTGATATTAAAATCATATTCGTGAAATAAGCTAAAATAGCCTGACTGATTTGATATTTATTCTCTATATACGCAAAGCCATTAATATTTCTTTCATCCCCATTATGGCTTATATAGTAAGACATACGACTAAAACAGCTCAAAGCATCATAGAGATTATATTTACTAAAAATATCTATAAAATCCTGCTCTAGCATTATAGAATCCTTTTTCATTAAGAATCCACTCCTATAAATTCTAAATAGTTATCACGATTGATTTGCAGAAAACTTGCTTGAGGATATAGTTTCTGCCACTCTAAAGGTGGGTCTAGAGAAGGTTTTGCCGACCATTTAATTTCATAAGCATTTAAATTATCTCCTCCCTTTTCCACTAAATCTATTTCACTCTGATTATAAGTACGCCAAAAATAACTATTCTGCCTCGAAATATCTTCACTGTAGCTTAGATATTTAAACCTTTCAGTAATAATATAATTTTCCCAGAGCTGCCCGATTTCTTTACCTGAACGTATTTCAAGAGAGTTTAGATTATTAATTAAAATATTTCGCACACCATTATCATAGAAATAATATCTTTTAGTTTTACTGATTTCTTTACGTAAATTTCCTGAACTAAATCCTACTCTTTCATAAATAACAAAAGTCTTTTCCAATAAATCTAAATACCTCGCCACAGTCTCTTTATCCATACTAAGCTGTGAGCCGATTTCACTAAGAGAGACTTCTTGTCCTAGCTGAAGAGCTAAAAGCTGTAAAAGTCTTTTAATTTTAATAGAATTTTTAATACCCTCATACTCGAAAATATCCTTAAATAAAAAAGCTTCTACGAAATTATATAAATATTCCTCCCTCTCTTTATCAGTCTTTAAAGTTATCACTTCAGGATAAGAACCATAAATTATTCTCCTAAAGAGATTTTCTTGAGTTTCTCTTCTAGATTCGATTTCAGATAGCTCTAATTGAGCGATAGGAAAAAGATTTAGTTGAATCAATCTTCCAGCTAAGGATTCCTGCACCTTACTCATTAACTCAAAAGCAGCAGAGCCAGAGACTATAATTTTCAAACCAGGAAAATTATCTACTAAAATTTTAAGTGTTAAATTTATATTTTCAAATTTTTGAGCTTCATCAATAAATAATAAAGAGCTGTCACCGATTAAGTTTTCAAATTCAATCTTAGACTTTTTTAAAAGAATTTCTCTGTCAGCCAAAAAATCACCATTTAGATCCATCCTCTTTTCTTCTTGAATACCGCCTAAGCACTGCTTGATTAAGCTTGTTTTACCAACCTGCCTAGGACCTACTAACATTAAAACTTTTTTTGGTTTTAATGAATTAGATAATTTTTCTGATAATTTTCGAGGTATCAGCATATGTAAATTATACCCAATTCAGGGGTTTAGACCCCTGAATTAATAAAATAATGCTATAAAATCAATTCTTAAAAATTCCCACTTCTTAATCTCCACTTAATAAAAATGCCTTATGTATTCCTCAGCAATCAAAACTAAGGAGATATGCAATGAATGACGGAATGTATCTAGAGGATTTCATCGATGAGTATTATGATTTAGAGGACGAGGAAGACATATGTGATCTACTCGAAGGTCTAAGCATCAGTGATGGTATAGCCGATCTACTAGAGGATATCGAAGACGAAAGAGATTTATAGAAAAATAAGCAGTCTCAAATTAAATAGGAGACAAGTAGAAGTGCAATGATATTCAGTATTTTAATCATCGGATTAATCGCTGGACCAGCAGTATCTTTATAAGGATCACCAACTGTATCACCAGTTACAGAAGCTTTATGTGCTTCAGAACCTTTACCACCACAGTGTCCATCTTCTACATATTTTTTAGCGTTATCCCAAGCTCCACCACCAGAAGTCATAGAAATCGCCTGAAATATACCAGTAACGATACTTCCAACAAGCACACCACCCATAACTCGAGCAGAAGAGAGCGGCTCATAGCCATTAAGATAGAATACCCCAATAAAGGCTATTAAAATAGGAATAAGTACTGGCAACAAGGCTGGTATAACCATTTCTTGAATCGCACCAATAGTAACGATATCCACGCACCTAGCGTAATCTGGCTTAGCCTCAAATTTCATAATTCCAGGTATTTCGCTAAACTGCCTTCTAACTTCAGTTACAACTTTACCTGCAACCTTACCAACAGACTGCATTGCAAAAGCACCGAATAAGAAAGGAATCATCCCACCAATAAATAATCCAGACAGTACAAAAGGATCAGAAATATCAAACTGAGGTGGTAACAATTCAGTAGCAAATTTTTCATTATATTCGATGATAGCCTGAAATAAATCAGCTTTAAAACAAGTAAATAAAACTATCGCAGCTAAAGCCGCAGAGCCAATTGCATAGCCCTTCGTAACAGCTTTAGTAGTATTACCAACAGCATCTAATGCATCAGTAATTTTTCTAATCTCAGGGTCCATGCCCGACATCTCAGCTATACCACCAGCATTATCAGTAATCGGTCCATAGGAATCTAAAGCCACTATGATACCAGCCATAGAAAGCATACTCATCGCAGCTACGCCGACTCCATAAACACCGCAAAGCGTATAAGTACTAAGCATCGCAAGCACTATAACCAAGACTGGTGCAGCAGTGGATTCCATAGAAATAGCTAAACCAGCAATAATATTAGTCGCATGACCAGACTCAGAAGCCTTCGCTATTTTCTTAACTGGTGAAAAGTCCGTAGAAGTATAGTATTCAGTGATAATCACGAAAAGCCCAGTAAGAGCCAAGCCTATTAAAGCAGCATAGTAATAATTAATTTTCGGGAACTCTGTATCTACTAAAACTAAGTCCGTAATGTAATAAAAACCTACAGCCGCAACTAAACCACTCACGACTAGCCCTTTATAAAGAGCTCTCATAATATTCTGGCTCTTACCTAATTTAACAAAAAAATTACCTATAATAGAAGCCACTATCGCAGTAGCTCCCATAGCTAAAGGATAAATAATAGTAGAAATATTTCCAGCTCTCACAGCATCTGGATATAAAAGAAAACCGAGGAGCATAACCGCAGTAGCAGTTACAGTGTAAGTTTCAAACAAATCAGCAGCCATACCAGCACAGTCACCGACGTTATCACCAACGTTATCAGCTATAACAGCTGGGTTACGAGGATCGTCTTCAGGAATACCAGCCTCCACCTTACCTACCAAGTCAGCACCGACATCAGCAGCTTTAGTAAAAATACCTCCACCTAGCCTAGCGAAAACAGAAATCAAACTAGAGCCAAAAGCTAATCCTATAAGAGCTTTCACGTTATCTTCAATCTCAGTAGGATAAGAAACATTTAGATAGTTAAAAAATAAGGTAACGCCAAGTAAACCTAAGCCAACAACCAGAAGTCCAGTTACAGCACCACCCCTAAAAGCGACATCCAATGCGCGGTGTATACCAACACTTGCAGCTTGAGCCGTTCTCACATTAGAGTTCACTGAAACCATCATACCGATAAATCCAGTTAAACCACTAAGTACCGCTCCTATTAAAAAGCCCGCACAGATTTTTGCACCAAGAACGAAATAAATCACCACCGCAAGAATAAGTCCTACAGCACCTATCGTCATATACTGGCGGCGAAGAAAGGCATTAGCACCATCTTGTATCGCAGAAGCTATCGCCATCATCTTTTCGGAACCCGTATCTAGCTTGAAAATCCAGAAAGAATAAAGTAGACCAAAAATAATTGCCAATATTCCAGCAATAATACTCATATAAATCACTTGTTCAGCGGCCATATCTAGATAAATAATACTAGAAAAAACCTGCATTTTTTTTTAATTTTATTAATTCTTGTTGAAAAGCACTTTTTTTCTCATCAGGCTAGGTGTATGATGGTAATTATGTCTGACTTAGAGAACCGTATGCAAAAAGCTTTAGAAATGGTTGAGAAAGAGCTTCTCACCATAAGAACTGGGCGAGCTAACCCCGCTATACTTGATAGAGTGGTAGTCGAGTATTATGGCTCTAAAACACCACTTAAGTCTTTAGCTAATCTCTCAGTACCCGAAGGACGCACACTAGTTATAACTCCTTTTGATCACAGCATACTCGTTGGAATAGAGAAAGCTATTAAAGAGAGTGATGTAGGACTTAACCCGACGAATGATGGACAGAAGCTTATTATTACGATTCCAGAACTAACCAAAGAAAGAAGAGAAGAATTAGTGAAACAGACTAAAAAAATAATAGAAGAGGGTAAAGTCGCTATACGTAATATCAGAAGAGATGTTCTAAACGACGCTAAGAAAGATAAGGATATGACAGAAGATCTTCTTAGAAACTTTACTAATGATGTACAGAAGAGTACTGATAAATATATTGAGAAAGTCGATGCACTAGCAAGCAGTAAAGAAAAAGAATTACTCACGATTTAAATGATTAGAAATTTAGCCCTCTTAAGCAGAACTTTAGGGTTAAAGTAGAATTAGGTTTTACCACAATGAATAAAGATTTAGATATATACGTATTAATCAAGCAAGTTCCAGATACTAGATCCAAAGCTGGTGTTAATCCAGACGGAACTATAGATAGGGCTAAAGCTGGTAAAATGCTAAATCCCTTTGATGCTTTCGCTCTGCAAGCAGGTCTTAATGCTAAAAAAATGGGCGGACCTAATTCTAGATTATTCGCTGTGACCATGGGTCCACCACCAGCGATAGATATACTGTATCAAGCTTTAGAACACGGTGCTGATGCCACTTGTATCTTATCAGACAGAAGATTAGCCGCTTCCGATACTTTAGCTACGGCTTATGCTTTATGCAGAACTTTAGAATATTTATTTAAAAAGAATGGTAAAAAAGCAGATTTAATATTCTGTGGCTTACAAACGACTGACGGTGACACAGCCCAAGTAGGTCCAGAAATATCGGAAAGATTAGATTTCACGCAAGTCACTTACTGTGAGGATTTCTCTATATCCGATAATCTTCTTCACGCTAAAAAAATCATAGAAGGTGGCACACAGCTAGTTTCTGCTGAATTACCAGCTTTAGTAACTATCGCTAACAGCTATACTAAGCTTAAATTTAAATCTCTCAGAGGGGCTCAGTTCGTCCAAGATGTCAAAAGAGCTAGCAAAGAAGAGCAAGCCAAATATGTAGAGATTATAGATTTAGATAAATGTGAAGCTGATGAAATGAGATGTGGTCTAAATGGCTCACCTACTATAGTTTCTAAAACGTGGAAGATAGGTGTAGTCGGTGGTAACTGTAAAATGCATCAAGGAAAAGCTGCTTCAGAATTAGTAAGTGAAGTATTTAAAGATGCAGTTATGCTTAAGGAGTTTGTGAAAATATAATGGCTGGAGAAGTTTTAGTCGTAGCGGAGCAGGTTAATTCTCAAGTAGCGAATGTTACTTTAGAGCTGCTCGGAGAAGGTAAAAAATTAGCAAGAAAATTAGGCTCACCCTTATCTTGTTTCGTTATCGGTCATAATATGGAAGCTGCTGTAGATGCAGTTATCAAGGCTGGAGCAGAAAAAGTCTATCTAGCAGACCATGCTGAGCTTGCAGAATATAAGACCTTACACTATAGAAGGGTTATCTTAGATGAACTTAGCTCATGGCCGACACCGCCACATACCTTACTCATGGGGTCAACCACTACAGGAAGAGACTTAGCACCACGCGTTGCAGCTTTTTTTGAAACTGGATTAACCGCTGATACTATAGAACTTGATATTGGTCCTTATGAACATACCTCTGGTATAGATCAGACGAAAATTGGTTACTTCTCAGAATGTCTTTATGCTTCTAGACCGAGTTTCGGGGAATCTTTAAAAGCTAGAATTTTAGGACCATGGAAAGACCCACAAATGGCGACTATTAGACCTGGTGTATTCGCTAAGCCAGAGATGTTAACAGAGAAGCCTGAAGGTGTTGAAATTAAAAAGGTAGCTATTAATTTTCAGCCAAGCGATTACAGAATTACTATTAAAGAAACTCTTAGAGAAATAGAAGGGAAGATAGATATTACTGCTGCTGATGTCATAGTCGCAGGTGGCTATGGGCTAGGATCTGCCGAGGGAGTGAATCTTCTTAAAGATCTAGCGGCTTGTTTTGAAAATTCAGTAGTAGGAGCTTCTCGTAAAATAGTAGATCTAGGCTGGATGACATATCCATATCAAGTAGGACAGACTGGTAAAACAGTTAGACCTAAAATCTACATAGCCTGTGGTATCTCTGGAGCACTCCAGCACCGTGTTGGAATGCAGAAATCAGAATTAATTATCGCTATTAATAGAGATCCAGATGCACCTATATTTTCTTTTGCAGATCAAGGTATAGTCGGCGACGTCTATCATGTAATCCCAGAGATGATTAAACAGCTTCAAGAAAAAAACACTAGTAAACTAGCAGAATTAAAGGTTAAATAAATGAGTAATACTAAGCCCAGAATAGAGTACGACCTAGTCCTTGTCGGAGCCAGCCCTTCTAATCTGACTCTTGCACATACGATACTTGGACTTGCTGAAAAGAATCCAGAGTTTAAATTTTCTATAGCGATTTTAGAAAAAGCTCACGACTTTGGCGGGCACATAGTTTCAGGTGCGGTAGTACATCCTTCTATTTTCACTAAAGCCTTCCCAGACCATCTTAAAGATGGAATGCCGATAGAAGCTATCTGTAAAAAAAGTTATGTCTCTTTAATGGCTTACCATGAAAAATGGGATATTCCTTCGATACTGACTCGTGCAGCAGCAGCGGATTTCGTAAAAGAGGGTTATTATATTCTCACTTTATCGAATGTAGTGGCTTGGATGGCTGAAAACCTGAAAGCTAAAGCAGCTCAAGTTCCTAACGTAAAATTAGATCTCTTCCCTGGTTTTCCAGCTATGGAGATCATTTATGAAGGTGACAGAGTAGCTGGTCTGCGAGTAGATCGCACAGGTAATGATGAGGACGATATTATTTACTCTAAACTTGCGTGCTTCGGGGATAAAGGCTTTTTATCTAAAGATTTAATCAAAAAATATGATCTGGAAACTAATCCTCAGATCTGGTCTGTAGGAGTTAAAGAGACTTGGCAGCTCGCAGAAGATTCGGAAAATATAGAAGGAAAAGTATGGCACACGCTTGGCTACCCGACTCTAGACGGCACTCTAGGCGGTGGTTTCATCTATGGTCTTAAAAATAAACGTGTCACCATGGGCTTAGTAATATCTTTAGACAGCTCAAACCCTAATATTCACCCACAGAAACAGTTGCAAGAATATAAAAAACATCCTTGGTTACAAAAAATGCTTAAGGGTGCTGAACTAATGCACTATGGTGCAGCCGTTTTACCTGAAGGTGGTTATGCGAGTTTGCCTAAAAAATTCCAAGTAAACGGTGCTTTAATCTTAGGTGATGCACTAGGTTTACTAGATGTAAAAGCCTTAGCTGGACTGGATAAGGCGATAGAGTCTGGTTATATAGCTGCTAAAATCGCTTACGAAGCACTAAAAGCAAATGATTTTTCTGAAACTAAACTAAGCAAGTACCAGAGCAGCTTAATGGCTTCTCCTTACATGGATAAGCTTAAAGAGAATAGATATTTCAGAAAAGCTTTCATAGAGAATCCTGAACTGCTCAGAGACTACCTTCCAGAAATTCTAAGTTCTATAGATCAGACTAAAACCCCTGTTTTAGGTGGTCTTAAAGTCGGCGCACAGAACCCTTTTAAAGCGACTAAAGCTTTTTTAAGATCAGCAAGCTTACTAAATAACGCTAAAGAAATAAGAGAAGAGGTAGTTTATAAACCAGGTTACCAGCATATAGACCCTAATTTTAATAAAGTCTTGATGGACAGATGCCATGGTGGTGATAATTTCGCTAAGACGACTGTCTATAGCCGTGAGGATGCAGTTTTCTACGCTAACACCCGCTATGACGAGCATCCTAGCCATATAGATGAATTTAACGCTGATACCTGCCTTACTTGTATTAAAACTTATGAAGCTAAAAGTTTAGATGTGCCTTGTGTGTCTGACTGTACAGCAGAGGTTCACAGATTAGATATTTCTAGTGGTAATATAAAAGTGCATGCCATGTCTTTGGAAAACTGCGTGCAATGCAGGACTTGTGAGCTTATCTGCCCAGAGCAGAATTTAAGAGTTAATCCAGCTTATGCTGGGTCGGGACCTGATTTTAAAGGATTATAAGCTTGATAAATCAAGCTTGTAAACTGCGCGCTGTGCAGCGGTCTCTTATTAGCTCTCAGGCTTCTCATTCGGCTGCTGCTTCGCTAAGCCAAGCTCTTTCATTTTTCGCTTCAAATTTTTATCAGCATGATAAAACACTACCTCAAACCCAATATAAAGAACTGATACACCAACCATCGCAATTATTAAAGCGGGAACATCAACTGGATCAAGAAGTCCTATCATAAATCATCCTTTTTATTAGATAAATAAGAATCTATTAAATCAATGCTTCTCATTATACAGGCAACTCCAAATACTGTCATAAGGATAGAGGCAAGAAAAAACTTTAAGGATCCGCTAAAAAATGCTGTTTTTAGCATTTTTCGACCCCGACCGAGGTATAAAACCTAGCTCGGGGAGCGGATCCTTAATCTCTTTACCTGACAGTCCGTGATGAAAAATTTCATTTTTCATCACTTCCTTAACGAAAAATGTTTGCTAATATACGCCTCATCAGTAAACATTAAAAGCACAATAGTTGCACATGGCGTACAAAGCCCAATCCCAATAAGCTTTAAAAGTTCAATACGATGTTTTACCGCTTCTACAATAAAAGACATAAATTTTAGTATCGCAAATCTTTATGCCTGAATTAAAAATCGAGGTGAAATACTGTAGTCATAGGTAAGTATTTAGAAGAGCCCTATTTCACTATATAATATCCCTATGCACCCTCAAATCCGCTGGCAACAAAGATTTTCTAATTTTAAAAAATCATTTGCTCTTTTAGAAGAAATTAATTCTATTGATTCACCCTCTGAAGCTGAAGAACTAGGTTTAATAAAATCTTTTGAAATGTGCTTTGAGCTTGCATGGAAGACTCTTAAAGACTATCTAAATTATCAAGGTCAAATCATCAATAGCCCTAGAGATGTAATTAAACAAGCCTCTCAGGACTTACTAATAAATAATGTTGATCTATGGCTAGAAGCGCTGCTGAGCCGCAATGAAACTACTCATATATATGATGAAGGTGTCGCAGAGAGGGTTAGCACTGCGATTAAAAAAGAATATTTAGAGCTTTTAAAGCAGTTTCGCTCAAAATTTCTAAAACTTGAGGAAATTATTTAATGCTGGAATTTGGCTTAGATAAAAAATATATTCAAGAAATAATGTCTATCTTAAAAAATTACCCTGAGATAAGGCTAGCTAAAATATATGGTTCAAGAGCTCTTGGCACCTACAAAGCCAATTCTGATATAGATCTTGTAATCTATGGAGAAAATATAGATCGCAAAATCTGCCTGCATTTAAAAGATAAATTAGAAGAAGAAAGCTCTATTCCATATTTTTTTGATATCACGCACTATGAGAGCATTTCAAACAGTGACTTGAAAGAGCATATTGATGTTTGGGCTAGGGTTATATAGAAAATCTTTTGTCAGCTCTCTATCTGTTTTAAGTAAGGTGGACACTGTGGTGCTCTCGCTGTAGTGGAAAACGAAATTTTCCATATAGATTTTAAACTTATGTTAGAGTAGGATTTATAAGATGAAAGCCTTATATCTAGATAATTTGAGAGGATTTGATGATACTTTAATTAAGTTTAAAGACGTTAATTTCCTTGTGGGAGAGAATAGTACGGGAAAGACTTCTATTCTGTCCTTATTTAGGAATTCTTTTCACTATCCATTCTGGGATCATTGTAAATTTCCTGATGATTTACAGCGTTTTGAAGATTTAGTTTCTATTAATGCTGAAGACAGCTCTCATTTTACTATTGGTATTTATTATCAAATCCCAGCTAATCATAGTCTGATCATGATCTCCACTTTTGATAATGATGGTGGCATCCCTAGATTAGTAAAGCATACTTTTTTTAATAAAAAGGAAATAATTAAAATCATTTTTAATTATTCTAATGAAAAAATCTCTTATAAATCTGAAGCAGTAGAAGATTTGGATGAAGATAGCTTATTTGAGAAAGTGCGTAAAATTCATTCAGCAAAATCCAAACAAGGCTTCTTGCAAATCAAAAAGGAAAATTCCCCTGAATTTTATTTTCCTCACAGGAGGTTAGGCATAACGAAACGTATAATAGAGAAAGAGTTAAATACTATTGAGTATATTGACTTCTTCTTCATTTCCCCACCTACGTGGATAGCACCCATCAGAGCTAAGCCAGAGCGTACTTATGATCAGTATAAATCTGTTTATTCACCCGAGGGCTCGCATGTGCCATATCGTTTAAATGAACTTCTACATGATTCAGAAAGCCTTGATAAAAAAAATAGAAAGAAGCTTTTAGAGACACTAGAAGAATTTGGGTTAAATAGTGGTCTTTTTAAGAAAATCGAGATTAAGCGTTTAGGTTCTAGTAATGATAAATCAGCACCATTTCATTTACAAGTAGTTTTAAATGAAAAGCCTCTACAGATCACTAATGTAGGTTATGGTGTGGCTCAAGTTTTACCAATTTTAGTAGAAACTTTGACTGAAAGGAAAAATAGTTTATTTGCGATACAACAGCCAGAAGTGCATCTTCATCCTAAAGCACAAGCCTCACTAGGAGCTTATTTTTACCATGTATCTAAGACGGATGAAAAAAGTTTTCTTATAGAGACGCACAGTGATTTTTTAATAGATAGGTATAGAAGAGAGTATGCACTAGATAAAAATAAAAAAGAATCTCCAGCTCAGGTGCTTTTCTTTAAGCGTAATACGAAAGGTAAGAATGAGATGCATGTGATAGAAATAGAGCCTGATGGTAGTTATTCTGCTAATCAGCCTAAAGAATTCAGGGAATTTTTTATTAATGAGGGGATAGAGATGCTTAATCTTTAGTTTTTATTATGTGTATTGTCGTGGATGCAAATGTTTTTTCTGAAGTTTTAAACAAAGACCCCAAATCCTCTTTCCAGCCTGTTTCGGAGTGGATTTATAGTGGTCTTGGTAAATTTGTGATTGGTGGAGCTAAATATAAAAAGGAAATTGGTTTTAATAAGCATGAAAAGACAATTAAGCAGCTCAAGCTACTAAAAGATATTGGTAAATTAGTTCTTATAACAGATAACAAGGTAGATGAAGAGGAAACTAATTTCAAATCAAAGCTAGATAAGGGTTGTGATGATCATCATGTAATTGCCTTACTGAAAGTCTCTGGCTGTAAGCTTATTGCTACTGGAGATAAGCGTTCTTTTCCATATATTCAAAAAAATACTAAGGCTAAGATTTATTCATCAGAGAATAATAGTGATTTATTGACTTCACGGAATATTGCTAAATGCTGCAAGCCCGCAAAGAAGTCCAAGTAACTCATCAAGCCTCCAATCCCTCCACCCAACTCAAAATCACCCTATAAAAATCCTCAAAATCCACCAAATGATGACTAAGAATTTTCTCTAAAATACTGATATTCAGATCATCATAATTTAAGCAATTTTGGATATTGCCAACCTTCTGCCTGATTAAATCCTTATCTATCATCTATTTCACCTTACCCAAATTTTTATAAATATGCCTATTAGTGATTTGCAGATCATGATACATACCAAGAGTACTCATTTTCCACTGTTCATAAGCTTTTCGATTATTTAAAAAAACTATTACATGATTTTTCATAATCTGCATCGCAAGTATGGTATTCGCTGTATTTAAGCAAGCGACATCTAATTCTGGCAACAACTCAATCTCCGCGAGCATATTTACAAACTCAAATTTATCTATAGGGTTTTTATAATCCGCTAAATAGGCAATATCAATGTCACTACTGGGACTAGCACTAGAATTAGCCTGCGAGCCATAAATCAAAACCGCATGAAGCCTTGGCTCAGACTCTAATTTATTTTTTATGACTTGAATAAAGTCTTTTAGCATCTATTAAATAATACCATGCAAATTTCAAGTACACCGTAATTTTACATGGTATTATTCAAGCATGCTTAATGGAAAACGTACACAAAGAGAAGTCGATAAAAAAACGGGAAATCGAGCTGTGCATAGGTCTTTGAAACTGCCCCAAAAAGCACATTTTTTCTTATTTGGTCCAAGACAAGTAGGTAAAAGCACTCTCATTAGGGACAGTTTTTCTGAAAAAAAAACTGCATACTATAACCTTTTAAAAGATAAAGAATACACTCGCTTAGTAGCTAAGCTAGATTTATTTCGTGAAGAAGTTTTAGCTTTAAAGAAATCAATCACACACATAGTTATAGATGAGATACAGAGACTACCTGCTCTATTAAATGAAATCCATTACTTAATCGAAGAGGATAAAGTAGCACAATTTTTCATTCTCAGTGGCTCTAGCGCAAGAAAGCTCAAACGCGGTCAGGCGAACCTTTTAGGAGGAAGAGCTTGGACACGACACCTATACCCCTTTACTCATCAAGAGTTAAACAAAAAATTTGATTTAGATAGAGCCTTACGCTTTGGCACTCTGCCACCCGTGTATTTAAGCGAAGATGAATCAGCGAAGGAGATCCTAGAGTCTTACGTAGAAACATATCTAACTGAAGAAATTAAAGCTGAGGCATTAGTAAGAAATATTGGTTCTTTTACACGTTTTTTAAAATTAGCTGCAAGTGAAAGTTCTAATATAATTAATTACTCAAACATCGCTAGAGAAACGGCTACAAGCAGCCAAAGCATTAAAGAATACTTTCAAATACTGGAAGATACTTTAATAGGCTATATCTTGCTGCCTTACAACAAATCAGATCGCAAACGATTAGGCAAACACCCTAAATTCTATTTATTCGACAATGGAATTAAAAATGCTCTCACTAAAGATTTAAATGATCCAGTCGAACCTAAGACTTCCGCTTATGGAATAGCTTTTGAGCATTTTATTATCAATGAAATTATTAGATTAAATAAGTACCATAAAAAAAATATGGATTTCTCTTTTTACAGAAGTTCAAATGGTGCAGAAGTAGACCTGATCATAGAGACAGAGAAAAAAAACATACTTGCCGTAGAAATTAAATCCAGCGAAAATCCAAATCAAGCTGAATTAAAAGGATTATTCTCTTTTCAGGAATTAGAACCTAAAGCTAAATTAATCTGCCTCTCCCGAACAGAAAAAATGCGCATTTCTAATAATATTCATTATTATCCTTGGAAGCTCTTCTTCGAAGAGTTTTTCTGAAAATGGGATTGCCGTGAAATAAGCTCCACCATAATTTTCAAGACTATCTATAATGAACCTAGTGAGCTCTGTCTTTAAAAATCTTAAACACGACTTCCCAGCAGGCATAGCGATATTTTTTGTCAGCATTTCCCTCTGTCTTGGCATAGCACATGCTTCTGGGGTACCTTTGCTTTCTGGTTTAATTTCAGGGATTATTGGTGGTCTCGTCGTTGGTTCATTAAGTAAATCTCCTTTAAGTGTGAGCGGCCCTGCTGCTGGACTTGCAACTATTGCAGTGAGTAGCATTCAAGAACTTGGTTCCCATGAAGCTTTTCTACTCGCGGTTAGCTTAGCTGGACTGTTTCAACTAATTTTAGGCTTCTTAAAAGCAGGAATCATCTCTAAATATATTCCTCACTGCGTAATAAATGGCATGCTTGCCGCTATCGGACTCTTACTTATTTTCAAACAGATACCGCACTTAGTTGGCTACGACATAGAAGTAATGGGGGTAGAGGAATTTCAGTTAACCAATCAGGATATCAGCGACTCATCATCTCAGATAGGACTGTATGAGGATAATACATTAACTACGATCTTTCATTCTTTTTCACATATTAATTTCGGCATATCTATTATAGGTCTCCTCTCACTTTCCATACTCTTTCTTTGGTCTAAATACGCACCATCTAAACTAAAAATACTCCCTGGTTCAGTTATAGTAGTTTTATTCAGCACTTTAGCTGCCTACCTCTATAATCACTGGGGGTTCAACAGCTTTACTACAGATCATTTCGTAGACATACCAATTATCAATAGCTTCTCTAGCTTTAGTGAAAATATAAAAGGGCCAAACTGGGCTATGATAAATAACTCTAAAATTTATTTAATAGCCTTGACCTTAGCGATAGTGGCCTCGATTGAAACTCTTTTATCAATAGAAGCTGTAGATAAAATCGATCCGCTTAAACGCCACACTTCCTCTAGTAAAGAGCTTATAGCTCAAGGTATAGGAAATATAATAGCTGGCTGCACTGGAGGCTTGCCTATAACTTCAGTTATAGTGAGAAGCTCAGTCAACGTCTCAGCTGGCGGACGCACTAAGACTGCGACTATTTTACATGGATTTTTAATTTTATTAGGCCTAATATTTTTCGCAGGATTTCTGAACTGCATTCCGCTAACGGGTTTAGCTGCTATATTAATTCACACTGGTTATAAACTAGTCAGCCCCAAAAAATTCTTAAAGCAGTATAAGCAAGGCTGGGACCAGTTTATGCCTAGTGCCACTACGGTAATTAGCATCTTACTTTCAGATTTACTTATAGGAGTAGCTATTGGGCTTATTGTTTCTGCTTTTTTTATAGTAGCTAAAAGCTATGCCACTCCATGTTTTACCATTGAAGATTATGGCTATAAAAAAATTATGATTTTAAGAGAGAGCGTTCATTTCTTACATAAATATAAAATGGTTTCTTTCTTAAATAGCTTTCCGCCTGAAAGCACATTGGAGATTGACATTAGTAAAAATCTTTTCATTGACAATGATATAAAAGAAGCGATTAATGATTTTAAAGATATTGCTAAAGAAAAAAATATTACTGTAATCTATGGTGGATTAGTAAACAAGGGAGAGAACAGGAGAAATCAGTATTAAAACGCGGAATAAAAAGCTAGTATTAAAATCAATGCCCGAAAAACAAAACATATCAATAATCGGCTCCACTGGCTCTATAGGTACTCAGGCTTTAAATATAATTCGCAAGCGCTCGAATGAATTTACTGTTATCGCATTATCAGCCAAACAAAATCTCACTGTGCTTATAGAGCAGATTCAAGAATTTAAACCTAGATATGTTCATATCGAAGATATTAATGCTAGAGCTACTTTAAGTGAACTTTTTAAGGATATAGAATTCTTAAACTCCGCAGAAGAAGTCGCAGAAATAGATGATGTAGATATTTTCCTCAGTGCTATAGTCGGCATCGCTGGCTTAAAGGCTAATCTAAAAGCTTTAACTAAAGCTAAAAAAGTGGCTATCGCAAATAAAGAAACTTTAGTAGTTGCAGATCACTTGGTGACAGCGATTCAGGCTAAGCACCCCACAGTTCTTATTCCAATAGACAGTGAGCATGCTGCAATACATCAGTGTTTACATGCTGGCATTGTTACTAAGCTTCAAGCCCCGCATTTCTCTTATGACAATTCACTGGTAAAAGAAATACTACTAACCTCTTCTGGAGGACCTTTTAGAAATAAAACTCCTGAAGAACTAGAGAAAGTCACACTAAGAGAGGCTTTACAGCACCCAACCTGGAGTATGGGTAAAAAAATAACTATAGATTCTTCTACGCTGATGAATAAAGCACTAGAAGTAATCGAAGTGCATGCTCTCTTTAAAATCCCCTATGAAAAAATAAAAGTAGTTATACACCCTCAGTCTGTAGTACATAGTGCCGTATCTTTTATAGACGGAAACATAATCGCCCAGCTCGGTTCTACTAATATGGAAATTCCTATCCAGTACGCGATTGACTACCCTAATCGAAAGAAACTAGCTGTAGAAGATACTTTTAATATATTCGGGCAGAGCTGGGATTTTATGGAACCTAATTTTGCCTGTTTCCCTTTACTTAAACTCGGCTATGAAGTAGGTAAACTCGGGCATTCTTACCCTACAGTTTTTAACGCTGCTAATGAAGCTGCTGTTGAATTATATTTAAAAGAAGAAATAAAATGGTCAGATATTGAGAAAATTATTACTACTGCTGTTACTAAGCATAAAATCGTTCGAGATCCATCACTAGAAGAGATTTTAGAATTAGATAGGGAAGTTAAAAAATTCTTTTAAACTAATGAATTTTACTTTCAGGTTAGTATAGTTTTTTGTATATGATTCTTGGATATCATTTGCGATAAGAAAATTCTCTCCTTCTGGATGTAGTTCACGAAAAGCTTGTAAATTGTCTGGGCTAAAATTTTTAGCTTGCCACTTAGTTTCTATAGCTATAACAGTCTGTGAGCGTTTCTTCTTAATTATAAAGTCGACTTCTTGCTTTTTTTTGTTTCGCCAGTATAGTATGTCTGCATTGTTTTGGAGATGAGCTTTGAATTCATTTAAAACGAAATGTTCCCAGAGTATACCTAAATCCTCGTTCCTGAGTGATGACCAGCCTTTTAAATAACAAGCAAGTCCAGTGTCAAAAGCATAAACCTTAGGTGCTGAAACGATTTCAGAGTTTTTTCGTTTATGATAAGGACGAAGAACATCTATAACAAAGGTTTCTTCCAGTACGTGTAAAAAATTACTGATAGTTGGACTACTAACTTTACAGTCAGTGGCAAATTTACTAGCTTCAAAGATTCCGCCACTCTGTATAAAGAGTAATTCCATAAATTTCTGAAAAGCAAATTTACTACGCAGCTCATAAAGTTCTTGAATATCTTTAGACCAGTAAGAGTCAATCCATTCTTCAAAGGCGTATTCAGGCAACTCGTCATTGAGATAATTTTCGGGCATGCCACCATAGAGAAAACGCTTTTCTAAAACTGCATTATGGGCGTGTAGCGAAACTCTGATTTCTGCGTTTTTGTCGTCTTCTATTCTAGGATTTTTTTTAATATTCTTATTATGGGTGAAAGCATGAAGATCAGCTTCTATTAATGGTCTTAGCTCTATGACGATTTTTCGTCCACTTAAAGTATCTTTAAATTTTTTACTAGCGGCTAGATTAGATGAGCCTGTAGCTATTACTTTAACCTTAGGATAATGATCAGCAGCTATTTTCAGAACTTCAGAAGGATTTTCTAAACGATGAATTTCATCTAGGATTACGATCTGATTTTCCTTTTCTTCCCAAAACTTTTCTACATCACTTTCAATAAGATCACGGTTTCTTTTTAACTCACAGTCATAATATAAAAGAGACTGATGCTCAATTCCATTTTTTGCGTTTTTGCCCGCTTTATGACCCTCGGATAGTGATTTTACCAAGGTGGTTTTACCTATACGCCTTACGCCGACTAGCCAGATGATAGATCTCAGTCTCCAAGCTTCTTGTATTTTTGTGATCCAGAATTCTCTAGGGAACATAGGTTTATCTTTTATCTAGTGGATAAGCTAAATTAGATATTCCACAACTTAGAACTATTCTAAAGTATATTTTAGTTTAGTTCTACTATTTTAAAGTGTACTTTTGTTTGGTTTTTAAAGCTTATGAGAGTGTATACATTAAATTTGATCTTAAAATTTTTAAAGAGACATTAGATAAACTCTTAGAAAGCAAATATGAACAAAATCAATGTCTCTGTTTGAGTGGAATTTCAACAACTAAGACAGATTGGAATAGAGATACCAAATCCTAAGCTAGCTGATACTTGTCAGAAGATGGCTATTGATCTGCTGAGGACTATTGAGAAAAAAAATAGCTTAGGCGATAATCCGTTTAATAAAATAGTTACGCTGCCAACCCATAATCATCCAATTTTACAGCTTATACTTTCTCATCCTCAGGCAAATAAGAACGAAAAACCATTAATGCAAGCTAATTTAGCAGAACTCTCTAACGCCCTTCATAGTCTGTACCCTACTTTTAATAAAGCTTTCCGGGCAATAAAAGATTCACCATTATTTTCAAAAGAAATAAAAGATAAATTACCTGTGAAAACTACCACAGATTCTTCAGGTTTTTGGTATGTTTTCGTACATCAGTATCAAGCAATGGAGGGTGGTTTGTCTCCGGAGACTGTCCAAGCAATGATAAATCGGACAATGATAAATCTGGCAAAGGGAAATAGGCAAGAAGGAGCAAGGTGAAGAATTCTACAAAATTAAATCACCTAAAGCGAAAATATTCTTCAATATAAAATAAATGGTGGGCTTGAAGAGAGTCGAACTCTTACACCGTGAGGTACATGATCCTAAGTCATGCGCGTCTGCCAGTTCCGCCACAAGCCCTTGAGTAAAGGTGGAGTTATGATACTAAACTCCTGACGAATTAATAATTTATCATGAAACGAGATTAAAAACTAGGAAAACTTCCTTAAGGAAGTGATGAAAAATTTCATTTTTCATCACGGACTGTCAGGTAAAGAGATTAAGGATCCGCTCCCCGAGCTAGGTTTTATACCTCGGTCGGGGTCGAAAAATGCTAAAAACAGCATTTTTCAGCGGATCCTTAAGGATCTATCTTCTGTGATTTTTCCATCTTCAACAGCGTGGCAACTACATCTTAATACTGCAGCTTCTAAAATAATGTGACTTTCAGCTCAGCAAGGCGTTCTCTAACCTGCACCCTAGAAGTAGCACCATAAATATTTCGAGCATCTACACAGTTTTCTAATTTCAAAGTGAAAATTATATCTTCATTAAAAGCGACATGAAAAGCATTCCACTCTTCAATACTCAAATCATGCAAATATTTAGATTTATCCACTGCGTAAGCCACCGCCTTACCTACTACGCCATAAGCCTCCCTAAATGAAACTCCCTTCTTTACTAAATATTCAGCAGCATCAGTCGCATTCACAAAGCTCTTAGTGAGAGCGGCGTACATCTTTTCTTTATTCGCTTTTATATTACTTAAAAAATCCACAGTAATAGTAAGACAGTCTCTAACTGTGTCATTTGCCATAAAG
>JBJTTW010000045.1:0-6363 GCA_046080385.1 bacterium
CTAAGCGCACTCAGTATAACTATAGTTCTTTTATGTCTTAGGCAGAATGGAATACTGTTTACATAAGTGTTTTCGATAAAATTATAAAAATCACCAATAGCTCCTAGTATTTTACTGATGAAGGTTCTTCTAATAGGCTTACTACTTAATTGTTTCGCTGCTGGATTATGCCTGAGGATTTTAGAGCAAAGCATCGGCGCTAAGGTTAAAGCGACGAAAGCAGATATGAGCGTAGCGAAACATAGCGAAAATGCAAATTCAGACAGTAATCTACCAGACAGACCCTTTAGGAAGGCTACTGGTAAGAAAATAACTATAAGTACTAAAGTGGTCGCCATTACAGCTAGGGTGATTTCTTTAGTCCCCTCTTTAGCAGCTAATTTAGGGTCATAGCCTTCTTCTATTTTCCTATAGACATTCTCTAGGACTATGATCGAATCATCGACTACTATACCTATCGCTATAACTAAGCCTAGTAGAGTCATGAGGTTTATAGTAAAACCGAGTACTGAAAGACCACCCATAACCCCTATGATACTTATGGGGATAGAGATAGCTGGGATTAAAGTACTTCTTAAGTTTCTTAGAAAAAGAAAAATAATAATAATAACTAAGAGGCTAGAAAAAAGAACTGTGAAGAAAAGGTCTTCTATACTGTATTTGATGAATTTTGCAGAGTCGAAACCGACTTCCATGCTTATATCTTTAGGTATTTTAGTTTTTAATTCCTTAATACGCTTGTGTACTTCATTTGAAATTTGTATGGTATTTGCTTTAGACTGTTTTACGATCCCAAGTCCAAAACCCTTTTCACCATTAAATCTAACGAAGCTTCTATCATTCTCTGCTCCTTCTTTAATGTCTGCAACATCGCTTAAGCGTATTACGCCAGTTGGAGTCCTTTTAATGACTAAGCTAGCATAGGCTTCTACGGTTTTAAGCGTGGCATCAACTTTAACACTAAACTCAGTATTTTTAGATTCGATTAAACCACCAGGAAGTTCTAGGTTATTATCACGCATCGCCTTTTCTAAATCTAGGACGCTGAGACCATGGTAAGCGAGTTTCTGAGGGTCTAAAAGAACTTGGATAGATTTACGTTTCTCGCCGCCGAATATTACTTTACTAACGCCATTTATGGTCTGGAAATAGTCTTTAATATTACTGTCCACATACTCAGAGAGTTCGAGTAAATCTCTTTCGTCAGATTTAATTAAAATCCACATTATAGGACTCGCATCAGCCTCAGCTTTAGCGATCTGTGGGTCATTAGCGTTACCTGGTAGCTTGGAGGCTATTCTAGATACCTTCTCTCGAACGTCTTGGGCAGCAGTATCTATATTTTTAGATAGCTCAAACTCCACTACTACTGAGCTAACCTGATCTCTACTGTTGGAAATTAAAGACTTAATACCACTGATACTAGTTAGCTCTTCTTCGATAATGTTAGTAAGTTCACTTTCTATGACTTCAGCATTAGCACCGGGGTAGACGGTAGTTACAGTGACTATCGGTGCATCTATATCTGGGTATTCCCTTATGGGCAGGCGCGTAAAAGAAATTAAACCGACCAAAACTATTAGCAGTGAAAAGACACTAGCTAAGACAGGTCTATTAACTGATAAGTCACTAATCGACACGAGTTAATTTAGCTCCTTCATAAATACTGTAAAGACCAGCATAGATAACTAGTTCACCTTCATTGATACCTTTAGTAACTTCTACTAAGGCGTTTTTTCTCAGACCTGTTTCGACTGGTTTTTTAACAGCATTATAGAGACCATCTTCACTAGCAGGTTCTGCAATAAAAACATATTCCTGTCCTTGATCTAAATAAATAGCTTCCTCTCTCACAGCAAGAATATTATTTTTGTCTTTTACTTTCTGTTTAATTCTAATATACTGATTAGGTTTTAACATATTAGTGTTATTGGCTAAGCTCGCTCTGACCAGTACAGATTTAGTTTCAGAATTTACGCTAGGTGAAATAAAGTCTATGCCTGCCTTAGTTACTATGGTCTTATCGACGTCACTAGTGAGATTTAATTCTTGACCGAGACTGACATAAGGTATAAGTCTTTCTGGAATGGTATAAGAGACTCTTAAAGGATGAACCTTTACTAATTCTAGAATCGGGTCACCGATTCTGACGTAGTCACCTGGATCTACTAGGATCTTTCCTATTACTCCAGAACTAATAGCTCTTATAAGTAAGTTTCCATAACTAGCTTCTACATTTCTTAAAGCAGTTTCGTATACGAGAAACTCTGTTCTAGAAATAGCTTCTTCGTCATAGAGTTTTTTAAAGATTCGATAATTTTCTTGTGCTTTAGCTAATTCAGCTTTAATATCATCACCTTTAATTTTTACTAAAGACTGCCCTTCGCTTACTGAGTCACCTTCTCTTACTAAAATACTACTTACTTGCCCAGCTCTTTCTGCTGCGACACTTATTTCTCTATAAGCTTTTAGCTCAGCTACTGTTTCGAAATCTTGTTCTAGATTGGTTCTTGTGGCTGCTTCAAATTTAACAGGCAGTGGGCGTGAGGGTTTAGCTGGAGGATTTTTCTGTGAGCAAGCAAAGCTAAGAAAGCAGAAAAGTATTATTGAAACTAGGGGGGCTATTTTAGACATGAATCTCAGATATAATCATAACCTAGCCACTTAAGGAATTTAAAATGTCTCTGATCAGTGAATTTAAAAAAATTTCCGATAATTTGAGAGGGGTTTTTGATTTAAGCTCGCTGGAAAATCCCTCTAATCCTACTCTTGCTTTAAATCTTCTGACTAAAAATAATGAAAAGACTATTAGAGCTGCTTTAGAATCCTGTCATGATCTAGTCGATGAGATAATCGTGGTGGATACTGGTTCTAGTGATGCGACTAAATCTATCTTAAAATCTTATCCGAAGGTGAAACTCATAGAGGAAGAGAGTTTTAAGGGTTATAGTTATCACCGTAATCAGGCTATAAAAGCGACTAAGAGTGACTGGATTCTGGTTTTTGATAGTGATGAATTTTTATCTACCTTCCTAGCAGAAAGGATTAGGCAGCTTATCAGATCTAAAGTTTTTTCTAAATATCGCATGTATAGTCGCTGGATTAATAAAATTTATGAAGATGGCTCAGCCACTTATGTAGCCCCTAATAAAACTTTTAAAGGCAGGTATAATGCTCGTACTCGGCTCTTTCGTAATCTAAAAGGAATAGAATTTCGTGGTGAAATACATGAATCGGTTTTTGGTTTAGAGAAAATTCGTTTTAAAGATCTTCCTTATGATTATGCGGTTTATCATCTAGATGTAGCTGTAAATACTATAGAGCAGCGTTTAGAAAAAACTCTAAATCGTAATCGTTTAAAACCAGGAACAGCATACCCAGAGGAGTATTTACCAGAGCTTTACTTTTTTAAGTATAATCAGGTAAATAAAGAGGACTTACTTATCCTATCTATGGTTCTTATATAAATCTTAACTAATTACATTTATATAGTTAGTTAGTTAGTTAGTTAGTTAGGACTTAAGTCTTATGAATATTAATATTAATATTCAGATTATTCAAAAAATTAAGGGCCTTAAATATTATAAGGACGATTTACTTACAAGATTATTTGCTGGTGACAGGGTTCTTGGTTCTTCAGAGCGAGCTGCGGTACATTTTTTGGACGCTAATTCTGATGGAGATTTTAATGATAGTGTAGATATTACGGCTAGAACTACTTTCGGGAATCAGATTGATACTATTTATAATTCTGTTTTTGATACAAGTGGTAATTTAAAACTTAATACTAGTGGTAATTTGAGTTCAGTTTATGTAAATAATGACGGGTCTTTCAGATCAGGTTCGATAGACATTAATAACGATGGCAGTAAAGATGCTATTGATCATCAGATTCTTCAGACGACTATGAATATCGCTAATAAGGTTCAGGAGGATGTAAAAACTAATTTAACGAATGCTATCAAATCTGGTACTGTTCCCATTTTGGGTACTCAGTTTAATCTTGCGGACATGAGTTTACTTCAGGAAGCAACAAAAAATAATAAGGTTAATTATGTATATACTGAGGCCTTTTGGCGAGAGAACGGTCATGAATCTAAAAATTTATTTTCGTCTAAAAATGATTTTACAAATTTTTTTAATGATTTATTTGATCGTGATTTTAATCTTAATCAAGTGAAGGAAGTTTTGTTGATGGCAGATACACTTGCGTCTAAACTTCCAGTTACACCTCCAGCTACTACACCTACGCTAGCCCAAAAGCAAGACTGCGTCAGAAGATTGGAACTTTATTCTAGTATGATGAAGAATTGTGATTCTTCAAGCAAGGATTTGCTTTCTTTTGATACTTTAGCAACTGCAGCGAATACTTCTATTTTGCCTTTAGCTAATTTAACTTCCTCTCAGATTAAGGCGTATGATCCAGCTACATCAAATATTTACGGCAGTTTAGGTGACGGTCTGAAGATGAATAACTTACTGAGTGTAGTGGCTGGAGACAAGACTGATCCAGATTCTTCTACGAAGCAGAGGTATTTAGTTTCAGCGATAAATGAAAGAAAGTTACCAATATCAGGAAAGACTTTAGATTTGAGTACACTTAGCACAGGTTCAAATTTTGCAACTGCTTATACTAATTTAAATATTTTATTCGATGCAGTTGGTGATAATGTTAAGACGACGAAATTGCAATTAGACGCTATGGCGGTGGATCCAAAGTACGCAGGATTATTTGTTAATATGACTAAGACGGGAACTGAGCCCGTGTTAATAAATCAGTTAAAGGCTAAGGTAACTAATGGTAGTTGTAATTTATCTCAGGCTCAGAAGTTGATTGAACTTGCTAGTGAGTTACAGAGAAATCGAAAGAGTAGTGGTGATAGTACTCTTGATCAGCAAAATTTTGAGAAGAAGTTACAATTATATTCAACAATATTTTTGGATAGTAATAGTTCTGTAAATGTGAGGGATATAGCTTCATTTGATAAATTTTTGAGTGCGTCTCCAGCACCTCCTGCAATAGCTGGGTCACCAACGGCTGCAGAACTCTCATTAGCTGCATCAGGTTTGGGTTTCATTGATTCTACTCTATTATCGACTTATGCACCAGGACGGCCTTTGTTTAATACAACCACAACAAATGGTCAAAATCTTCAAAACTTATGGAACGTATTTCTAGGAAACAATACTGATCCAGATTCTTCTACGAAGCAAAGATATTTAATATCATCAATAAATGAAGGAAAGTTACCAATATCAGGAAAGACTTTAACTTTGAGTACACTTAGCACAGGTTCGAATTTTGCAACTGCTTATACTAATTTAAATACTTTATTCGATGCAGTTGGTGATGCTGACTTGATGAGAGAATTAAAAATAAATTCTTGGGTTGATAATTTACCAACAGCTAAACTTTCTTATCATCGTAAAGAAGATGTGAAAAGGGTTTTCAATACTTCCTTCAACGATCCCCATAATCCTTCTAGTGATAAGGTTATTTCAACTTTTCAGAAGCTTTTTGAAAGTGGGATTTATGATCTTTCTTCTCTGGAGTATTTTAAGGATTTATTAGAAAATCAGAGAAAGACAGAGGCAGATATTCGGGCTATGATTCGGGCTAATATTTTTAGTCTAGAGGATTATAATGCTTATTTAAACTTAAATACTGCGAATGTTCAGCTTAAGACCAATGGAGATGTTGACAAGACGGCACAAGTTAATTTGTGGGTGACACAAGGTAAAATTTCCAATGATGCTCAAACTAAAACTACTTTTGAACGTTTCCTCTCTGATAAACCAGATTCAGTTTTAAAAACAGAGACTTATTATATAGAAATATATGATAATTTAGGTCCAGGAGGATTAGCACTACCAACAGGAACAACAAAAGTTCAAGCCATCGGAGCATTCGCTGATGCTCATGCGAAAGGTGCAAAGCCTCGAGAATTAATGGATTTAGTGGAATATTCTTTAGCAGAGGGTTTAAGCTACGCTGATATTAATACACCAATAGCAACGGGTGATAAATCGATATTAGAATATCTCACTAGTCCAATGGATAGCTCTAATATGCATGGATACAACATCAAACCACAGTTTGCCAGAAGGCATGAACTTCTCAGAGAAGCCTTAGTAAGCCAGAGTTTCCCAAGAGTTTCAGGATTCACATATAATAATACAAGAACAGATTTTGAAAATCTGAAATTGCTTTTAAACTCCGTTACCTAGAATCTAGTCTGAAGTTAAATTAAGAAAAAGAAGCTCATTGTATAAAGGTTTCAATAACAAAAAGTAACCTAAAACAATGAGCAAGTATAACCATATCACAGAGGCAATGCGTCAGAAGATAGAGGCGATGTTACT
>JBJTTW010000046.1:0-1185 GCA_046080385.1 bacterium
GTTTGGCAGAATAATTACTTTTCATTTTACATAAATGATAAAAGCCGTAGCTACAAGGTGATTCAGGATAATTTTGGAGAAGACTTTGAAGGAATTTCACTCCATGATGGATATGCAGGGCAGAATAAAACCCATGCAATGAAACATCAACAGTGCCTTCCACATATCATGCGGAGATTACAAGCATTAATAGATATGAAACGAAATTCATGGGCATTCAAGCTTCAAAGCTTCTTTCGAAGCTTGATTCGAGCAAAGAAAAAACGCTCTTCAATCCCAGAAAATATTTGGGAGAAAATACAAAAACAAGCAGAATCGCTTCTTAACTCCTTTTTAGATTTTAAGTTTGAAGATAAAGATCCTGAAAGGCTCAGAAAAAGCCTCTTTAAGTAGAAAAAAAGCTTACTTACTTTCCTCTATCATGATGTCCCCGCTGATAATAACGGCTCAGAGCGAGCCATTCGATTAGCTAAAATTCATAAGAAAATTTCAAATTGTTTTAGAAACAAGACTTCTGCACGTAGATTCTTTACTATACTCTCTGTCACTCAGACTGCGAAAAAACAAGGACTTAATCTCCTCAATGCTATTAAATCCTTACTTGATCAAACTCTAACTCTTAAAACTGCCATGGGGTGAGTAATTACGATGATTCCATAACTAATTTTGATGACAATAAAAGTATTATAGGTACTGCTGAAGCTGATATCATCGATAATTATGGCAATAAGTCTTCCATAAGTGCAGGTAAAGGAAACGATGACATTTATAATGTCTCCGATGAAAGTTCTATCAGGTCTGGACAAGGAGATGATTTCATTAAAACTTATGGTGCTAATAATAAAATAAATTCAGGTAGTGGTGATGATTATATACATAGCCAAGGTAAAAACAATGATATTAAAGCTGGTATTGGCAATGACAGAATTTACTTAGGGAGTGATTCTGCAGGATCGAAAGTCAATGCTGGCAGGGGAGATGACACTATTAAATTAGACGAGCAGATATCTGGCTCTATATCAATAAAGGGTGGTAGAGGAGATGATGGGACTGTTGCCAATCCCAACAAGTAAATACCGACAAGTATTCAGATCAAGAGCCTTTTCGGGACTAGGTTTTAATGATAGGATATAAGAAGATATGTTTAGTAACGAGTCTCTTCAATTAGATTTCCATTCAAAGCTT
>JBJTTW010000047.1:0-27163 GCA_046080385.1 bacterium
TGCTGCTTCAAGAGTTTTAATAGGAGTTAAAGAAGAAGAACTACCTATCTCGGCAGGCGAACGGAACTCCAGTTTCTGCCTTTTCGTCGCTCTCATAATCTTCCGAACCTGCAGTAATAGACTGCAGTCATTCGTCCTCCTCAGCCTTGCTTAGATCAAAATACCACTTTAATCTGGTGAAAAATAATGGTATTACTCATTCGGCAAGAATGCCTTAAAATAAATTATACAATACGTAAATATAATATGCTGATAATTTCCGAGAGCTTAAAGCAGACTATCTGGAATATAAGCCTTATTTGACTCCACCGAACCTATTTGAAATTTATTGCGAATTAAATATTCGCCCACGCCACTCGGAGCCGCTCCGAAATCTCGTTCATATAATCTAGTAATCATCGAGTAAGCCTGTTCATCATCATCTACAGCTTCAATTTTCAAAAAGTCCTCTTGACTGATTCCGGCAATGAAATTTTCAATTATCGGCTCTGAGTAGAACATTCTCTATATATTCCCTTAATTTTGTGACTTTATGTATTCTAAGCGATCTCTTGCATCCATGAAATATTCCCCACTGGGAGCGACTTTTATGTATTTTTCATATAATTCCATAGCTTTAGTGATATTTTTTTTATCTTCAAGAATAAGTGCCCCAAAGAATATTGCATCAGATTGCTCACGCGGGTTGATCTCAAAAGCTTTCGTATAAGCATTTAAAGCTTCATCTGGTTTAGCTATGGATTGGTAGGCTATACCAAGGTTATACCAAATATCTGCACGCCCAGAATTGATTTTCAATAACTCAAGATAGGATGCTATAGCATCTTCATATTTACCATTAGTTTGAGCGTTAACCCCTTTTTCTAAAAGTTGGTCAGCTTTTTTATTAACGATGAAAGCTAAAGCATCTTTATAAGTCTGATCCTCTGGCTTAAGAGTAGCAGCTCGAATAAAACTTTCCTTTGCTTTATCAAATTCACCATTCGCTTGATATGCAGTTCCTAAATTATAAAAAAGCGTATCGTCAGTAGGCTTATCCTCTGCGACTCTTAAGTAAATACTTATTGCTTCAGCTAAAAGACCTTGTTGTTGCAGGGCGATAGCCTTATCAAAAGCTTCGGATACCTGCGTTTCCTTTCTATCGTCAGTAAGAGCTTTTAAAGCAAGAGTGGCTTCTTTATGATTAGGGTCTAGCTCAAGAGCTCTTCTATAAGCTTTCTCAGCTTGAAACCAATCCTTTTTAGCCTGAAAAGAAGTACCGACATTGTAGTGAATATCAGCATTACGCGGTGATAATCTCACGGCTTTTATATAGCTATCTATACTTTCATCATACCTACCTTCTTTTTGAAAAGCTATTGCACGATTTAGAAACAGATCTAATTCCATCTGAACTTTGTCATTCTCTATTGCTTTAATACCATCAACAGCTAATTGATTGGTAGGCTCTAACTGTAAGGCTCTTCTGTAATTCTTTTCAGCTTGATCTATATTTCCCTGTAACTGATAAGCAGTAGCTAAACCAACAAAATTATTCGCGATACTAGGAGCCACTCTAATAGCAGCTAACCAGCCATTCACGAGGGCCTGCTGAGCCGGGCCATTAGTCGGGTCCAGTTCTATGGCTTGTTTATAATAATCTATGCCTTTTGATATCTTTCCTTTAGCTACATAAATATCACCTTTAGCAATAATCGGTTCTGGATTACGTGGCTCTAGAAGCTGTGCTTTATCAAGATTCTTCAATGACTTCGCCATAAAACCGACTTTATCGTCAATAGACCTTAAAGAAAGTACATGATAAATCTTTCCTATCATTAAAAAAGCTCTAGGAGTCTCTTGTATCTTATTAACTTCATTTAATTCACCGAGAGCTGCAAAAAAATTACTCTGAGCACGCTCATCTTCAGCTTCTAATAGCCTAGCAGTTGTATCTTTAGGGTTTACTTTCTTTGCCTGTAACTGGGTTTCTAAATTCTTTCTTGCGATATCATTATTAATATCGTAATAAAGTGCTGTACGGAACTGGGTCATAGCTCCTTTGGGATCTGTACGCTCAGCAAGATATTTACCGTAATTGTTATGAGTAATACTTAGATTACTAGTAATTTCTAAATTATTATTATCAATATTATAAGCATCAGAAAAAGCTTGAATAGCTAATGGATAATTTCTGCTGCTATGGTACTTAATCCCCTGATTAATTAAGCGGGAGACCTCCGACTTTTTATCAGCTTCTGTTGGTTGATACGGATTAGCAAAACATCCTAAATTAAAAATTATAAGACTATAAACAATGACAAATAGTCTTAACCCACAACTCAATTTATACATAATTTTCAGCTACTACCTAAAAATTATATTCCCTTTGGAATCTTGATAATATATTATCTGAGTAGAAATACTCAACGGCACTGAAAAATTCTGGAAATAGTAATTCAATAAAATTACAAGTTAATGTTTTTTTAAGTTTTAAAAGATACTATTATATAGTAAGGATTCAGGCTCTTAAAGAATAATCCGATAATAGTATTATTCGTTTCATTAAATGAACCAAAGATCAGACCCTAAAATCAATAATTCTTATTATGAGGTTGCAAAATCTCTGATTCATGCTTTGGAATTAAAAGATCCTTACACTAGTGGTCATAGCTATCGAGTCTATAAAATGGCTAAGGATTTGGGTAAATTATTTTCTTTACCTGAACAACTACAAGTAAGTTTAGAGGGCGGTGCTTTATTACACGATATAGGCAAAATAGGAATTCGTGACACCATACTCCTAAAACCAGCCTCCTTAAGCATGGATGAATTTAGAATCATGAAAACCCATGTCGTTTTAGGTGCAGATATTATCAGTCAATCTGATTCACTTAAACACTGCTTAGAGCCTGTTTTATTTCATCACGAAAGAATAGATGGTAAAGGCTATCCGCATGGTCTTGCGGGGGAAGATATACCTTTAATCGCAAAAATTACTTGTGTAGTCGATTCTTATGATGCGATGACCACTAACCGAATTTATACCCCTGCTAAAAGCCCCGAAGAGGCTATGGCTGAGCTTAAAAGATGTGCAGGCACTCAATTTGATAATGAAGTAGTGGAAGCATTTACAGAATGGTGGCAAAGTAAATTTGTAATTAATGATCAAATTATTAGCGTTTGCAGCACGGAAGAATTAAAATTAAATCTTAATCAGTGCCATTCTTAAGGAGGACGAAAACGCAGAAATTGGAGTTCGGCAGTGTCCTAATAGGATTAACAGGTAATATCGGTTCCGGTAAATCCACAGCAGCTAGTTTTTTTGAAGAAGAGGGCATACCCTGTATCAGTAGCGATACTATTGTTCATGAATTATATAGTTCAGATAGGGATTTACAAAAATTTTTAATACAAAAGTTCGGATCTTTAAATAGAAAAGTCATCGCTGAACAAATCTTTGGTGAAAAAGAAGAACAGAAGCTTAAGCGAAGACTCTTAGAAGAAAAAATTCATCCCTTAGTAGAAAAGAAACTTAAAGAATGGGTGATAAAAAATGCAAACTCACCTATCTTGGTAAATGATGTTCCTTTACTTTTTGAGGCACATTTAGAAAAGAGATTTAATTCCATAATTTTTATTCAAGTAGATAAATCCGTGCAGATAGAGAGGCTGAGAAAACGTAATCCAGAGATGAAGGAAGAGGAAATACTAAATAGAATTAACTCTCAGATGTCTCAAGAGGAAAAAATCTCTAAATCAGATATAGTAATCCCTAACAATGCAAGTCTTCAAGAATTTAAAGATAAGATACTCAAAGTCATTCAAGACCTTGTAAATCAGAATAAAAAATAAATTTTTCAGAAATAAACCTTTACAATATCCTAGTCCTGTATTATGATTTTTAATTAAGTGATACACAATTTATTTTGTCTTAACTGAACATTAATGTATAACGTGTAAATATATCAACATCTAGTTAAGACGAAATATTAGGGGAATTTAAATGATAGAAACAGCAAGTAAGAAAAAAACAGGTCCTAAGCCAAGATATGGTGAAGCTAAAACTATGGTGTCCTTTCGCCTAAGTCCTGAAGCCTTAATAATCATTAAGGGTATTGCACAGGAAAGAAACGTAAGCCAAGCTGAGGTTTTAGAACAATGGGCTAGGCAGTACAAGCTAGGTGGTAACATCGAAGAAGCGACTGGTTCATTTGCGATGTCTCTTGATAGAGATTTAGTCGCATCAGAAAGATAAACATTTTATCTGAGGGATGATTTTAACCGAGCTAGGACGAAGGTCCTAGCTCGGTTTTTTTATGTGCTGGAGACCGCTGCACAACTTCATTTTCTGCGTTGAACTTGCACGTTGTGCAGCGGTCTCCGATATTTAAAATTATCTGTTTCTAAGCTTAACTAAAATCGGGCTAGCTACGAAAAGACTACTATAAGTACCTATAAATAGCCCAAAAAATAAGGCTCCCGCAAAAAGAGTCGTACTAGAACCACCAAAGAAAAACAGCACAGCAAGCACAGTAAGTACCGTTAAGGAAGTATTTAAACTTCTCTGAAAAACTTGATTAATACTAAGTTCTGTAACTGCCGTAAAACCAAAAGCTTTACTTTGTAATTTCTGATTTTCACGTATTCTATCGAAAACCACGATGGTATCGTGTACAGAAAATCCAAAAATAGTTAATAAAGCAGTAATAAATAAGCTGTCTACTTCAATTCCAAAGAATAGACCAAGAAAGGCAAATAAACCAACTGCAATAAATACATCATGTATCAGAGCGATAATCGCAGAAAAAGCATAATCTCTTGTAAATCTAGTCGAAATATAAATTACTATACCAAGGATAGTAATGATTAAAGAGGTTATTGCGCTTGAAAATAATTCAGGTCCAATAATTGGACTTACAGTTTCTATCGAATTAATAGAAAAAGCCCCGAATTTAACTTCTAGAAGATGATTAAATTTATCTAAGACTGGATCATCAGAAACGGCTTTAGTACGCAGAATTAGCTCAATAACTTCTTTTTGAGGTGCGACTTGAACATTATTATTATTTAAGCCGACTTCACTTAAAAGTTGCTGAATCGACTCAGATGAAATATTTTGATCTTTAAGTGTTTTTGTTTGAAAAACATATTCAATCTTACTGCCACCTGTAAAATCTAAGCCTAACTTTACAGGACTAGAAAATTTAGTGAAAGAGAAAATTACAAATATAAAACTAGTTAATATCAGTGATCCAGATAGGATGAACCAGATTTTGGAATTTTTTATTATCTCAAGTTTCATTTCTTAACCAAATCATAGAGGATAGCATATATTTACCTATATGAAGGAGGCACTTAATAATGCTTATACATTGCATTATTAAGTGAATTCTTGGGTACTAATTCAAAGAATGGGTAAATTTAACATCAGTGAAATACTGGTCGGCTTGGTAATCTTTGGGATTATCCTGATTATCATTATCCCTTTGCCAGCTATTCTTCTAGACATTTTAATTTCTTTAAATATTACGTTTTCAGTACTTGCTATAGGAATTTCATTATATATATCAAAACCTCTCGATTTTGCGAGTTTACCTACTTTTCTGCTTTTAACTACGATGTTTCGCCTATCACTGAATATTTCCAGTACTAGATCCATTCTTTTACATGGTGATGCTGGAGAGCTAATCGAGGCCATGGGCTTATTCGTAGCTGGCGGCAATATAGTCGTCGGGGTAATTATCTTCGTCATCATTACGGTCGTTAACTTCATGGTTATTACGAAAGGTGCTGAACGTGTCGCGGAAGTATCAGCTAGATTTACTTTAGATGCGATGCCTGGTAAACAGATGAGCATAGATGCCGATTTTAACGCAGGTCTCATTACCAGCGAGCAAGCTAAAGAAAAGCGTAGAGACGTGGAACGTGAGTCAGCTTTCTTCGGGTCTATGGATGGTGCTTCTAAGTTCGTTAAAGGCGATACAATGGCTGGTATTATTATCACTATCATCAACATAGTGGCGGGCTTATCGATTGGTATGATGCAGAAGGGCTTGGGCTTTGAGGAAGCAGCTCAAAAATACATCATTTTAACCATAGGTGATGCGATTTCAGCTACTATTCCAGCTCTTATCCTTTCTATAGCAACAGGTATTATCGTTACCCGTGCTGGTTCTACTGCTGATTCCTTCGGTCAGGATTTAGGAAATCAATTAATGAAAAAGCCAAGTGCTTTTGCTATCGGCTCTGCACTACTCGTTATACTCGGAGTTCTACCTGGTATGCCTAAAATTTCGATGTTCATTATGGCTGGTGTTCTTGCATATCTTTCTTATAATTTCACGAAGAAACTTAAAAAACCTGATGATGACGATGATGTAGATACTAGCGTTGAGCTTAATGAGAACGTCGACCAAAGTGGTGCACCACGTGCAACTCCAGAAATGATGTACTCCTTACTGGAAGTAGATAAACTAGCTATCTGGGTAGGAGCTGATTTATTAGACATCGCAGACCCTGCTAAGAATGGTACTCTTGTGCCAGAGGTAGCGAGTTTAAGACACCAGCTTACTTTAAACCTAGGTTATATACTGCCTTCTGTGAGGATAATGGATGCACCAAGTTTATCTGCAAATGAATACAGGATTATCATACGTGATACGACTGTAGCTAGTGCTGAGATCTATCCCGATAAAATGCTTATCCTGCGTGAAGACTGGGATAATATTTATTCCGAGCCACCACCTAGCTCTATTCAAGGCTGGGAGCCAGCTTTACAAGAGGGAGCTTACTGGGTAGACCCAGACTACTTAGAACAGATAGACTGGGATAAGCCAGCAGCACCAGCCGTAAGGGTAATCACAGCTCACTTAGCTGAAGTCGTGAGACGTAATATAGATGACCTGCTTGAGAAATCTGATGTAAGAAGAGTTCTTGACCAAGTCAAGCATACTGATGAACAACTAGTCGATAATTTAGTACCTGGTGCTATTTCTTTAGGTGATCTCAGAAGAGTCTTCGTTAATTTACTTAAAGAGAGGGTCTCTATACGAGATATTCACTATATTTTAGAAAAACTTGAAGATCTAAGCGTCTCTATTAAAGATCCAGACACACTTTCAGAGAAGCTTAGAGTCACACTAGGCAGACAGATCTGTTTAGAGTTTGCCACACCAGATAGACAGCTGCCAGCGATGGCCTTCCATCCTAGCTGGGAAAATAAATTAGAGCAAGCCTTGCAGAAAGTCGATGATGCGACAGTTCTAATATTAGATCCTAAACAGATACAGAATTTAGTAACTATGATTTCTCATGCCTCTAGACGTATTCTAGAACAAGCAGAAAGAAGACCAGTATTAATCTGCGGTCCCTCACTGCGTTTACCACTATTTAGACTAATAGAACAGTTCGATTCACATGTACACATACTTAGCTACGCCGAGCTTTCCTCTGATTTTAATATTCAAGTTATGGAAACAGTCGGCACCGAAATGGATGTACCAGCTGTGGGCGGCTAAGAATTCATTTCCAATAGAAGCTCTCACCGAGTAAGTAAAATTAGTATTATCTAGCTTCAAATAGCATGAAGAAAATAAAATAACAAACAAAAGAAATACTAAAAATTAAAAAGAAGATAAACTTTTAAATCAAGATAAAAGCTTCACCCGGGCAGCATTTTCTCGCAGATTCTCTGTTATTATACTAATCAAGATAAGTGATTAAATTCATAAGAGGAAAATAATATGAACCTAGTAATACCACAAGGGTATTTTAATCTGGAAAAGACTTTTAATTTTGGTGGTGGCGGCGATACTGACTATCCTGAAAGACCTCGTGTAGTAGTCCCACTAGACACAGGTAGAGCTATAGGTACATTCCTAGCTAGGTGAGCCTAGCTAATATTCATAATTGCATTTAACACCTAGAATTGGACTGGTAGCCTAAAATACTAAATGCAAGAATAATTAAAAGAACTAATATACTTTTTTAATTTTGGAAAGCTTTATAAAAAGTATATTAGCGTAATTCATCGCCCTAGCGCAAGCTTCCTGAGCCTCTCCCCTTCTACTATTGGATAAGCCGCAAGTCCTGAAAGAGAGAGTGGGATGACTAGCCTTAAACTATCTTCACCCATAAAAACTAAATACAACTGAGCAGAAGCGAATATCACACCACCTAATTTCATCATAAAACTCTCTCGCATAAAGCCGAAGGCGATTTTAGAAAGTCCATCTAAAAAACTAGAAAAAGCTAAAGCTCGAATCGACAGAGTCGTTACTATCGCAGCGATAGAGTCATATTCAAGCGTCTTAAAAAATACTCCGTAATAAGCAGCTACTTCAAAACCTGCAATAATAAATAAAGGCGTCGCACTGATTATTCTAAGCAAGCTTGAGAAAAACTGGGATCTAATAGCATCATCTATAAAAGCATTCCACTTACCTGCTTTTATTAAGGAAAGCATTTCTAATGAACGCTTAAAGATTTCTTCTGTAATAACTCTTAAATAAGGAAGTAAATTTTTAGAAAGCTTGCCACCGCCTAACAGCTCTTTTTCGTGTTTATATTTTTCAGGATAATACTTTACTAAAGCCTCATAGCTATAATCTACTTTAATAAAACCTACGAAAAGCCCTTCTCTAAAAGCATTACCGATAGGATTAGTAGCGAAATAATTCGTAACTATAATCCCTAAGATTCCAGTCGTTAACAGCACTCGATACTGAGGGATGTAAACCATTAGTAGAGGTAGGTTCTGAAGAGCACAGGAGAGTAGTAGTATTTGATTAGAAACAGTATAAGCGAAACTAAAATTAAAAATAAGCAGAAGCGCTGTCACTAAGCCTGCTGTAAAAGACATATAGCCAAAAAACTCGTTTAAAAAGATTCTCGGATCAGCTATCCTAATCCTTAACTCTTGTGCAAAATCTATAGTTTTTAGCATTGAAAACATTTTACATTGTCATAAGATTTCACCCCGTAAATTTATTAAAAAAAACTAGCTATACACTAGCACTGATTAATATATTAAGCTGCTGCTATAATAGAAATTTATGCAAGATAAAGACTTCTTAATGATACCTGGTCCCACTCCAGTGCCAGAGTCTGTGCTTTTAGCACTAGCTAAGCATCCTATCGGTCATAGATCTAAAGAATTTTCTAAAATATTCTCTTCTGTAAATGAAAAACTAAAAGCGATAGCTAAAACTCAAAATGATGTTTTTATTTATACTGCCAGCGGCACTGGTGCTATGGAAGCCGCGATTTCTAATACTATTAATGCGGGAGATAAAGTTCTCAGCTTAGTTATAGGGGTTTTCGGACAGAGATTCGCTGATATAGCTAAATTATATGGTGCAGATCTGGATATCATTAAAACAGAAATGGGGAAAGCGATTGACCCTGAAGATTTAAAAGCTAAATTAGCAGCAGATACAGAACATAAAATTAAAGCTGTAACTTTAACCCACTCTGAGACTTCTACTGGTACAGCTAATAACCTAAAAGCTTTAATTCCATTAATAAAAGAGCATGGTGCTTTAGTTATGGTAGATGCTGTTACTAGTCTTGGCTGCATGGAACTTAATACTGATGAGCTTGGTATAGATGTTTTAATCTCTGGTTCACAGAAAGGCTTTATGGTTCCCCCTGGTCTAAGTTTTATTTTCGTTTCAGATAAAGCGATGGCAGCTAAAGCTATATGTAAGCAGCCCGGTTATTATTTCTGCTGGAACCAAGCTAAGAAAGCCTTAACAGATAATACTACTCCTTGGACACCTAATGTAAGCCTAATAATAGCTCTAAATGTAGCTTTAGATATGATGATGGCAGAAGGTATCGATCAAATCACGGCTAGGCATAAGCGTCTTAGAGATATTTTAAGAACTGGTATTAAAGCACTTAACCTTAAATTACTTACTGAAGATGAAACTGCTTCTGCGGCGATTACAGCGATTTATCCTCCAGAAAACATCGCAGTACCTGCTATTAGAGCAGCTTTTAAAAACGACTGGAATATAGTAGTAGCGAACGGTCAGAAGGAACTCCTTGATAAAATTTTCAGAATGGGGCATCTTGGTTTCGTTTCAGAGAGAGATATTTTAACTGGCTTAACCGCTCTTGAAGCACTCCTAGTGAAGCTAGGTCATAAATGTAATGCTGGAGCAGCCATTAAAGCTTATCAAGAAGTTCTTAAAGAAAGTGAACTCTGCCCAGTCTGAAATCTTATTTTAAAGATGCCTAATAATACATACTCTAATAATTCTCAAAATGCTAATCACGGTGACAGAAAGCCTCTTGCAAAAAATGAAACTGCACATAAACCTTCTGTAAATGAAATAGCGAGAGAATTTATTCATGGAGATGGCAGGACACTGCGGATGCTGGCTCTTGGTGGTTTACATGAGCTTGGTAAAAATATGTTCGTCTTCGAATCATACGATGAAAAAGACCCTGAAAATTCTGAGTATATTATTATCGATGCGGGATTAAGACATTATGGTCATGATAACCCTGGTATAGACTATGCTATCGCTGATTTTAACTATCTTAAAAATAAAAAAGATCGCATTAAAGCATTAATATTAAGTTCTCCTAACTATCGTCACTGCGGAGGAGCTCACCAGGTGATATGCAGCTTAGAAATTAAAAACGTCTATGGTCCGCAGATCGCTTTAGAGTTAGTAAAACTAGAATTAAACCCTGAAACCGTAAGTAAAATTTCTTGGCATAAACTAGAAAGCCGTGTAGCTTTAGATTTAGCGCCATTTACCGTTAGACCTTTCTTTATAACTAGCCCCTGTGCTGATAACTATGCACTACTGATAGAAGCTCATAAGAAAAAAATCTTTTACTCTGGCAGTTTTAAAATAGATCAGACCCCTCTTTATGGCGAGAAGACTGATATAGCTGGTATGCTAGCTGCTATGCCGAATCAGACTGAATTTGGTAAAGCGATAGATCTATACATCGGCTGTTCTACTAATGTAGAGACTTCTGGCTATTCTCTTTCAGAATTAGAGTTAGTCCCTAATTTTAAGCGAATACTGTCTCAGAACAGTTCTAAGCGAATATTGATTAATACTTATGATTCAAATTTCACTAGAATTCAGCTTTTCTTGAATTTAGCTAAGGAATTTAACAGGAAAGTAGCTCTAATACATAGAAATATCAGAAAAGCCATAAATGCTGGCAGAGAGAGTGGTCTTCTCAGTTTCGGTGAAGAGCTGCTTATAAGCATTAGTGAAATAGGTAACTATAAAGACTCTGAAATACTTATCCTTACTAGTTCTGCTGAAGATTTAGCACTAGAAGGCTTAGAGTTAGTAGCTTTCAATAAAAGCTTAGAATTCATTTTAAGAGAAGGTGATGTCGTCGTTAACAGTGGGGACTTACCAGCAGGCACAGTGCGTATCATGGCCCAAATCTCAGATCAGTGTTTTCTAAAAGAAGTTCAGATCATCGGCGGTAAAAATGCTTCAGTGCATGTAGAATCCTATGCTTTAACTGAAGAATTGAAATTCATGTTTAATGTAGTCAAGCCTCGCTACTTTATTCCAGCTCTAGGTGAGACAAGGCAGTTAGTAAAACACGCCAAATTAGCAGTAGAAACTGGTTTTGACCCTGGCTCTATATTAATTTTAGATAACGGAGACCTCGTAGAGTTCGCTGATAATAATATAGTTAAAGTCATAGAACAGATTAAATATGAAGAAGTTTTATACAGCACTTTAGATCACTATGAACTAGAAGACCACATCATTAAATCCAGAGATGTTATTTCCCGAGAAGGGGTGGTCATAATCAGCTTCTCTATAAATAAAAATAAAAAAATCGTCTCAGGCCCAGTGTTTTCAGCTAAAGCCTGCACTTTCTCTAAAAATAAAGAATGGAGAGCTTTCTGCATGTTTAACACTCAGCCTATAGCGGAAGCCGTAGAGAATCTATTTACAGGAAAGCCTTCTGCTAAATTAGATGAATGTGAAAACATTATCAAAAATTTAATGGATAAAGTTATCAAACAGCAGATTGGTAAAAGACCTGAATTAATCGTCGTCGCTAATCAAATATAGGTAAATGTAACTTGCTCTTAGATTTAATTCAAAAAGATAATAATTTTAATACTCTTTATCATGAACTCACCAGCAAAAATGAGCTTATAGTACATGGTCTAACTAACTCTGCGAAAAGCTTTATACTCGCTAATATTTTTAAACGCCTAAATAAGCATCTAATATTTATCGTAAATAATCACCATGAAGCTCTTACTTACTACAGAGAAATTAAGAACCTTCTTGGTGAAAGCTTTTCGGTAAGTAATTTTCCGTGTCAGGAAATTTCTCCTTATGACCAGATAAATTCAGATGTTTCCGTGACGAGCTCGCAGTACGAAGCTTTCTCTAAATGGCAAGAAAAAGATAGTAAATCGCTTACAGTAATTACTTTTAAAGCCTTTACACAGATGTATATAGAAAAATCTTTATTAGAAAAGAACTCCTTAATCATAAACCCTAAGCTTAAAACTGATCCACTAGAAATCGCTCGCAGACTGATAGAGCTGGGTTACTCTAAACAGTTTATGGTGGAAAATCGCGGTCAGTTCAGTCACAGAGGAGATATTTTAGATATTTATCCGCTACAGGGCGAGCCTACACGTATAGAATTTTTCGGTGATGATATAGAAAGTATCAGAACTTTCTCCATTCATTCACAGAGATCTATCCAGAAAGTAGAAACCCTAACCATTCACCCACGTTTTTCTATCATTCGCAGAGAGGACGATGGTTTAGAACAGAAGATTTTAAAGAGAGTTACAGAGTATAGTACTAGCCTAGAGCAAGAAACTAAAGAAGGTTTAGAGTTATCCTTAGCTAGTCAAATTCAAGATAATCTGGGCAGCACTGCCCCCATAAAAGACTCTCTTTACTGGGAAGGAGTGGAATATTATAAATCCTTTCTAGGTCAAGGTTCCAGCTCGCTTTTCGAATATCTTCCAGCTCAAGATCAGGTGCATTTAATTTTCGATGAATGGCAGGATTTACTGTTACAGAACGAACAATGGCAAGAAAAAATTAAAGAACAGTATAAAGACGGGGTTAGCTTAGGTAAACTAATTCCAATAGAGACTAATCTTTTTAAAGACTGGAAGGCTGTCGCGGAAGAGATTAAAGCTTTTCCTAAAAGACTATACATACAGAACGTCGAAGAGTTAACTAATGACTCAGATTCACTTAGCTTAGAGATACTGTCCTACCCTGCTGAACGCTTCGCAAGTAAGGTAGAAGATTTTACAGCTTTTATTAAAGAGAATGTTAGAGCTGGTAAAAAGATCGTTATATTCTCTGAACAGCCGCAGAGGGTTATAGGGATTCTTAAAGAATGGGATATTCAGTGTCTCTATCTAAACGCAAATCAAGACCTAGATGATCTACCTAAATCCCTAGTTATAGTTTTAAGAGATGGTCTGGAAGAAGGTTGTAAAATACCTAGTTTCGATTTAGTGATTCTTACTGACCGTGAATTATTCGGCAGAAGCCGTCAGGCAGTAGCTAAGCAGAAAAATCAGAAAACAGATAAAGAATTAGAACAAGAAAAACAGAAAAGGAAGAATGCCTATACTGATATCGCAGACTTAAACAGAGATGACTACGTTATTCATTTCAAGCACGGTCTAGGTATATATCGCGGCACTGAAATTATAGAACTCAGTGGCATAGGGAAACAAGAATACCTAGCTGTAGAATACGCTGGTGAAGCGAGGGTCCTAATTCCCGTAGATCAGGTAAATCTCTTATCTAGATTTGATTTAGCTGGAGATGTTAAGCCTAAACTCTCTAAACTCGGTGGTAATGAGTGGACCCGCACGAAAAAGAAAGTTCGTAAGTCAGTTAAAAAAATCGCTCAAGATCTTGTCGCACTCTATGCTAGACGTGCTCAACAGACTGGTCACATCTATCAGCCTGATACTCCTTGGCAGCTAGAAATGGAAGATGCTTTCCCTTATGATGAAACAGTAGATCAGCTTAAAGCTATAGTAAACGTTAAATCAGATATGGAATCAGAGAAGCTCATGGATAGACTTATCTGCGGTGATGCAGGCTTCGGTAAAACCGAGGTTATTATCAGGGCTATTTTTAAAGTCATTATGGAAGGAAAGCAAGTCGCCGTACTAGTTCCTACCACAGTCTTAGCACAGCAGCATTTTAATGTTATGCGTGACCGTTACGCTCCTTATCCTATTAAGATGGGCTTACTATCTAGGTTTAAATCTGCTAAAGAGCAGAAAGAGACTATCAGAGCTTTAAAAACTGGGGAATGTGATCTAGTTATCGGCACTCACAGGCTTTTACAGAAAGATATTCAGTTTAAAGATTTAGGCTTACTGATTATCGATGAGGAACAGCGTTTCGGCGTTAGCCATAAAGAAAAATTAAAAGAACTAAGAAAGGATCTAGATGTTATATCCATGTCAGCGACACCGATTCCGAGGACATTACATATGTCACTTTCAGGAATTAAAGATATAAGCTTAATCGCTACTGCGCCTACTAATAGACTTCCAGTAAAGACCTTTGTTGGTGAATATAAATCTTCAGTAGTCAGAAACGCTATTTTGCATGAAATCGAGAGAGGCGGAAAAATATTCTTCTTACATAATCGAGTAGAAACTATACAGCAGTTAGCTTTTGAAATTTCCGAATTAGTCCCAGAAGCCTCTGTAAGAGTGGCTCACGGGCAGATGAAGCCGCAGGAATTAGAAGATACTATGTTTGCCTTTATCAGTAGCGAGTTCCAAGTCCTAGTCTGTACGACGATTATAGAGACTGGCTTAGATATCAGTGACGCAAATACTATTATTATTAACCATGCTAACACCTTCGGTCTCTCACAGCTTTATCAGCTTCGCGGTAGAGTAGGTAGATCTGATACACAGGCTTATGCTTATTTGCTCTATAACTCAGCTGCGGATATCTCAGAGACTGCAAGGCAGAGATTAAAAGCCATAAAAGAACTAAATAATTTAGGTTCTGGCTACCAAGTAGCGCTCAGAGACATGGAAATCAGAGGTGTGGGAAATGTCTTCGGCGGCGAGCAGCATGGTCACATGGTCGCAGTTGGTGCGAGCCTTTACTTCAAGATGCTCAGTGACGCTATTTCAGAAGTTAAGGGTGAGAAATCCGAAATGGAAGAATATGAAAATTCTTGCGTTATTGATATGAAGATCAGTGCATTCTTCCCGCAGACTTGGATAGACGATGAACATCAGCGTATGAATGAGTATAAACGCCTATCTATAATCGATAATGAAGAGGATTTAAATAATATAATTGTCGAATGGTCAGATCGCTTTGGTAGACTGCCACCTGAAGCTAAAAATCTTATTGAAATCAGTAACATTAAACTACTTGCTAATAAAAAACAGATCGCAAGTATCTCTGAAGAACAGGGCGAACTCAAGATCTTTGCTAATTTAAGATTACAGAAGTGGTTAATGGTACAACGTCAGTTGCCACCACACGTTCAATCTAAGACAGCCTTTAAACCTGGTTCCTTTGGTGGAGCGAAAAATTCACAATCTTATATAGTGATGAAGTCTGCGTTTATGGAGACTGAGGCTAAGTTAGAGGCTTTGAAAAAGATTCTTGAGATTATTGAGGTTTAAGCACCTGCTGAATACTCTCTCTAGAAGTTTTACTAACACCTGCTTCTTTCGCAAATTTTTTCCAATCTAAAATCACAGCCCTGATCTCTTCATAAATAGTTTCAGCTTCATCTATATTAAACTTTTCAGCTAAAAGCATAATATGTTTTTCAGAAGGATTTTTCCCTTCACCAGCGACAGTCATACTATGTTCGCCAGCTGGTCCTCTAGAAAAAGTTAAGTCATAAGCTGCTGCCAAAGACCAGTTACCATGGCTCTCCATTAAAAATGAAAAATTCTTACTGTGATCATCTCGATTATGACTAAGAATATTAAATATCATTAAGCGAAAAGCTTTTAATAACTGAGATCTATTCTTTGTTAAGAGCGAGGTCACTTTTAAAAAAGCTTCATAATCTAAATTAGGATAATTATGATCTGCATGTAAAAGCCCTGAAAGTGTATGCACGTGAAAACGCTCAGAACCTTTTCTATCAAAACGTTCCGTAGCAAAGCAATATTCATTTTTCTTAATATGAAGCAGATGGGTTTTCATCATTTCTAAGCCAGCTGCCCTAGCCATTAAGCTATAAGCATATTCTATCTGTGCGATATCTTCTGGATCATATCTAGATGGAAATTTGACTAGATAAGGCTTGTATTCGTGGCTTAAAATATCAGGATCATAGACTAAAGTCTTAAAATCACTGCTTGCACTAACAAGTATTTTAGGTCTCGCTCCACCAGAAGAGCCATTTAGATAAAGTAATTCTTGAATAACTTTACCAGCGCTCCCTTCTAAGACCTGCTTAACTTTTTTCGATAATTTACTTAAACCTACCATCTGAGAATCTGAGCGAAAATCAGTATCTATAAAGGGTTCATATGATAAAGCACCCATATGAGCATTTCCTATGTGACTTAATCTATCAAGCGGACTAAGCTCCTCTGGCTTAATAGAGAGGGCTCCTAAACTACGATCTAATAATAAGCGCCCCCATGCATCAGGCAAACTATCATTAAAAACACCAAATAAACCATCAGCAAAAAGCTTATCTCTAGAGCTTTGGACACCTGCCTCTAAGGAAAGTTTAAAAGGAGAAATATTAATCCCTTTAGCTAAAAAGTCTTTATCATATTCAAAGAATATATCTCTATCTTTAATCGCTAAAATACCTAAGTCTAAAATCTCTCTTGGAGAGAATCTGAGCTTAACTTTTAGTGATTTAATTTTAGAGACCATTGCACAACTCCATTTTCTGCGTTTTCGCCCGCCTCATGATCCTCATGTATGCTTGATACACTGCGGTCATTCGTCCTCCTCAGCCTTGAAACTGCACGTTGTGCAGCGGTCTCTTTTATTAAAAGTAACTATACTAGGCTCCCTCGCTTTCTTTTCTTAGGCTCTTTTAGTAATTCAGCCATACTAAGTGGTTTTTCAAGCTTCCTAAACAGTAACTTAAATTCATCTAAAACCTCTAAAACTAAAGCTATCTCTAGTAAAGACTCTAAAGATATTTTACCTAAACGCTCAAATCTTTTAATACTAGCTAAGCTAACTCCAGAACGCTTAGCTAAGCCTTCTTGAGTTAAATTCTTTTCTAACCTAAGCTCACGAGCTTGCTTCGCGATGATTAGTAGAATTTCAGAGGGTATGTCAAGAGATAACATATTAGCTATTAATGTAATTATACCCTTATTATGGGTTAAATATTAGCGGTTAAAAGAAGAGAACTTCTGTAAATCCTCTACCAATAAATCAATTTCAGTATATGGGTCTGCATCTAATCGAAGACTCGTATCATCTTCACCGTGAAGAGCCTGCTTATCTTTTCTAAGCTGCTTCGCGCTCTTAATAGCTTCTTTGATAAGCTCTTTACTAATGTCATAAAGTGAATAATCCCTACCATCTAATTTAAAGTTATCTTGTTTTATATCATTTTTAATTAGTGCCTGACACATAAGAGGCGTTTTAGCAGTGCCTGAAGAGTTTTTAGAAACTTTCTTCTTCATAGCTTGAGCTGCAATCTTAATTTCGTCAGATAAAAGATCCTGACTCTTAAAAGGTTTATCAGTATAAGCAAGATGTAATAAAATCCATATTTCAAAGCATCTAACACTAGTAATTAATTTAAATTGAGGACCACTCCTAACCCCCTCTTTTAAAAGATTTGTCTTGATTATGCTGTTAAAATTTCTTACAACTTCTGCATAGGTAGAATGTTCATCTTTATCAATCACACAATACACAGTATCCTGTTCCTCCAAATCCTGCGACTTGACTAACTTACAAGCACGCTCAAGGACACTTTGAGGTGCACTTCCCTCCCGTCCATCATCAACCGTCACTAAATTCTTTATCTTTAAATCTTCACAGAAGTCCTTAAAATATTTAACCGAGAATTTCTCATCTTCACAAACTATCAGTAGTCTAGCTTCTTTGGGTTTTTGATTAGAAGCCCTTCTCGAAAGCTTATTCTTCATCCTAGACATGGACTAAATTTCCTATTCTTGGTAAAGCTCCATAACGTCCAGCCATATATTTTTTCTCAATAATATCTGTAGTCCTGCCTTTAAATTCATCCACTGAAATTAAGGTACTCATATACTTATTATTTTTCTCCACTAGCCAAACCTGTTCTCGATTAAATAAATCCATAACACTAGTATCATGGGTAGTAAAAATTAGCTGTGCGTGCTTAGGATTAGTTTTAGGATTTTTAAAAAGCTCTATTACCCCCCTTAAAGCCAAAGGATGCAGAGAAGTATCTAATTCATCCACCACTAATACATAACCATTCTCAAGAACATCTAAAATAGGTCCAGCCATCTCAAAAAGACGACGAGTACCTTTTGATTCTTCTGCAAAATCAAGGTCATAAGTCTTTTTACCAACTTGATATATACTGTTTAATTCTTGAAATTTCCCCCCAGACTTTTTTACATCTTCTGCAATTTTTTTTCTTATTTCTTCTGGAATTGAATTTCTATCTAAAAAACTCTCATCAAAAAGACGCTCTCTAAACTCTAAATTTTGAAAAGAAAAATCTAATCCATGCATAAATTTTAAAATAGAGTCTTTATCTGTTTCTAAACGATTTAAAGAGAAGCTAGGTGAAAGCCATTCTGGAGTCAACATTACTCTTAATCTCTTTTTAAACCAGTCAAAAGGAATTTTCAGTTTTTCTGAATTTAACTGAACTGCTGTAGAAAGAATCAAAGCATTACTACGAGTAGATTCTAACCAAAGCTCTTTAATCGCTTCTCTCTCCTTAGAAATACCTACTTTTCCTTCACTACGACTAATCCAAGTCTGAGACTTCTGTTTAGTATTTTCCCTTTTAGCTCTAAACGGAGTAGCATAGAGCCATTCATCGTGTATTTTTTCTTTATCTAAAGAAAAACCGTACTGAAAAAGAAAATTTTCCTGAATAAAAACCACCTCAAACTCAGAAAGAGCTTCTTCCTTACCTAATTTAAACTGTTTGAAATATTTAATTAAATCTTCAAAGTCATCTCCATCCTGCATTTTATGAGCAGAGTTAAGCACTAAAGTCCCCATAAACCCCAAAGCCATTAATAGATTAGATTTCCCCGAAGCATTAGGACCATAAATTACCGAAAGAGCAGATAAATCTGGAGCCATTTTAAAATCAGTCTGGAAGCTAGATCCATCCTTTTTTGTAGAAGAATCTTCTGCAAGCATAGAAAATGTTACTTTTTCTTTTATCGATCTGAAATTACTAACACTAAACTCTATTAACATACCTTCCTTTTTCCCACTTTAAGGTCATCTTATACAAAAAAACAGCATTTTTCAAGCTTAAAGCTTTAATTTAGGATTTTTACTGGACTTTTTTTACTATAAAAGATACTTAAAGCCTATAAACCCAAAATCCCCCGCAGCTCTTCATTCGACATCTCAGTAATCCAATTCTCCCCTACCGAAACACTTAAATCCGCCAGCTGCTGCTTAGCTTTAAGCAAATCATTAATTTTCTCTTCAAAAGTCCCCATGCTAATTAATCTATGCACCATGACATTCTTTTTCTGTCCTATTCTAAACGCTCTATCTGTGGCTTGGTTCTCTACCGCAGGATTCCACCAGAGATCATAATGGATGACATGGTTAGCCGCAGTTAAATTTAAACCTGTACCACCAGCTTTTAAAGAAATAACCATAATTTTTTTCGTATAAGCATTCTGAAACTCTTCTACCATTTCATCTTTGCGTTTTCTATCTAAAGAACCGTGATAGAAAAGAGCTTCAGAGCCTAGCTCTGCTTTAATCATCTTCAGTAAAATATCTCCCATTTCAGTATACTGAGTGAAAATTAAAGCCTTTTCTCTACTAATTAATATTTCTCGAAGAATATCTATAAGCTTAATCGCTTTACCTGAAAGGTTAAAATCATAATCTTCTTGCTTAGTATAATTACTAGGATGATTAGATAACTGTTTTAAAGAAGTTACTAATTTAAATATCTTACCTTTCCTTTCTATACCTTCGCTTCCTGCTATCTGCTCTAAAGCATTATTCACGACACTTTGGTAAAGAGCAGTCTGCTCTTTAGTTAAATAGACGAACTGGTCATTTATAATCTTTTCAGGTAAATCTTGAATAATAGATTTATCTGTTTTTAACCTTCTTAACAGGAAAGGGGATGTCACTCTTTTTAACTGAGCGATTTTCTCTTGGTCACGGTATTTCTCTATGGGTATAGAATATTCATCAGTAAAGTCTTTTATAGACCTTAAATAGCGAGGGTTAATAAAATCGAAAATACTCCATAACTCTGAAAGATTATTCTCGACTGGTGTTCCGCTCATAGCTATATAATTTTTCGCCTTTAAAGCTCTAATAGCTTTAGCTTGCTTAGTTTCATGATTTTTAATATTCTGCGCTTCATCGATGATTAAAAGATTCCATTCTCGCTCAGAGAATTTAGCGATATCCTGCCTTAAAATGCCATATGAGGTAATAACTAAATCCATTCCCTCATAATGGCACTCTTGCCGAACTCCAATTTCTGCGTTTTCAGCAACAGTTCCATAGTCAAGGCTTCTTCTAGGTCCATGATAAACAGCAACTTTTAAATCTGGAGTAAACTTGCTAGATTCTTTAAACCAGTTCCCTATAAGTGAAGTAGGACAGATAACTAAAGATGGAGGCTGCTCACAAACTGCACGCTCCGCATTTTCCTGATGAATCTTTAACAGTAAGGTAAGCACCTGCAAGGTTTTCCCTAAACCCATATCATCAGCGAGACACGAACCTAATCGATTCTGATAATTAGTATAAAGCCATTCAAAACCTCTTTCCTGATAGGGTCTTAAGGTCGCCTTTAAGTTTTTTGGTAAACTTATCTCAGTTTCCATCACACTGATGGATTTAATTAAATTATCAATAAAGGCATCAGAAGAGAAATCCAGACCATTAAGCTTTCCTGCTAAACCATAATGCAAAGCATCTAAAACCGTCTCTATCTGTGGTAAAGGTTCTAAAGCACGTTTAAAAAGTAAAGCTATCTCCGCAGGGTTAAGCATCACATATTCATCATTAAACTTCACTAATCCAGATGAGCTTTTGACGAGTTTTTTAAATTCACTTAAATTTATTTTCGACCTACCTAAAGCTATTTCATAAGAAAAACTTAAGGCTTGCTCGATAAGAAAAGCGTTATTAGACTGAGAAGACGAGGAATTCACTTTAACAGTAAGTTTTGGCTTTAAAATCTTCTGTAAGGCTTTAGGTACAAGAATATTTATTCCAAGTACACTTAAAATATTTTTCGCATTAGCCAAGAGAGAACTTACTTGATTAATACTTAAAATCGGTGCCGCTTTCCCTTCAGTAGCCAAGACCTGTTTGATTTCAGGGATATATTCCTGAATTAAATTTAGCTGTTTATAAACATCAGGACACTGCTCACGAGCCTTAACAGTAAAGCTTTCTAAAGAAACTATTTCATTCGGGAATTTACTTGTGTTAGTTACGTCTACATGCAGTTTAAAATTCACCTCTAGAGACTGCTCCCCATCTTCAATTTCTGCGTTTTCGTCGCCCTCAGTCCTCCTCAGCCTTGAACTTATAGGTTTACAAGCAGTCCCTTCATGCTCCTCTAAACGAATCAAAGGCTTAATTTCATCGCCTTGAATATAAAACCTAGCTAGCCAGTTACTAAGACTTTTAGCCACAGCCTCGTCTGCGTAGCCATTTGGTATAAATTCTGCATTAGTTAAAAAAGCCGTCTTTAAAGGAGTCATCCCCAGTACTTTTAAATTTCGAGTTAATTTCTTTAATAAAACAGTAACTAAAAATGACAGAAGCTCATTCATTAAACAGCTTTTCAGAAAGTTTGGCTTATCCTGAGTGGCATTTTCCGCCTGAGAATTTTTAATTAAATCATCTGGGTAAAGGGTTTTTAAAAAGTTTAAACGCTGTGAGAGTGAAGCATTATTAAATATGGGGGTATATCTGATTTGAAAAATCTGTTCATTTTTAAAAAGCAACTCTGGAGAATATAAGCCTAGCTTAATAATATAAATAGCAGTCTGCATCAATAAAAGCGTAAAAGCTAATCTAGGAGAGATTAAATTTAAATCCTGATTTAAAGAGCATTTAAGTAAATCCCTTAAATCGACTGAGAAATCAAATAAACACTCATAGCTAGTGGCTTTTGCATTAAAGCTAATTTCTAAATCATCGAACTGCTCACTAACTTGCATATTCAAGTCTGCATTTTCGTCATTCGTCTTCTTTAGCTTTGAGCTTATACGTTTGCGGGCAGTCCCTTTAACGACTGGCTTATAAAGAGTATCTGCTTTTAAAGCTGCTGAATTATATAAGTCCCGTAAAAAAATTTTAAAATTCGAAGCAGTATCGAAAGAAGGATTATCAGAGAGAAGGTTTAGCCAGAGATGGCTGTCAAACTCTAGATTATTTAAAGGCTGATTATAATCTCTTTGAGCATTTAGGGATTGCTCGACGAAAACTCCAATGTCTGCCTTTTCGTCGCCCTCACGGTCGCTCATCCTTCGTAGCTTTAAACTTACAGGTTCATTCACTACAGTTTCCTCTAGAATATTTTTAATAAGACTCGCTAAAGTCCTTTTTCCGACCTGAGATTCAGAATTTAAAAAGCTTTCTGGAACCCCTCTTAACTTTAATAGAAGTGAGGGATCTTTATCTAACTCAGTTCCGATCATATAGAATAGCTCAGACTGATGCTCACAAGGGTTTGCAGGCGATGGACAGTTGCATTTAGATTTAATATCCTTCCAAGAAATTGGGAATAAATTTATGCCATTTTCTAGTAATTCAGTATTTAAGATAGTCGGTAACTTACCTAAGGCTAAATCCCCGTGTATTAAAGAACTTGAGGCTAGAATTTCAGCAAGAACTTTTAAATCCTGTTCTGCAAATGCTTCTAGACTAATCTCTGTTACATAATAGGTACTTCTATTTTCTGCGACCTTAGCTGTAATTTTTCCATTTTGATATTTAAAATCAGTGATCTTAAATGGATTTGAATAACTTTCATCATCATTAACCCTGTCTTCATTTAGGTTTTCGATAACGCTTAACCACTCACGCCCCCACCAGGACTTAGAGCGAGTCTTCTTATTTTGGCGTTTTTCTAAATAAGCCATTAAGAAATTATACTGTACCCAAACTGCATGTATATCAAGCTCCTGCTAAACTGCTTATATATGCCAGTTAAAAAGATTTTAATTTCTTCGCTAATAGTTTTCGTTTTCGTATTTTTCTTTGAAGCCCTGCTGCACGGCTTTTTACTTAGAGGAATTTACGAATCTACCGCTCATTTATGGCGTCCTTACGAGGAGATGAAAGCATTTTTCCCTTATTCTCTAACTATTCAGTTAGGCTTCTCAGTAATCATAAGCCTTTTCTATACTGTAATCATAAAAGAAAAAACTATGAAAAATGCTTTAAGCTTCGGAGCTTTTCTAGGACTGCTTTTTGGCTGGACGCAGTTAGGACTTTATGCTTATATGCCGATTCCATTTATGCTGGCTCAGGCTTGGTTCTTTGGGGTGTTTTTAGAGAGTGTGGTTATTGGAGCGGTCTTGGGGTTGGTTTTTAAGGAGTAGTGGCTAAGGATAATTCTAGTGCTGATGAAACTACGTCAAGGAGTGCGGTAGCTTCTTGGAGTGGTTACAATTATCAGGGAAAGGTTGGCATTTACGTAGCTTTAAAAGAAATTAAAGAACTAATTTCAGAAGATTCTACTACTCTAGATAATTTTTCAATTGAATACGAATCACCTACAGGTGAAGATTTTGATATTAAGAAGGGGGAGGAAATTCTTTCTCGGCATCAAGTGAAAGCCACTCAAGGCAAGAGTTTAAGTAGTTATAGAAACGTAATTGACATTAATGGAACTAATAGTTTTGATGTCAGAGGCGTAGATGAAAATGAACGCTACCTTCACGTATCAACAGAAGTAGAAGGGTGGGGATTAAGTCAGGAGGACTATGAGAGGAAATATCCTAATCGAAATCGAAAATGGGTAGCGAATCTTAACAACATACAACTTTATGCTTATGAAAAGGGGGAAGATCAGCAGAACTATTGTCCGATAGATGAGATTAATAATAAATGTACTGGCTTAATTCAGGAGATATCTAAGAGCTTGAATTCTGATTCACACACACCTTTACAATCAGGAGAAGCAAAAGATATATTTCTGCGTATCTTAGAAAATCTAGATGGTGAGATTACGAAAGCTCATCAAAGCAGGAGCCAAGATTCAGATGAACGCATTTACCCTACCATTAGATTTAAAGACATAAAAGACATAATTACTAGAGAAGATGAAACCTCTACCGATCGTCACGATGAAAGGGGTTGTCGAAGACTAAAAGATAAATTTATTTGCAGCTGCGAGAAGGCTGTTGAAGACTATATTCTAGATAATGAAGATATCGATCAAGCTAAGATAGAAGGGTTTAAAAGTATTTATAAGGGAATCGTTAGAAAATCTAATGAGGACTTTATGGATTTAATTTATAACTTTAGTTTTCATGATACGAAAGATAGAAGTGAAACAGACTTTGATGATATTGCTATTAAAGAAATTATAGCCGAATATATTATAGGAACTGGTGTAGAGGATATTAATACAGATAAATTTCTATTTGATCAACTACCAAAGGAAAAACATATTTTAAGTGGCATTGTGGCAAAAGAAAATTTAAGCACTTCCGTGAAGCAGAGATTCAAGCAATTCTTACCTACATCAAACAACTTTAGAGCGTGGTCTTCTGATCAAGTTATCGTAAATCAATTTATTTCTGAGACTTGGAATTGGGATAACGAAAAATTTTCAATAACTGAGCTTAATACAGATAATCTAGTATCAGATCCCCACCTGAGTCATCGTTTTACGCGACCTGATTGTATGAAATTTAAATCTATTAAAGATGCGATTAAAGCAAAGCTTGCTGAAAAAGGAAATAAGTAAATGTCTATGAAAAACTTTCTAGCTAAAATTCTTACTGACAACGGCTTTCAGGAAACAAAGCCTGAAGCTGAATCTGAGACTGATTCTAAAAAAGATTTTTTATTTAAACATGAAGAGCATGACGAAGAATATTATTTCCTTTCAGAATATACAGCAAAGGAGCTTAATGATTATTTTTTAGATTCTGATAGAACTAAATCCTTCTTTGATTACTTGGAAGGCTCACAGAAAGAGCATCCTAATGTAAAGAAAAATAGCTCACAGATTATTTTTGTAAACGTCGATTCTTTAGTTGATGATTTTAAGATATTAAAAAATCAGATTTATAGAATTGAAGAAGATGAGTTTTTTCTCAAGAAATATATATTACTGTATACATCTGAGGCTCTAGAGGTCTTAAAGACCCTCTCAATAAACAAATTACAGGAAAGGCTATACAATTTAAGCTCATTTGATAATTTTTTTACGGGAGGTCTAGATCAGCCTAATAACATAGATCCTGAGTATTTTTTATTAACACAGCTATTCATTAAATTACCTTTTATAAAGCTTTCTGAGGTACAAAAAGATTTTGAACCATTAGATGAAATCATTAATTATCAGCTTTCTGAAAATAATCTAGATGATTTTAATAGAAGGCTTTTTATCGAAGATAAAGAAAGTCCATGTAAAGAATTAAATAGCTTAGAGCTAGAGGATATGAAAAATTTATCCAACATAATGATAGATGAGAAGCTTGATAGCATAATTACAAAACTAGGATTAATAGAACATGAATCTTAAATTGAAGAAATTGCTCATTAGTAATTTTAAATGTGTGAGGGGTAAGGAAATTATAGATTTAACTGAAAGCTCTCTGTTAAGCGGGCCTAATGGCTTTGGTAAGACGACTATTTTTGATGCATTAGAAATATGTTTTACTGGTAGTCTGAATCGTTTTAATAATTATCAAATTGAAAATAGAAATACAACTTTCAAGGATGCTTTTTATCAAAATGAAAAAAATAATCCAACCATATTAAAAGTCTTATTAGAAAAGGATGGGTGCGAATATGCTTTAATCCAGGAGGCAAAAAGTAAAGAAAAATCAAGACCTACGGATATGCCTTTTTCTAGATTCGTAGAAAAGTCTAATGAAAAGGATTTTCAAAATAAACTATTAGATTTTCAAAACATTCAAGACTCAGAGCTAGAAATTGACTTAGAGAGACTAAAGAAAAACTATCTTCTGTTTAATTATATCTCTCAAGAAGAGGCTACTTATTTTTTAAAGAAGAACCAGAATGATAGAAGAGCAGATATAGATATTCTTACTAATCCTGATAACTCAGATATAGCAAGGAAGAGAGAAAATCTTGAAACCTTACAAAGCAAGCTGAATACAGTGGACAAAAATTTAGCAGAAACAATTGAAGAACTGAGTACAACGCAAACCTCTAATCAAGTGCCTTATGCGCGTCTTTTAAGTAAGTCTTTTAATTTTGATCAAGAAAATCCATTTACCAATACGGCAAAACTAGATAATGACTTAAATACCTATCTTAAAGAAATAAAGGATTTAAAAACTTTAAGAGAGACCTTCAAGCCATCGGAGTATAAGAAATATTTAGCTCAAGAGAGTCTTAATCAATTAGCTGAAAATAAAAGCTTTTTAGAGTACCTGATTTTAAAGCCATTCTTTGATTTAGATTTAATAAAGAAAATTTTCCCGAAGCTTAAAAATTTACAAGATCAAGAGATATTTTTGTATCTTCTAGATAAATTATTTACTGATATAGATAAGTTTAAGTCTTATAATAGTGATCTTCAGCATGTTTGGAAATATCTTAAAATGTCTTTAGATGAGAAATTTAAAGAACTAGAAGAATTTTTAAACTCAATTTCAGATATTAAAATCAAGAATTTAATAGATAAGGAAGCCTTTATCCAAGACTATACTCATTTGAAGTCATTACAAGAAACGGCAAGCAAAGGAGACGCTGCTGTAAATAAATTAATAAATCTTAGAAAGCAGCTTTTGACAGAGTTTGAGGCAAATCCGCCTAAGGATATG
>JBJTTW010000048.1:0-3218 GCA_046080385.1 bacterium
GGTCCAGATATCACTCGCGGCGATGTTTTAACTGATTTAAAATTACCAAGCACACTTAAGAAGCTTAATCTAGAGAGTAATCTTATTCAGCATATTAAAAACTTAGAGATTCCAGATTCCCTCATAGAGCTGAATTTAAAGGAGAATAGGCTGAGTCAGAAGACTAAGAATCAGATTGCTCAGCAGTTTGCTTCTAGAAAAGGGTTTAAGTTAAGGCTTTAATTGTTGATTTTTTTTGACTGAGGAGAAGGCTTTAACTGAATATCAGGAGTATAATAGGTTTCAGCTAATAGAGTCGGATTTTGATAAAAGTGTGAAGAAGTTGATGGGGATTAATAAAAAAGATTAAAGATGAAATGTTCTATTAAGAGATTTCTTTTATTATTTACTCTTCTAGCTTATGGATTAGGAATATTCCTGATCGGGATTCTTTTATTTAATGGGGCAGTAACTTTGCCTTTAGGTGAGAAGGACTCCAAGGAATTTATATTAATAATTCTCAGCAGTATTGTTGCTTATGATGTTGCAGTTATTGCTTTTGTACCAGGTCTTGCTGGTCAGCATCTAGATTTTCTACAGAAGAAGTTTGGTTTTATTAAGAATAATCCACCAGAATTAATCCGAGACATTTCTCGGGGCATACCGAATATTTTAGGGCTTCACGCTATCAGTTTGGGACTTAGCCTTATAGGTCTCTTATTATACGCTTGTGCTCTGCCTTATGCGATACACTCTGTTGTGCTAGTGTTGTTCGTATTATTTTTTATTTTTCGGCTGTATGAGATTTACGATTTTACCCGTAAACAAATAGAGGAACTAAAAGACTCTAATCTTTTAAATAATCAAATTAGTAAATTAATAGAAAGCTTTGAGCTTGCTAAAGAAAAGAATAGATTATCGGACTGAAGCTTATGAATAGTGAGATTGATAAACAAGAGAGTGCAAAGATAGAGGGACAAACTGAGGATCTTTTAGCGATTCTTGCTCATGATGAGGTTTCTGACGATAATAAAAAGAAGGCTCTTAGATTATTGAAAACATATTATGATGAAAATCTACAGTTGAATTTCTCAATCTCCGACAAGTTTCTTGCAATTGTGCTTGACACTAAATCAACAGAAGAAAATTTATCAGATGCTGTTGATTTACTTCTATTGATCTGTTTAAAGGAAGCAAATTCCAAAGATGGAACTTCAAACAATATAGGAAGAGTTTTTGGAGTTTTATTGAAGCTTATTAATAATAATGAACTTGTAGAACTTCATGGATTTGTAATCATTGATATTTTATTTCAGATAGAAAAGTACTGTAGAAAGGAAGGCTCGGAAGGAATACGGGAAATTTTCTTAAATCATATTAAGAACCTTATATTGACAGGAAATCTAAATATTAAATATCAAAATTATATCGTACAGTCTCTCTATAATCTTTACTTAGACCTTGCAGGACATGCATCAGCAGAAAGTAAAATATTCTCAAGCAAATATCTATTTACGAATATAGAAATACAAGCATTGATTTTAGAAAATCCTTCTCAGCAAAAAAAAGAATTACTCTATCGTTTAACTTTTAATTTATTACAGAAACTAGCCCGTAAAAATCTGATGAAGCAATCTACATCTAATTCAAGAAAACATTTTGAAGCCATTTTCATTAATTTCTATCAGCTCATGAAAAATCTCATTGATTTTAATGATATAGAAACTTTCAAGCTAGTTATAGAAGGCTTATTTGGTTTTATGGAATTTCAAGTTTTGGCTAATTTAGATTTAAAAGAAGATTATTATAGTTTGTATAAACCATATCCAGATAATGAAAATCCAGAGACTGAGAAGTTTTATTTTGGCTTAGAAGCACTTTTAGGCAATTTTCTTCTTACCCAACAGAGTTTAGGTGAGCTTGACGAGCTAGAAAGTAGAGCTGAAACTCTATCTAAATCAGGCAGTAAGCTTATAAACGACTCCTATTTAAAGGATTTCACAGCTTTTATTAATAAGCTTTATTGCCGTCACTTACTCTTAGAAACTATGCTAGCAATAGGAGCTCATGCTCTGTATAAATACGATAGCCTCAGGAATAAAGATCTAGACAAGGCTTTAGAGTTTTTAGAATATATAAAGTTTTATTGGGATGCTTACTTAAAAGAAAAATATCCTACTATGAATTCCATTACTCCTTTAGCAGCGCATTTAACTGATAAGCGTAATAGAAATGAACCTTTAGATTCATTTTTTAGTTTAATTCTTAGCAATAGAGATAATTATCATGATGATTACCCACCATATCCTTTTATTAATTTTGCCTCTACTAATTTTCAGTCTTTGACGATATCCTATAACCAGTTTCTTATTTTAAGTTTAATGAAGATTCTCTCTAGGGATAGCTTTGATGAAAATAATATAAATAACTATAAATTAGGGAGTCTGAAAAATCTCTCTGCTAATCATTTATACTCTATTCGTAACACTAGACTAGCTTCTCTATTAGCGTTTATTAAATCCCCAGCGTGTTCTGTGACTGGCAGTGACCCTAATTTATATGATTTATGTGATGATTATCATAACGGAAATTATGTAATTAAATTATTCGAGAATATTCAGCAGCAAATTGACATGGAGTTAGATAGGCGTGCTGAAGAGTCACCTATAAATAAAGAAAAGCTATTAGAGTTTTTTGAAAAGCTCGCAGAATCTTTCTCCAAGCCAGAATTAAAAGAGCAGTATATTTATCAATATCTACCTAAAGACTTCAAAGATGAGGAGTGTCCTAACATTACTGGTGATTGTATTATAAATAAAGAATTAGAACGAGAGAGATTCTTTGATGAGTGGCATGTTGGCTATTCTGATTTTGAGGAACAGCTAGCGTTATATATCCATTCTCATATTGATAGCCTTTTCGATTATAGAATTATGGAAACTATAAAAAGTACAGAAGAGATTCTTTTAGAATCTGATTTGGTAGCTGGTTTCGGTGTTAAATTTTCTAGTGAATTTAATTTAGTAGATAGATTAAATAAATTTTCAGAAGAGCAGAATTTAGAAAAAGAGGATGTGCATATTTTTCTAAGTAATAGGCTCAGGTTGTCATATTTACAAAAAGAAAGCTTAGATAAAGCATTGCAGGAAGCTGCTTTTAATTATCATTATCTTCATTTTCCTTTTGAGGAAACTATTTTCGTCATAAATTTAAAATCTTTACCTAAGCTTGTTCATTAT
>JBJTTW010000049.1:0-13138 GCA_046080385.1 bacterium
TTAGTGTGGAAGCGAAGCTTAAGGCTGCGGGGCCTGCTGATAAGGCTGCGGCTGGTTCTAGCTTGAATTCTAAAGTTTCTTCTGCTAGAGATAATTCATCGCGTGAGGTTTATTCTGCTTCATCTAGAGGGGCGGCTGCGGCTGAGAAGCCTTACTCTGCCGCAGCGATAGCTAACAAAGATTCTCTTGTGAATAATAATCTTGAAAACAGCACGGATCAATTAGTGAATAATAAGCTTGAGAGTAGCATAGGTCAATTAGTGGATAATAATATTGAGAGTCTAACAGATCAATTATTGGATATAAGTTTAGCGAGTAAATAATTTATGGAGCTTTTCCAGGATCTATAAACTTAGGTTTTAAGCAGATAAAATTAATTATTAGGATTGTGACGGACTAATAGGACCTATAGAAGAGCCACTTGTATTACATAAGAAACCCTTGTGAGCTTGAGGCATTGCTGGGTCAATTTTATTAGCTTTTTGTAAGAGGGGATACTGATTGAAATATTGAAGCAAGTGGTGAAATGATGCCGCATCTATATGAGGTCCTAACTGAGGTGCTAACGCTGTTTTGCTTTCAGTTGCCATGAATCTAGGCTCGGCTGCATTTGGACCTTGCTGTTGTCGAACTTGGATTGCTAGTTTAGGTAATAGTTTTCTTATTGACGGAGGTGTAAGTGGAGTGTCATAGAAAGGCTGCGTATGATTTTCCCCACTTTTTAAATTCCACATATCCTTATTACTAATCACAAGCTCTGGTGAGAGAAGCTCTTTAAACTTAGCAGTTGGGAATCCTAGTGTATCGATTGCCCGATTATCGTCAATTATTACCCATTTCGCGTTTGGTAACATCGCAATATTTAATGCGTGAGCAAGATGAAAATCTGTTTTGTACAGGTCGTCTTGTTTTGTTGCCTTTTCTAATGCCTTAAAAGCATTCTCCTCTATCCCAGAGAACATACTAGTTTTTTCGCCATCTTGTCTTTTTAAATAATCTATTGGTGGTGGACCAACTAAAACAGGAATTAATGTATTTATGGGATAGTCTTCAAAAATGCCCTCGGTGGGTGAATGTTCTTTGGGAATATTTCTTATATTAACAATTTCTGGAGCATACTTAAAATCAGCACTTGGCTTGAATTTAACGATGTTGCGTGTAGGATCAATTTCTACCCTGTAATTTAAAATATTTTCATTTAAGCTAGGATTTTCTTGTATTTCCTTATTTAATTCTAATAAATCGTTTTGAACGACTAAGAATCCTTTCTCTTCTAAATATGCTTGATTGACTTTGAATTTAAATCCACCCGTTGTATCTGTCACGAATTCACCTGTGTTTGCTATATCAAGCTTTTCTAAGGTCGAGTTGAGTTGAGTAATCATGTCTTCTACGGGCGAATTTTTAGCCAGATCTCGACCAGTTTGCCTTGCTCCTTGACCCGTTTCATGGGGGGGGGTTCGAGGGGTGCTTTGATGGAGTTGAGACCCATGGAATATAGACTCTAATCGTGAGCGAGGGTCGTCACCACCACCACCACCACCAACTCCACCAATCCCCATAAATTTTAATCCTAATTTTTAATCACCAAGCACCTATTATCTTAAACGGCTCTTGAATCTAAATCTATCAACAAATCCATAAATACAAAATAAAATTTTACTAAAGTTTCTTTAATAACTTATTACAGATGTATATCTACTATTAGCAGCTAAGCCTAATAAAGAAAAACATTGAATACTTATCACAGAGCTCCCTAAATAAAAAATGATCTGATTTACAGATTGAATTAGTATAACATAATCGAATCATTAGATCATCCCCTACCAAAAAATAGCTGGAACTTGGTAAATTTTATCTGCAAGTTTTCTGACTTCAGTCCCATTATTAATGATCAGCCCATAAGGGCTGGAAAATTCATCAATGAAGTTTTTTAAATTAGTGATCTGTTCTTTTTTAAAACTGCTTCCAGATTTAATTTCTACTGGTATAAGTGCTTTTGGCGTTTCAATAATTAGGTTTATCTCTGCCCCATTCTGTGTTCTGTAGTAATAGAGCTTGACTTGGCTTAATGTAAAGCGCAGGTTCTTGTGTAACTGTTCTATAATAAAGCTTTCCCAGATTAAACCGAAGTCTGGCCTAGTCAGCATCTGTTCTATATCATTTAGTCTATAAATATAATTAATTAGTAAAGTATCTCTCAGATAGCCTTTTGGCATTTTAATTAATCTTTTTTTCGTACTTTTATCGAAGGCCCGTAATCTTGACCAGATAAAAGTTCCTTCAGCTATCTCTAGGTAATTTTTTACTGTCGGTTCCGAGATGTCGAGCGAGCTTGCAAAGTTCGCATATTTAATGGTTTCAGAGGAGCTTTGGGCCAGCATTAAAATAAGCTTTTTATATTTATCTAATTCTAAGTTTGGGAATAAAGCGCGAATGTCTCTTTCTATATAGGTTCTAATATAGTTTTCCTGCCAGACCTTGTAGTAGTCATGGTCGTTCTTCCGCTTTAGAAAGGCTTCTGGATAGAGACCATAGAGACATAGTTCATGTAATTCACTTAAATTATAATGATTTGAAAGGCTTAGGAAGCCATCAGGGTCATCTAATCTTGCATATATATTAGATAAAGGTCTTTCTAGAGCTTCATTCCAAGCAAGACATGGTACATCTATAGTGGCGACTCTCCCTGCTAGGGATTCACTGATTTGATGTAATAATTCAGGGGAGCTAGATCCACTTAAGAGAAAGCGGCCATTAATGTTCCTAGCTTCATCGATTTTCACTCTTAGGGCTTTAAAAATATTAGGACAGAGCTGAGCTTCATCGATAACTAGTGGAGCAGTTTGGCTATCTAAGAATAATTTAGGGTCATTATCTATATAATCAAAATCACTTAAATTTTCTAAATCATAAAATTTAGCAGTAGGGAGAACTTGCTTTAGAAGCGTGCTTTTCCCTACCTGCCTTGCCCCAAGCAGCACCACGCAAGGAAACATATCAAGATACTTTAGAGTCTTGTCTTTAAGGTTTCTGCTAAGCATATTGATATCATACCAAGATAATCTAAGTATGAACCTTAGATTATCTTGGTGTACTTCTTGTTGAATTTATAACAAAATACCGTTTTAATCTGGAAAAGACTTTTATGGGTTGTTTCTCAGATTAAAGAATTTTCCAGAATAGTATAAAAAGTATTTTCATCTGCATCTTATCAATGTATATACAGTATTAAATTCTTATAGTATAATAAAGTTTTAATATGGGACTTAGAGATTTTTTTAAGGCGAAAAGAAGTAGTAAATTCGCGGGTAAACCTACTGCTACTAGGACGAATATAACTGATGAGCAGATAGCTCAGAACTGGGTTCTCTGTGGTAACTGCAAGGAGAGGATTTATAGAGCGGAGTTTGAGCTTAATCTGAATGTCTGTCATCACTGTGGGCATCATGATCGCTTGAATTTATCTCAAAGAATCTCATCATTAGTGGATCGTGATACTTTTACAGAATTTTACTCTGAGGTACAGTCTGCTGATCCATTAAGTTTTCATGATGGCCGTAAAAGTTATAAAGATAGTATTCAGTCTGCTAAAAAACATACAGGTCTTAGTGACGCTATTTCTGTAGGCACTGCGCAGATCTATGGTGCGAAAGTCGCTATTGCGGTTATGAATTTTTCTTTTTTAGGTGGAAGTATGGGAAGCGTTGTTGGTGAGCGTTTCGTGCGTATAGTGCAGCTTGCTATTAAAGAAGGCTTACCTTTTATCTGCCTATCTAGCTCTGGTGGGGCGAGAATGCATGAAGGGATACTTAGTTTAATGCAGATGGCTAAGACTTCTGTGGCTCTTGCGGAGCTTTCTGAGGCTAGATTACCGTATATCTCTATTCTTACTGATCCTACTTATGGTGGTGTTTCAGCTAGTTACGCTTGCTTAGGTGATTATTTAATAGCTGAGCCTAAGGCTAGAATTGGTTTTGCTGGAAGAAGGGTTATCGAAGAGACAGTGAAAGAGAAGCTGCCTACTGATTTTCAGTCTGCGGAATATTTATTAGAGCACGGGCAGATAGATTTTATCGTCGAAAGAAAGAATCTGAAAAGTAGATTAGCTCAGTTACTTAAGATACATGGTTTTGATGTAAACGATGATTTCACCAGAGTTTCAGTAAAATCAGAAAATATTAAACTGAAAGATATTCCTCTTGAGTTTGAGAAGCCGCTTGTTGGGATTCAAGCTGAGATGAATAATCTAGAAAGAAAAATAGCTAATCCCGAGGAACAGGCTCTACTGAAGAATCTTAAAGATCAGTATGCTCAGGTGGAAAAGAATATATTTTCTAATCTAACGCCACTAGAGATTACTAGAGTTGCAAGACATCCTAATAGACCGAATATTGAGGACTATTTAACTTTAATGTGTGAAGAAGGCTCTTGGATAGAGCTTCATGGTGATAGAGCTGGTACTGATGATGAAGCGATTATGACAGCTTTAGTCGAGTTAGGGGGCTTTTCTTTTATGGCTATTGGTATGCGTAAGGGCCGTAATATTAAACAGAATCAAGCTCGTAATTTTGGTATGCCTCAGCCAGAGGGCTATCGCAAAGCTAAAAGAATGATGGAGCTCGCTAATAAATTTTCTTTACCGATAGTAACTTTTATTGATACGCCTGGTGCTTATCCAGGGCTGAATGCTGAAGCGAATGGCCAGTCTATCGCTATCGCAGAAAATTTAAAAACTCTAGCTCAATTAAGAGTTCCAGTAATCGCGATAGTTACAGGTGAAGGTGGTTCTGGTGGAGCACTTGCTATAGGTGTGGCTAATACTGTGCTCATGTTAGAGAACTCAGTCTATTCGGTAATTAGTCCAGAAGGCTGTTCTGCGATATTATGGAAAACTCGTGATAAAGCTGAGCAGGCTGCTCTTGCACTTAAAATTACGGCTAAAGACCTTATGCAGTTAGGTATAATCGATGGTATTATTTCTGAACCGATGGGTGGTGCTCATAGAGACTGGAAGACCACTGCTAATAATCTTCAGATAGTGATTCTAGAACAGCTTAAAGAGATGTCTAAATATTCACCAGACCAGATTAAGAGTATGCGTGCTAAAAAATTCTTAGCCTTTGGAGCTTATGAAGAAAAAATCTCTGCGACTGCTTATGAGAAGAATGCAGTTTAGATTTGGCAGAAGTCCAGCTAGGACGATTCAGTATGTTACACAGAGTGTGATTTCATTATTGTTTTTATTTGTTCTCATTTTAGGCTGTCTATATTTTCTCTCTAAGAATGCTTTTGCTGCTACGCCAGCACTTCCTAATAAAAATTTAGAGATGATTCTAAATAAGCATTTCCCTGATTCATTCTCAGTGACTAAAGTTCAGGATATTTTTCCTGTAGAATTAAGTCTCTCTGAGAAAAAATTACCGAGGGCGCAGCAGTTAGAGCTGAGAAGTTATTATGCTTATGCTAGAAATGAGCTTACGAAAATTTCTGGTGGTCAGTTTTTGCCTGCTGTATTTCAAGACTTTGATTTAGATGGTAAGAAAGATTACGCTACTTTAGTTACTAATAAATCTACAGGTTTAGTTTCTTTAATGATAGTAAATGAGGCTAAGGTGCTTTATCAGGCTGAATTTCCTCATCATTATACTGAGCTTATGAGTCATGGTGCTTATCCACTTAGCGTTATAGTCGGGAAGGAAATGAAAAAAGTTAATTCCCCATGCTTAAGATTGATTTCCATCGCTGGCCCACATGAATTTCTCTTTTTTGATAGAGTGAAGCACGATTGGGTTAGAATGAAAGCTAATGACGGGCACTAAGGTAGCTATAGTAAGTGGAAATAACGTAGGCTTAGGTCGAGTAATTACAGAGAGACTTCCTGAGATTGATTATCAGAAGCCAGAGATTATCAGAAGTAAAGATTATGATCTGAGAAATTCTGACTCGGCGACGAGACTAGTCAGGGAGACAGTTGAACGCTTTGGTGGTATCGATTTGCTCGTTAATAATGTCGGTAATTATATTAATAAACCGATAAGTGAGTTTAGTTTCTGGGAGTGGGATGAAATGATCGCAAGTAATTTAAATTCAGCGTTCTACCTTTCACAGGCCGCTCTGCCTTATCTGCGTGAATCGAAGGGGCGTATTTTAAATATTGGCTTTGCAAGTATGGAGAGATTAGATCCAAGTGTGAATGTCACTGCTTATCAAGCTGCTAAAACGGGGCTTCTCGTTATGACACGTGGCATGGCCAAGGAAGAAGCGGCTAAAGGTGTTTTGATCAATATGCTATCACCTGGTTATATGGAAAATACGGTTATTGATGCGGTTATGCCTAAAATGCCATTAAATAGATTCGCAACTTTAGATGAGGCTGTTTCGGCAGCCTTCTTTTTAATTCAGAGTGATTATATTACTGGGCAGAATCTTGAACTTGCTGGTGGCTGGGGGCTTTAAAGTCTAGTACATGTACCAGTGGTAAGCGGAGCTTGTATTTCCGCTTGCTCGCATACGACACTGGTGTCGCATCCTCGGCATCGCTGGAAATTACGCTGCGGTCATTCGTCCTCCTCAGCTTTGAACTTGTTCCTTTAGCAACAATGCTAGAATCGTATTGCATAAAATTGCTGAAAACATATATATAATATCTGCATTAAGGGTATAATTTATATATATGTTTCGCCAGATTAATGAAGATCTGAAAAAGTGGAAAAAGGATAAGCATCCGAAGCCACTCATGCTCAGAGGGGCTAGGCAGGTTGGTAAATCATTTTTAGTTGAGAAGTTTGCAAAAGAGAATTTTCAAAATTTAATTAAAATAAATTTTGAAAAGGAGAGAAATTTTAGCCATCATTTTGATGGGGATTTAGATTTGAAGCGGATTCTTGAAACTATAGCCATTATTAAAAAACAAAAATTGAATATTGGTAAAACTTTAATTTTCTTTGATGAAATACAAGAATGCCCAAGAGCTATAGTAGCTCTTCGCTACATTTATGAAGATATTCCTGGATTGCATTGTATTGCGGCGGGTTCACTATTAGAGTTCGCTCTGGAAAAAGAGTCTATTAGTATGCCTGTCGGGAGAATTAAATATATTTATATGTATCCGATGTCATTTGTTGAATATTTAATGGCGAAGAATGAAGATAGGCTCTTAAAGCTAATCAGGGAGATGAGTCTAGAGAAACCTATTAATGACTCTCTGCATCAGCATTTGCTTAAAGAATTTAAAATCTATATGTTTATTGGTGGTATGCCAGAAGCTGTAAATAACTATATTCAAGAAGATAGTTTGAAAAATATTCTTGATATACAGTCGTCAATTATTGAGACCTATAGAGATGATTTTTTGAAATATAGCTCTAAAGCGAGGTCGGTGCATGTAGAGAAGATTTTTAATTTAGCGCCGCAGTTTATAGGACAGAAATTTAAATACAGTCAAATAGATGCAAGTCTTCAATCTCGCGAGCTAAAAGCCGCTTTAGATTTGCTTTGTAAGGCTAGGGTCTATAAAAAAGTCTTAAAAACTAGTGGTGAAGCATTACCTTTTGCTTTTCATGCAAGCGAAAAGCATTTTAAACTATTATTTATGGATGTAGGTTTGATGCATAATATGCTTAACCTAAGTTCGGAGCTTTTGACTAATGGGTCTTTTTATAACCTTGCTAAAGGAGCTTTGGTGGAGCAGGTAGTAGGTCAAGAATTGCTTGCTTATCACCCATATAATCAGGCAGCTGAATTATATTTTTGGAATCGAGATGGGCGTAATATTTCAGCTGAATTAGATTATCTCTATGCTGTAAACGATGCGCGGTATGACAACGCAGAGGACGACGAAAACGCAGAAATTATAGTTCGGGAGCGTTCCTCTAATGGCACTGCTGCCGAACGTGGAAGTTCAAGGCTGAGGAGGACGAATAACCGCAGTGTACTTAAGGTACATGAGGATTATGAGGACGACGAAAACGCAGAAATTATAGTTCGGGAGCAGTGCCAGAGGGTATTTGGTTTAGAGGTGAAATCTGGAGCTAGAGGCAAGATGAAAAGTTTATATAGCTTTATGAAAGAATATGATTATCATTATGGGCTGGCTATAAGCTCTGAGAATATTTCTTGTGAAAAGGGCATTTTAAAAGTCCCTATTTATGCAGTTTCTGAATTGAATAGACTGCTGAAAACATTATGATCCTTGAACTTGTTTGTTTAGCTATACGCCCAGTTTAAAGTAAGCTTAGTATTATTTCGTCTGCCTTATAGGCAGTAGCTTTAAGCGTCTCTCCACTAAGGAGAGCGTCTACTGCTTTAATCGCAAAGCGATGAGCAAGTATTCTATCTTTAGCTGTAGGTGAGCCCCCACGCTGAATATGACCAAGTACGCAGGCTCTAAACTCGCTATTGGACTTCATTTCTCTGTGGTGCTGTTCTAATAGCTTGGCGATTTTTTCAGCTCCGCCTAACTCATTTCCTTCTGCGACTACGACTATGTCATGACCGCGTTTTCTAAGTGTGCAGACTATCGATTTTATATCTGTTTTTTCTTCAGGTACGGCGATAAAGGTAGCTCCAGAAGCTAGTCCTACTGCTTGAGCGATATCGCCGCAGTGCCTGCCCATAACTTCTACGATAAAATGCCTACTGTGAGAGTCTCCAGTATCTTTATTCGCAAATTCTTTTAAACCAGCATAGCTGCCATCACCGCCACAGCAGATAAGAGCATCTATATTCTTATCGTTAAGATTTTGGCTGCTTTTAGTCTACCTTCATGAGTCATAAACTCCTGTGAGCGAGAGGTTTTTAAGATAGTGCCACCAAGATGAATTGTGTTGCAGACTGAATCATAATTCATCTCCAAGAATCTATTCTCTATGAGACCTTGATAGCCTTCTAAAATACCAAAGACCCCTAATCCCTTTTCTTTACGGTTTTTGTCATTAAATTATATTCTCTAAGCCATAAATTAACTGGTTAATTTCTACAACCTTTCTCGCTGAAAGGGTTATACCTGGCATAAAGCAAGATCTATCTATGGAATTATGTTCGATAGTTAAAGTCTCACCAGTAGAGCCAAATATGACTTGTTGCTTAGCTACTAAACCTGGGAGCCTTACACTGTGAATAGGAATATCCTTATTGGTAGATTTTCCCATCAGGTGTGCAGTCTTAATGGCTGTTCCAGAAGGCATGTCTACTTTTTTATCGTGGTGTAATTCGATTATTTCAGCTTTTTTATAATATTTACTGGCTTCCACCGCGAATCTCATCATAAGAATGGCTCCTAGAGCGAAGTTTGGTGCAACTATCGCGCCTATCTGATTTTTTTTAGCTAGTAAGCTTAATTCTTTAAGATCTTCTTCACTAAGACCAGTTGCACCGATAACTGGTCTCACACCATTTTTGAGAGCAAGTAGAGAATTTTCAAAAACGCTATCCGGCGTGGTGAGTTCTACGAGTACGTCTCCCTTAGCAGCTTGAACTAAGCCAGTTAAATCATCGGTGATATGGACGCCCATCTCTTCATAATTTTTCAGTAACTTAGGGTCTATATTTGAAGTGTCGCGCACTGTCCCTGCGACCAGTTCGAACTCATCTTTATGCTCGATAAAGGTGCGGATCGCTTCTGAACCCATTCTCCCAAGTGCTCCGGATACTATGACTTTGATTCTATTACTCATTCGTTTTTACCTAAAATAATTTCTTTAGTGCTTAAAGAAAGATCTATATATTTTAAATCAATTTTATCTTTAGTTAATAGCTCTTCTATTTTCATTAAAGCTAGATCCAGCCTTTTCACCCTAGCAAGAGAGCGGTTATTTAATTTACCAATTTTATATTCAAAATGGTTTCCAGTAAGCCTCAGATTCTCACTAGGTCCGCAGTATATAGTATGAATCTTTTCATCAAAGCCTATAGAGGAGATAGCTTTTTCTATATATTGAATAATTGCATTTAAATTATGTAAATTTTCTTTAGTGTAGAAGCTAGACTTAGCATATATCTTAGGAATAGTATCAGGGGACTGCTCCCCAACTCCAATTTCTGCGTTTTCGTTTTTGAATATTTTTTCTAAGTAAGAGAATTTTTCTGGAGATATTTTATAACTAGTACCTTTGGTATCGAAAATAACTCTCTCTTTCCCTAAGTCTAAAACCGCTAATATCGGTATTTCCTTAATTAGAATACGAATCTTGGTAAATGGCAGTAATATACCTTGAACTTTTACGTCTTGTACTAGAGGATTTTTTTTGAGTTCTTCTTTAATCCAACTGCGCTTTAAGCTCAGCAGAGACTGGTTTTTATACTCATCATTATTTAAGGCTTGCCTGATATCGCTTAAAGGAATTTTTTTCAAACCTACTATTTCAGTATGTTTCAGGGGATCACTGATAGGTTTAGTAAATAGATAAAAAATAAACAGGGCTATAAGCAGCAGAGCTGCCGATACGATTGTTTTATTTTTCTTCATTGTAATATCCGATGAAACTTAATTTAGCAGGCCCCGTCATGAAAATAGAATTAGTAACAGAATCCCAGCGAATAAATAAACTGCCACCTGGTAATCTGATTTCTATATCTGAATCTTTTAGAGCCAGACCTTTTTCTATAGCAGCTACAGCAGTCGCACAGGCTCCCGTGCCACAGGCTTGAGTGAAGCCACAGCCCCGTTCCCAGACTATAAGCTCAAAGACATTTTCTGAAACTTGTCTAGCGAATTCGACATTAGTCTTATTCGGGAAATTAGAATGAAATTCTATAGTAGGCCCGTTTAAAGAAAAGTTTTGAAGTTTACCAGTATCCACTTCGTAAAACCCAATCGCGTGAGGGTTTCCCATGGAGACGAAATCATAATTAAAAGTAAAATCACCTTCTGAGCTAGCATCGCTGACTTGAAGACTAAGGTTTCTGTTAATTTCTCTCGGTGCGCCCATATCTACCTTAACCATGTCATTATCTAGCAGGCTAACACCTATATCACCAGCGAGTGTCTCGATTTTAAACTCTGTTTCTTCAGCACTTAAGCCATGCTCATAAATATATTTAGCTGCACAGCGAATACCATTCCCGCACATTTCGCCGATAGACCCATCAGAGTTATAGTATCTCCATGATTTAATAGCGTTTTCAGAGTTTTTAACATTATCTATAACGATCATGCCATCAGCACCTATGCCTAGGTGTCTGTTACAGATTTTCTTACAGAGCTCCTGCTCAAATGACTTATCCTGAAAATCTAAGTGAGAGTTATTAATAATGACGAAGTCATTACCAAGCCCGTGCATTTTTTCAAAGGGTAAAAGAAAACTAGTTTTGGTTCTAAATTTTTCTTCAGCGATACTCATATAAAATGAATTTTAGCAATAAAAATAAAACTATAATCATGAAATGCTTTTAGAAGAATTGAGCGAGGAGCAGAAAAAAGCTGTTACTCAGTCTGGGAATGTCTTATTAACTGCCTGCCCTGGTTCTGGTAAAACCCGGGTGATAGTTTATAAATTAGCTTATGTGCTAGCGAATAGAGATATTGCGGCGGGTGAAAACGTAGAAATTGAAGTTTGGAAGCAGTCTTCCAAGATGGTTCTTGCTTTAACCTTCACTGTACGAGCTGCTGAGGAAATGAGCAAGCGTCTTGAGGCGATGAACATAGATACTAGTAGGGTTTGGGCTGGTACTATACATGCTTTTTGCTTGAAATGGATATTCGAACCCTATCACCATGAGCTTTCTGAATTTAAAGAAACTACTGATAAAAACGTTAAGGCGAAAATTGAAGCTCGGCAGCAGTCTAGTGAACAGAATTTTAAAATTGCAGATGAAGACTTCTGTAAAGAGCTTATAACGAAGCTTAAGGAAAAATATCGTATTAATCCAGCTGAATCCATTAATCTGAAATTTGATAGATTCGGGCAGCCTCTAGAAAAGGCTTCTAAATTTTCCGATATTTTAAATGAGTATCATAAAACTCTAAAACAAAAAAAACTTATAGATTTTGATCTGCTTTTATTTTATTCCTATAGAATCCTTTTACAGTCTAAGGAGCTTACTTTAAAGCTTGCAGCTATGTTTGAATTGATCTGTGTAGATGAATATCAAGATACGCAGGATTTGCAGTATGCGATTATTTCACTTTTAGTAAAAGCTAATCCTAGTAAAACTTCTGTGTTTTTCGTAGGTGACGTAGATCAGGCTATTTATAAGTCATTAGGTGGTATAGCTAAAACCCATTCTGAGATTAGGGCAGAGCTTGGTGGTGCACCGTTAAAGGCACTGAATTTAAGTGCTAATTACAGATCTAGTCAGAGAATTATAGATTTTTATATGAATTTTCAGCAACAGAATATAAAAATTAAAGGCATCGGTAAATACGCTAAGGAGAAGGCTTTAGTGACTTTGAATAGAGATATTCATTATGCTGACATAGTTCCAGAGATAGTGCGTTTGATTAAATTAAGTCTATCTAAAGGCATTCCTGAAAATGAGATCTGTGTTTTAGTGCCGCAGTGGTGGCTGGTGACTTCTATCTCTAAACAGTTAATGAAATTACTGCCAGACTGTCATTTCTCTAATTCGATTACAAGAAAGTTTGCTTCAAGTATTATAGTAAACACTTGTATGGGCGTGAAAGGTGAAGAGTTTGAAACAGTAATCGCCTACGGGCTTTTAAGAGGCTATGTGCCACATTGGTCAGCTATTATCTCTGGTGATGAAAGGGAAACTTCGCAGAGACTGCTTTATGTGATAGCTTCGCGTGCGAAATTAAATTTACATTTAATCGCAGAGCGCGGGCGTGTGACTAATAATGGGAAGCCTTATGAGATTAATTTGGAGTTAGATGAGGTGGGGTTTGCCTATGACTTGGTTTGACTTTGCCCTAAGCACTTGCCTTCGCTACGCCCCACGCGCGTAGCGTGGGTCCCCAAGCTCGCTCTTGCAAGTGCTTAGGCAAAGTCTTTTTGTGGGGGGGGAGGATTGACAGGGCAAAATCATTCTAAAACTCACATTCCGCACCCTCCAAATAAAAACCCCAAAAAGCTTTCAGTGAGTGGTTTCAAGGGCAGTTGGTGCGATTTCAAAATATTAAATTTCTGTTAAACAGTGGGTTTTAATACAGTAATACATATGGCCAAATCCGTAAATA
>JBJTTW010000050.1:0-6845 GCA_046080385.1 bacterium
ATATTTGTACCTAAAACCCTCTCTCTTACTCACTGATCAATAAAATATTAAATCTAACGAGCTGCAAACTCAATATTTGAAACCTTTTTCGTCATTTCTTCTTAGCTCCTTTATCGGATTTTGATTGAGCAACAGTGCCAATAGAGGCTGATAATAAATTAACAGAACATGATCTTAATGGTGCTCTGAAAGATGTTATGGGACATACATCAGTTCATCAAGATAAATTAAGGCAGATAAAAGCTGCTCAGAAACAGGTTTTGGATAATCCAGCTCTATTTTATGAAAGAGAAGTAAAAGAAATTTTAGTCGCTGCTGGATTTCATCCTGATTTATTTAACACACCAAATGAGCTTGGTAAACTAGATATAGGACAGCTTAGCTCGCTTAAGGCACAGTTTGATGAATTAAAGAAGGCTAAGAATAAGATTTGAGTTACTTAGTTCTACTGTAGATTTTAAATAAAAATCATTTTTATTTTACTATCTAAATCTGGGTGATGATTACAGAAGTCTATAGCTTGAGCTTTTTTATAAAAATCTAAAGCTGTTTTAGAGTCCCCGGCTAAGTAATAATAATCACCTTGAAAAACTAAACTAGTCACAGATTTATTGTCTAAGACAAGAAGCTTGTCTAGAAGGCTTTTATATACGTCAAGTAAGGCTACATCATCAATACTTTTTAAAAGATCTGTAATCTTTTTAAATAAATTTACTTTATTGGAAAAGACTAAATCCTTATTAAAAGAGCTTCTTAAAGGCTCGAAAGCATTTTCACTTTTATAAAAAAGAATTCTGAAGAGGTTTTGGTCTTTCTGCTTTAGAACCTTTATGCCTAGTGAGCTTGCGAAATCTATTACTAGATTCTCACTAATTAAATTAGCTAAAGCGTTCGTGTAGAAACTATAAAATTTAAAGGCATTAGGACCCCATGAAGGAATATCAGCTAAATAGAACATTCCAAATTCACTAAGCTTAGAGTGAATTTTATCCATCGCTTCTAAAGCCTTATAACTAAAGCGTCCAGGCATGCCAGGTGCTAAAGTATTTAGGTGCTTTTTAAAAAGCTCGAAGTATTTTTTTTCAACATCGCTCGCTGATTCGATATCATAATCAACCCATCTTTCTTCGATCTTAAGTGAGGAAAAGAAATTTAAATTATTGACTAAGTCTACTTCCTTTGGCAGTTCTGGACCAGTAATTTTAACCTGTAATTTCTCAAAGCTGCCCTCAGCAGCTAATCTTATTGGTATCATCGGCAGTGCATTTAAAACGTAATTAGAGACGACTAGATCTAAGTCATTCAGATTAATATGCTCTCCTGTAACGGTTTTAGCAGAATCTAGATCTAGAAGATTTAAATTAACTAACTGATAATGTTTTCCTTCTGTAAATCCTTCAAAGACACCCCGTTCCTTCATCTGGATTAAGAAGAGATCAGATATATCACTTACTAAAAACTCTAATCTATCTAAGTAATTCAATTCAGCAGCAGCTAAAAGAAAGTGCCTAGCGAATAAGCCAGAACCTGAGCCAAATTCAAGGACACGCAGTTTTTTATCAGCAGGGATGCGACTTAGATTAGCTGCAAGAAATTTAGCTAAAATATGAGCGTGAACATAGGCACTGGTAACGACGTTCGGTAGAACTATAGTATCTGCTTGGTTTAGAAACGAGTCGCAGGCTCTTTCTGAGTAATATTTAGTCGATAAATTATACAGTGATGACTTATCGTAATCAGTCCAATCTTCAATTGAATAGTTATTTTCAGCGGCTTTGCTCATAAGAGGATTGTAGTATTATTATGGGTTTATGGGAAGCTTGTGAAACATTTTTATGATTTGGCAATAGCCCCCTCAGCCTCCAAAGCATGCTTCCCAAGCATGCTAAGCTGCCCCTCACTCATTAAATACTGCCAAGGATAACGCAGCGGCACAGAAATTTCAGCATCCTGCTTTTCCCCCCAATCCTTAAACACAAAATACTCAAAAGCCTCTTTAGAAATAGCCTTCTTATAATCCCCATAACTCGGCTCATCACCCAATTCTGTTAATTCTAAAAACATCTTACTAAGCGATCTATCGCCACGTGAAATTAAAGCTTGAATCTGCGTCCACTTATAGCTTTCAGGGCGTACCTCTATGCCAGCAGGTCTTAGGGCTTTAGTAATTTTTTGTAATTTTTTTTCGCTACCCGTATCTATCCCGAAGTTTTGAAAAGGGGTCTGTGCCTTCGGTGTAAAAATGCTACAGCCCCAAGTAATTTTCAGTCTAGAGAATGATTTTTTCAGTCTTTTTAAAAGATCTATAGTAGCTTCGATATCAGCATCTGTTTCATAGGGCATGCCGACCATACCATAGAGTTTTACCGCTTTAATACCGCCATTCAGGGCGTTTTCACAGGCACTAAAAATCTCAGCTTCGCTAAGCTTTTTATTCATAATCTCTCTTAATCTCTCTGAACCACTTTCGATAGCGATAGTCATACTCTTCACCCCAAGCTCTACTAAAAGTTCTGCCATCTCTAACGTCACAGTAGCAGCACGCATAGAAGCGACTTGTGCCTGGGGCTTTTTCGGATGAGCGACTAAATATTTTAAAAGCTCTATAAACTCTGGATGCTGAGTTACACTAGGTCCTAAAAGACCTATCTTATTCGTAAATTTTAAAAGATACTCGACATTAGGAATTAAAACACTGTTAATATCTGGCTTTCTAAAAGGCAGCGTAAGATAGCTAGCTAAACAAAATCTACACATCTCAGGACAGCTTCTCACCACCTCTAAAAGAGCGGTATCCTCCCAATACGCATCTGGAGCTATAACTGAACTATGAGCTAGCTGCTCGGGCTTACTTTTTTCACGTTCTATAACTTTATAATTCTGCGGGAAATATTTAGCGGTCTTTTTAAAAGGGAATTCCACAGCTTCATTTATGACATCTTCATCCGCTTCCTGATCCTCAATCTCTTCAATTAAAATCGCTTCATATAAAGAAGGAACATAAATCCCAGGTATCTCTTCAAAGCAGCTTAGCTTATCACCACGAGAGTTATGAGTTCCACTTTCATCGTTTCCAAAATTTCTACCATCACTAAACCCAAAAAATTTCTCGGTCTGCGACACTATCCCGTCTATATTATTTTCACAATCACCTATAGTAATAAAATCAAAAAAATCAGCCCAAGGCTCAGGATTCGCCGTAAGAACAGGGCCACCACCATAAACTAAAGGATGAGACATATCTCTATCTTTAGATAGCAGTGGAATATTTAAATCCTCTAGAGTTTTAATAATATTAATAAAATCCAGTTCCCAAGAGACAGAGAAACTTACTAAATGAATATCACGTGGAAACTTTTCATAAAAATTCGTGAAATATCTATAGGTAGAAGTTTTCTCATGCTCAGAAAAAAGTTTAAAAACTAACTGATAGCCAAGGCTCGCCATGCCGACTTCATAACTATTAGGAAAACAGTTAAGTACATTAACATATCCTCCCTGCTTTCTTGTGAATAGAAATATTTCTTTTCTTAAAGCCTCTTGAAAATTAATTGGTTTCGTAGCACTATCCATCAATAAAATATTTCAAAGCAAGAATATAACTTTTAGCAGCGAAGCCCGATATCTGCCCCTTACAGACAGCAGCTATCATCGACGTATGTCTAAAATCTTCTCTGGCATGAATATTAGATAGATGTACTTCTATCACGGGAACTTTTATAGATGAAATAGCGTCTCTAAGTGCAATACTCGTATGTGTATAAGCACCTGCGTTCAGGATGATACCTTTCATCTGCTGGGACTGCTCGTAATCTTCTACTTCTGCCTTTCCAGCTTCTTGAATTTTAGAAACTAATTCTCCCTCAATATTCGACTGAAATGTTTCTATCTCTAAATTAGCTGTAGCCGCGAGCTTTATAAGCTGCTGATTAATATCAAGCAAAGTCTCTGAACCATAATGTTCTGGCTCTCTCTTCCCAAGCATATTTAAATTAGGACCATGAATGACTAGGATTTTCATCTGCTTAAAAACTGAAACTTAATTTCAAAACCCAATTAAGTACTCGCTTTAGAAGTTACATTATTTACTAATTCGAGTAATTCTAAAGGACTAAATGGCTTAGAAATAAAATGATCTGCACCTATAGACTGAGCCCACTTCTCTTCTGTAGCCTGCCCTTTAGCAGTAAGAATAATTACTTTCATATCTTTAAGCTCTGGTGTTTGTTTAATCTTTTCACATACCTCAAAACCAGATTGACCAGGCATCATGATATCCAAGATCAATAGATCTGGCTTATCAGCTTTAACCCTAATCATTACTTCATCGCCATCTATGGCTTCTTCTATGAGGTACTTATCCTCAGCTTCGAGAACCGCCCTCACGAGAGTTCTTAATGAATCCTCATCATCAGCAATTAAAATTTTAATTTTTTCGCCCATATTAACCTATCGTCATTTTATCATTAAGCGTTAACGTGGGACTAAAACTAGTAAGTGGAAAATTCAGAGGGAAAACCCTCGCAACAACAGATAATGCTCGGGAACTCAGACCCACACAGTCTTTGATTCGCGAGGCCATTATAAATACCTGCCTTTCGTACTTCGATTTTAATTTTTCAGAAATAAAAGTTTTAGATATTTTCGCTGGAACAGGTGCAGTAGGATTCGAGTTTATGAGTAATTCTGCTAAATCAGTTTTATTTATCGAAAGAGATCCTAAATGCACAAAGCTTATTAAGGCCAATATCCAAAATTTGCAATTAAATACCTCGGCCAAGATCTTTCCTCTAGCGGCCGAAACCGCAATAAAGAAATTATCAAAAAATAATTTTGAAATTATTTTCTTAGACCCCCCTTACTCACTGCCTCCAAAAAAATTCCAAAAAATCGTCGAAAATATTTTTGAAGGAAAACTTTTATCAGAGCATGGTCTACTTATAATCGAGTCAGGGAGCGAGAACTGGCTGGGTCAGTCATTTGATGGATGTTTAAGCCATCTAGAATTAGTGAAGAAAAAAGAGTATGGAGATAGCTCAATTTTTTTCTATACCAGCGATACAGAAAAATAATTTTGAGAAATTTCCGTCAGAAATGGTTTACACAAAAATAACTTCCTAGTAAACTATTTTTGAGACTATTTAAAGATGGTCATCAATTGGGTTTAGTAAACAATAGGAGAAAAACAAATGAATAAATCTGAATTAATTGAAAAAGTAGCTGAAGGAACTGGTCTATCAAAAGTAGACGTTGACAGCACTCTAAAAGCTATCCTTGCTGTAATCGTAGAAGAAATCACTAAAGGACGTAAAGTAACTTTAGTTGGTTTCGGTACTTTCGAAGCTAGAAAAAGAAAAGCTAGAATTGGCGTAAATCCACAGAAGCCTACTGAAAGAATTAAAATCCCTGCTAAGAAAACACCTGCTTTCTCTGCTGGATCTGAGTTCAAAACAGCTGTACAAACAGGCAAAGCACCTGGCATCAAGAAACCAGTTGCTAAGAAAAAACCTGCTGCTGCTAAAAAAGCTCCAGCTGCTGCAAAGAAAACAGTTGCTAAAAAAGTAGTTGCTAAGAAAAAAGCTACTAAGTAAGAAGCTTATCTAATAAGTACTTTAAAAAGAGTCCTCATATCAAGGACTCTTTTTTTTGCTTATTTATAATTATTCTTGCTTTTTTAATAATGCGTTTCGCTACACTAGCTGCAAATATAGGCATGGCTCTCAGTGTCGCTCAGGCTGGACAGATCGTCGCCTGCACGGCTTATGACGTGGAGAAGGCAGATCAAGCTAGCGAACAGAGCATCTCAAAAAAAGCTCACGATACTTTTGAAAGCCAGTTCATACCTGCTGCCATGCAGAAGGTCGCGCAAATTATCGGCTCACCACTAGCGGCATTACCATTGGCTCCTTATTCTTGGATAAAGAAGTGGGCTATCCAGGTACTAAAGATATTAGGAATGCTCAGGGGCTTGCTAGGAAGGTCACAGAGGCAATAAAAAGTAAGCTTGCCTATATGGGTTCATATTTTTTATATCAAGGGATTATAGCCTAGTCTTACTCAGAAAAACTAAACACAAATAATCCTACTGCCCACCTTAAGGTATTAGCTGATAAAATCGGTTTAGCCTTTCAAAGAAAATACCTCAGCACGCTTGCGGTAGCTGCTGCCGATTCAGTTACCGATATAGTAAACAGTTCTCAAGCAAGTAAGCTTATACCGTTACCGTTAATCGCAGGGGCACTACGGATAGTGTTAATGAATGCTGCTGTAAAAGCTCAATCAGGAAAACAGACACCAGAAAACTCAACAAATAACGATACCGAAAAAAGTAAATTCAACAATCAGCCTCTAGAGCTTAGTCCTAAACTGGTTCCTGATTCCAATCCAGAGCACCCTTCTTCCATGCATAAAGTAAGCCTATTAGTAGAATCGCTACAAACATAAAAGCCTCAAATATTATAAAGCCCCTAGTACCCGCTTCCATAAAGGTAAATAAACTAGCCCATGGCATTAAGAAAACGAATTCTACATCAAAAATTATGAACATGATCGCGAAGAGATAGTACTTAATATCAAACTGGACTTGGCTTTCCATCTCTGATTTCATCCCACACTCGTAAGTGTCATTCTTAACAGCACCAGGACTGTAAATGCCACATATTCTCTGAATTGCGATACTCAAGGCAAGTAAAAATATGCCATTAAGAATAGCTACTACAGAGATGATTCCTATTTGTCCCGTTTCCATGATCAGCTTAAATTATAAACTATCCTGAGATACTTTCCAGCTTTTCAAGCCATTCGTGGAAATGACGGCATTTATTTCTGAGAGTATTTAAACCAAT
>JBJTTW010000051.1:0-4692 GCA_046080385.1 bacterium
CCACTTGGCTGGATAGCTGTTAATAAAATCTCCCATTCAGAATGATCACCAAATACACAGCCCATTTCAAATCAGAAAAAAAACTGCCCCCCTATCTAGGAGCAGTTTTTCAATCTATTCTTTTAGAAAATATTAATTTAGACTTAGCTAGCGAACTGCATAGCGGTGAGCATAGTCTAAGACCCTATCATAGTGCGGTATATTTAGTTCAAGAGAATGAATATGTATGGGAGTTAGTCGCGCTTAATGAGATTCTCGCAGAATCTTTTCAGGCTAGGCTCTCTTCTTTATTTACAGATCATCATTTGAAAAGCTTTGATACTAAAATGAAATATCTCGGTAAGTATGAATCTGAAAGCACTTCCTGTCATGAGCTGTTTAAAAAATTCTATTCTAGTGACTTTAAGGAGAATGATAGGGTTAGCATTAAGTTTTTAACTCCGACTAGTATTAAAACGGATGGGCGTTATTTACACTATCCTAGAGAGGATTTGATACTTTTTAGTCTTTTAAAAAAATGGGATAATTTCTCAGATGAGATTAAGTTATTTGATATGGATTTATACCAGACTATCTCTAACTCGCTTCACATTAGCTCAATTAATCATCTGAAGAGTCAATTCATGAATATAGATAAAGGAAAAGTCAGCGGTTTTATTGGTCATGTGAATTTTAAAATTAAAGCTCAAACTAGGCAGATTAACCAATTAATCAATCTGCTTTTAGAGTTTGCTAATTACTCTGGAATTGGTATTAAAACAGCTATCGGCATGGGGAGAGTTTTTACCAGCTGGAAGTTGACTACTAATCCAGAAAATACCTAAGCAGAGCAGGCTAAAGAATCTTCATCGGGATGGCTTTTCATGATATTGGCTATAAGTTTAGGTCTTTTGAAAATACATGAAATATAAGAGACTACGGCTTGGTCTGGTGAATGTGCCCCTTGTTCCCATTTTTTCAGCGTATCTAAATTGAAACCATAGGTTTTAGCGAATTGAGACTGGCTTAGTTCAAGCGATTTTCTAATTGATTTAATATCAATTCCTTTTCTATAGATGGTCATGGATTTCGGGTCTTCGATAGCTTCTTTTACAGCTTCTACTAATTCTTCTCCCATTGTTTTTTCTCTTTTTTTTGCTCTCATTCTAAGTCCTCCATTATTTTCTTGATTAAATTTGGTATATCTCGATTTAATTCATTTCTTTCTGCTTCACTTATATTCTCAATATTTGATTTGGAATATGCACTTAGGAGTAGTATGAGAGTACCTTTTACATAGTAGTATAGTATTCTTAATCCACTGCTTTTACCTTTGTTATTTTTTGGATTAGCCCACCGTAGTTTTCTTACTCCACCTGTTCCTTGAATAATATCTCCAGCTTCTGGATTTAGTTGTAGATAATTAATTAAATCAGCTAAGTCCTGTTCACGTAATAGCTTCTTTACAGTTTTCTTAAACTTATTTGTTAGTATTACAGCTTCCATGCATACCCAATTCTACCATAGTTGAATTAACCAGAGGTTAATTCAACTATGGTAGGGATTAACTAGCAAAAACCAAAAATATTTTTTAAAATAAAATTATTTAGTAATTTATAGAAACCTATCCTAGATTCGAGTTTAAAGGTATTTTTTACTGTATCTAATAATCGACTTTCTAAATAACTAGAATCTATACGAGTAAAATCATGTGCTAGCTTATTACGTAACTTATTAAATTTTTTATACTCTTCTCGTAATTCTTTATCGATCACTAATTCATTATAAAAATCTATTGAATTATTATTAACCCCTCTGTAATTAAGATAGTCTAAGGCTAGGGCTAGAATTGGCATTTCTAGATTCTTAACTTCTCCATCTAGAAGCCGTGTTCTAAGGCTTTCGCAATATTTCGCTTCTTCTATCTCTATAGATAAAAATCCTTTACCATTATATTCCTTTACAAATCTTTTAAAGTCTTCTCCTAGTGAGAGAATTTTTTCATCTTTACTAAGTTTAATTTCATTTTCAAGCTTATTCTCTTTTAGAGAGCTGATTAGATCATTTTTTCTAAGTCTCTCAAAGAGAATTAAGAATCCTAGAGCAAACTCTTTGGATAAAGCTTTCTTGCGAAAGATTAAAATATTTTCATAGGCTAAAGATATTTTAGCCTCATTCGGCTTATCAATAAGTTTTTTAAAAAAGCTTTTGATCTCAGACCCTTCTTCTAAATATTTACCTTGTAAAAGATCGTAATAGAAAGATTGATTATTATCAGTCTCATTTTTTGATTTAGGTAATTGAAAACCTATTAACTCTATCGCAATCATTAAAAGCTTTTTATGATTTTCAAGTATTTTCTTGGGGATATTTAAAGTATCTAAACTATTTTCATAGTTTAAAATTAGATTGAGAATTTCTAGGGCTGCTGAATACTCATGAGATTTAATTAGGTATCTGAAACTCTCTAATAGACCATAAAATTTTTGTTCAGTGAGTTCATTACTTACATTATTAATGCTTTGTGTTATTTCTGCTTTGAGTTTCGTATCATGAAATAAAGCTTCTGTGATTTTTTGTGAAGAGAATTTTTCTATATTTAGTAAAGAAGATTTATCTGGTGCAAATAAGCGTTCTTTTGTGATTATTTCGTAATTATCTTCTAAAAACAAACGAGGGTAAATCTCTAAAGCATTTTTCAGCTGTGGCGTAGCTGCTGTTTTAGAAAAGATATAAGTGAAATTAATATCAGAAGTGTTTTGGAGTTGATTTAGAGTCTTTTTAAGTTCCTTAACTACTTTAGCTAAAACCTTTTGGTAATGGTATTCCTCCTTATTACTATCACCACTTAAATTTATCTCTATGAGCTCTGGCTTTGTTCTACTCTGAGACTTATAGATTTCATGAATACTAAGTTTAAATAATTCTAATCTATTTTCTTTGAGAATCTTTTCTGTAGTAAATAAAATCAGGTATTCTGGTAAATATTTTGCTATTAAGCTTAGACTAGGTCCGACTTCTGGATTATTGGAATTAATCTTCTCGTCTGAGGTATAAGGGTCATTATTACCAATCCCAGTGATTAAGACATATTTCTTTGTCATCAGGATAATTATAGTAACATTGACATGAGTGACTGACAAAACTCAGATCGGTTAAAATTTTTAATCATAAAACGTAATTTTATGGATATATTAACCTTAAAATGGGATAATGATTACTAATAGAATCCCCACGAGGTTAAGCTATTTTAGCTCCTGATAAAAGTGGGGGGCGTTTTTTATGAATTCTAAAAAGCCGTTTGAGAAGAAAGCTCTAACTTATGAGCAGCAGTTGGAGTTACTGAAAGGCAAAGGTCTATTAATAGATTTAAAAGATAATGATGCTAAGTTATTGATGCAGCATCGTAATTACTATAGGCTTTCAGCATATTGGTTTGATCAATATAAAGATACCGAAAAAATTTATTTTAAAAAAGATTTTTCTATGGTAAAAAATTAATGCTCGCTATGAATTTGACCGTAAATTGCGAGTGCTGATTCTTGAGGGCTTAGAAAGGTTAGAAATTTCATTAAGAGCAAATCTTGCCTATCGCTTGGCTCATGATAGTGGAAATCCTCATGCACACCTAGATAATCAATTGTTTCATGAAAAGTATTATTACAAGATATTAGAAAATATTGACCGTGAAGTTAAGCGAGCCGAGCGAACATCGAAGTTATCCATCGTCTCCTAAGGCAATTGGACAATCACCCTCAAATTCTGATCTAGAAAGAAGAATTGCCCTGAATTGGAATCGTGATAAGGAGTCAAAAATATATAATCTCTTAGTGATAATCTTTCATTTGCTGGAATCTATTCCTCTCGCAAATGAATCTAGCAAGCTCATACGTGAGCATTGCTTAAAACACACTAACTATTTCAACGAGATGGGATTCCCAGAGAATTGGTCTAGTTTACCTTTTTGGTCAACCCTTTCTCATAAAATCACATAATCCTCATCTGGAGACACTCCTATTCTTCCGTAAGTCCAAACAAGTGGGCTGTGACTGATTTTATAAATCCTAAGCAGATCTATCCCTGGATCTATAAGCTCTTTAAGTACAGCCTTCATTTCCTCTAGCTGTGTATTAGTGACATAGCATTCAAAAGCACTCCGCTGAACCCATTCTCCGTAACCTTCCATGCATTTATGCAAACGATAACGCTTTCGATTATCGCTAATATCATAAATTACCACTACAAAATATGCTTTCATTCTTCTCTTCTCTGGATCAATAAAGTCTTCGTGTACCATTAACGAATGAGTATAGGTCTATAAATTTCAGGATCAGCACTCTCTAAGGCTTTCACTAAGCTGCCTACTTGTAGAGTGATGGACTCCCTAAAAGACATGGGATAATCGACGAAATCTAAGTAAGAATTAAGTTTCCTTATTCTTTGCTCGAAATGCTCTATAAAATTTTTAGAAGCTTCCTGCCTGAGGTAAACGCCACCAGTCTCTATATCTGGATCTAAGAAATCATCAATTTTAATTACTTTGTGGCTAATTAGTGAAATGGCAAGCGAGTCACATAAAAGAGCACGCCACTCTTCCATTAAATCACTAACCAGTCCAGGATGTCCCCTCCTAGGCTTATGAAAAAAGCCTCTATATGGATGTAAATATTTTAATGAGACGGCAGTATAAATCTCCTACATTAATAGCGTATA
>JBJTTW010000052.1:0-3315 GCA_046080385.1 bacterium
TCTAGATATGACCTTCCACGAAGATGCTTCAAGAATTAGAAAAAAAAATGCTGCTCAAAACTTTTCGCAGATTAGAAAATTAACCCTCAATCTGCTCAAACTAGAATCCTCCAAATGCAGTTTGGTTAATAAAAGGCTGAAAGCTGGATGGTCTGCCGATTTTAGAGAAAAATTACTCTTCTCTTAGTTAGAATGATTTTGCCCTGTCGGCTATATGCCGAAATTGCGAGAATATCTTATTCTGTGCTATTTTATTTGCTTATGACTAAACCTCTAATCATCGCGAACTGGAAACTTAATATGACTCAAAAGCAGTCAAGTGAATTCATTAAAGATTTCGCAGAAAAAGTTAAAGCTAGCCAGAACCAAGTAGACATAATCCTTTCAGCTCCTTTTACTAGCTTAGAAACTGTAGTAAAAGTGCTTATTAATAATGGCTTAGATAAAGTAAGCGTCGCTAGCCAAAATGTTAGCGAACATGAGAGCGGTGCTTTTACTGGTGAGATTAACACCGAGATGCTAAAAGAGATAGGTGTTAAAGTAGTTATAGTAGGACACTCAGAGCGTAGAGAAATATTTAACGAGTCCAATGAAACGATTAAGGCTAAATCCAAAAAGGTTCTGGATGCTGGTCTCACTTTAATATTTTGCTGTGGTGAATCCTTAGAAACTAGAGAAAAAGATGAAACTGATAAATGGATAGAAACGCAGATCAGGTCAGCTTTTAGTGATTTAGATTTCACTAAAGTAGAAAATGGTCAGATAGTTATAGCTTATGAGCCGATCTGGGCTATAGGTACTGGTAAAACTTGTGATTCAGTGGAAGCAAATAGAGTCATCCAGAATATTAAAGATCTAATTAAAAATATCTTTCCTGCTGCCTTAGCGAACTCCACACGAGTTCTTTACGGTGGTTCTGTAAAACCTTCTACCATAGAAGAACAGATGGCTCAGACCGCCATAGATGGTGCTTTAGTCGGCGGTGCATCACTTAAAGCTAATGATTTTGCTGATATAGTTAATTTTTCAGCGAAAGCCGTATTAGCTGCTTAAATAGTCTTTAGTGTGCCAAAGCAATTAGCTACTCACCTTGGTAGATAAAATAATGTTAAAATAAAAATTAGATGTTTTTCTTTAGGAATAATAACGATACCGCTTCATCCATTAAGACTGGTGGTCTTGATTTTCATAAATTCTTTAGCTCAAGAGAAAAAGAAGATATTGTTGTGCTCACCAAAGAGGTCTCAGACTCTGCTAAGACTTTTTTTGAAACTAGCGTAAGCTCACTTGTAGGACACGTCCCAAGCGAGCTTGCTGATGTCTCGATTACTATGAATAAAGATGCTCTCAGTCACTTACTTTTCAGTGCCATGGTAACTGGGTATATGACTAAATCAGTTGAAAACAAACTTGAGCTTGAAATGCTTATTAATAAAAATGAAAAAGAAATCACTGCTGAGAAAACTCTTGATGTAGAAGATTTATTTTAGTAAATTCTCAATAATCTCAATTATATAAAACACCATTTCGCACCAGAGTGATATTATTTTGATTTTTAAATAATATCACATCCGCAATACGCTATTATCTTAATCAAGTATCGCATAATGGACCAAATAACTATTAGTCAGAGTCAGCTTTCACCAGAAGAACTAGTTTTTAGGCAAGAACAATTACCTAAAAAAAGGTACCCCAAGATCGACTTGTTGCAGGCACAACAATTCCAGGACAGAAAGAAAATACCCCGCGTAGTCTTTTGCAAAATTTATCAAGAGCACAACATACACCAAGAAATATACCTGTACCTTCAGGTATAAATCTAGATTTATGTACAGATGATAAGACGGCACCAAGAGAACAAAGCACGCTGAAAAAAGCCCCAAAAAGAATAAGGCCCGCAGGCTTTGGCTCGAGTGGAGGAACTTTATCATCACAGAACAAAACTGAAATAGATGAAACACAAACAACACCAAAAATCTACCCTGCTTCCCAAAGCCCTAGCTATACAGACTACCTAGACACAATCTCAACTCAAAGAGATGATTCAATTGCCAATAATAAAATCTTACACATTGAAAATTCAGCAACTATAAAATCCAATATAGAAGCTAATCGCAGACTTTTATGGAGAACATTAGTCCAAGATCCAGCACTTAAAAAGCTAGCTCAAGATACTTTAGTCGAATATTTAAATGCAAGACCAGATGACAAGAAACTCATTAAATTTACTTTTCCTGCTGAAGAGGGAAGTACTCGCAGAATTACTAAAGAACTTAGTCTAGGTAGCATTCAAAAATTAGAAAATGATCCAGATATACTAATGTTAGTTTTATTAGCTAAGGCAAGAAAAAGCCCGAAGGAAAAAATTACAGAAGACTTAAATCTAGAGGATATTATACAAATAGTAGATCATATGGCTTGCATATCAGCTTGGAAAAATGATTCCAAAGAGGCTAAATATCCTCCAGATGAACCAGAGCTGCGCCAGATTTTAGATCTTTCTATTCGTTCAACTCAAGTCCAGGAGCATAAAACTCAAAAGCCAGATGAGGTGTTTCCAGAGATCACTACTGTACTGTCTCCAGAAATTCTTGAAGAGAAAAAAGATACTGAAGGCAATACATATGAAGTAGTAATACCACTAGAAGAAATGTTTGAAAAGCCAAGCATTATAAATCCTAATAATTTAAATAAAATTGCAAAAGCATTTAAAGATTTCTCGGGCTTAGACCTCGCTAAAGATAAACTACTTGATATATACAGCGTGCCAATTGATCCAGTTAGGCCACAATGGCTAAGCTCAAATTACATCAGAATATATCCAGATCTAGGCAATGCGTCCGTAAAGCAGATAGCGTATACGGAACCACGTTTATCAGATACTAGGAGGCCTGATAATATTATCTCTAGGAAAGAGGATGAGGCGGCAAGTGGTCAAAAACTTAGTTCCGTCAATAATTATACTTCTGCTGTACTCGAGGAAAATATAGCAGATGCCCAAAAAGCACTCAGTGATTTATTCAATCCAGATCCTTCAACACAAAATACTCCTGTCGCAGACGCTTGCAAGAGCTTTGAAACACAATACCCAATAATTTCCCAAAATCCATTGCTATTAATTAATGATGATAAATACTGTAATTCTGGAGTAATTCAATACCTATGCTTCAAGGGTAGATTCGACGAGGCAAGTGAGGCTTTTAAAAGTGCGATGCCAAAACTTAAAAATGCAGAAGATAAAGAATTTCTAAAAAATGTAGTCCTCAGCCTAGCGACTAACTCTGATAATCTTACAATCAAACTCTGTGTCCTAAT
>JBJTTW010000053.1:0-31359 GCA_046080385.1 bacterium
TCAAGCTTCACCGAAACATCCAGTTAATCAAGCTCAGGTAGCAAGACCTGCACCACAGCAAATGAGACAAGCTCCTCAAGCTGCCAAGGAAGAGCGTTTCGTGGAGCTTGATGAAGAAGCTTTGCTGCAAAAAGAATTAGAGGAAGTGGGTTTAGACCCAGATGAATTAGATGAGCTTGGTGAACTTTATTAAGGAGTTAAGTTTTTGAAGTTTAATTTCCTTTATAGGTTGTATAAACCAGTGTTTATAATAGTTTTACTGTTTAGTAGCTTTTTATTTAATGCTTGCAGTCGTTTTACTCCTAATAATCAAGCATTAAAAGTAAATCTAGCTTATTCAGAAGAGCAAGCTGCTCTTGTGAGAGAAATTATAAAAATTAGTCGACGCGATAAAAGATTTCAGAATATAAATTTTATTAAAATAGAACAAAGTAAAGCTCTTAAACTTCTCAGGACTACTATGATTGATGCTTACCTAGGAAGTGTTGTAGATGAAGGTTCGGGGCTTTATTTGCATAAGAATCTGATTGCTAAAGACGGGATTGTTATAATCATAAATCCACGAAATCCAGTGAAAAACATAGATCTAGATGTGTTCTCTAAGATTTTCCTTAAGGACGTTAATAGTTGGAAAGCACTAGACTTAGAAGATCAAGCGATTATTTTTATTAATAAAAAAAACACTAATGAGGATCGATTATTTCTTGAAAGTTTTTTTAAGAAGTCAGCTATCCAAAATTCCACTAATCAGTTTGAAGTAAATAACGATAATGAAGCTATTGATTTAGTACAGCAATATGAACACAGTATTTCATATATAAGCTTCTCCTCAATTACAAATCAGGTTAATACTGTTCATGTAGATCATATCGCCCCAACTCAATTAAATATTAGTTCTGGAAATTTTCCAATTTACAAACCAATATCAATTTATGAGTCTGATAAACTTTTAACCCAATCTAGTAAAAGGAGTCTACTAGAGGACTTATTGAATTACCTTTGGTCAGCAGATGCTGTGTCAGTTATCAAGTCAGCGGGCTTTATTCCTCTTTCAGCAGCTGAAATTGAGGTAATAAAATATGAAAGTTTACCCTTAATCCTAGGAGTCTCTGCTCCCCTCTCAGGTCCGTATGCTGAATTAGGTAGAGCTATAGTCAATGGCGCTAAAATCGCAGTTCTAGAAGCTAATGAAAATAAACTAAAAAATCATAAGAATATAGAATTAATGATTTGTGATGATAAAGCAGAAGTGAGTAAGGGACTTGATTGTGCGAATATGTTTATTAAGAATAAGGCTTTTGGGGTAGTCGGACACTTGAATTCATTAATTTCAATAGAGACTTCTAAGCTCTATATGGAGAATAATATTGTACAAATCAGTCCAGGCTCTTCTCATCCTTGGCTTACAGAAAGTGAAGAAGCTAAAGGTAAAGTCTTTAGAACTATTAATATAGATGAAAACCAAGCGGAGAAAATAGCTAGTGCTATTTCAAAATTAGAAAATCAAAAGAGAGACAAGATATTAGTTTTACACAATGGAACAATCTATGGCTCACACCTAGCTGCACTTATAGAAAATTTTATTTTAAGATATTTAGGCAAGGATGTAATAGTAGAGAGCCAAAGCTTTAATATTAATGATTCAAGATATCATTTACAGTTAAAACGTAGTATCCCAGATATTATAGTTTTTATTGGTGAATATGCTGATGCCGCTCAGATGTTAGTAGATTTAGCTTTAGATAATAAATCAGACATAACTTTTTTTGGAGCAGATGGTAATTTTAGTAAGCGGTTTATTGATTTAGCAGGTTTAAGAGCGGAAGGGGCTTATATTATAGGCTGTAACTTAGATCAAACATCACCGAGCTATAAATCTTTTGAAAAGCGTTATAAAGAGCTATTTCGCTCTAATATAAGTTCATTCTCGATTTATAGTTATGATGCTAGTCGAATTTTAATGAATTCTGTTCAGATATTAAATCAAAATGAAATGGAGATTGGTAAAAGTTTAGGTGAAATCATTAGTGAAAGTAAAACAGAGAGTTACTGTGGTGAAATTAATTTTAATGAAAAGGGCGACCCCGAGCAATCTCGCTTAGCCGTTTTTAAAGTTAAAAATGGTAAGTTTGTTAAAACTAATCTTTGAGGAATTGATGAAAATGAAAATTTTTATTACGGACTTTCAGATGAAAAACGCTTCAAGAGAGGCTTCTTTAGTCTGAAAGAGTTTAAATTTATCACCAATAATTCCCTCTAAAGTCTTAGTCACCTTTGGTCCTATTGAGTGAAATTCAAGAATTTCATGATAGCTAGCTAGATTAATCTGTCCATCTATAATTTCGAAAAAATTTCTTACGCATTGAGAGCTAGTGAAGCTAAGCTTTATTTTATGTCCTGCACTGGACTGCTCGCAAGCTCCTAGAGAACGCTGCACAACTCCGTTTTCTGCGTTTTCGTCGTCCTCATGATTAAGAATCCGCTGAAAAATGCTATTTTTAGCATCTAAGAGCTTCTGGAAATTAACTAAAAGCTCTTTAGAGATCCCTGGCTTGATTGTCTTGTAAGCATCTACCTGAGTCACTTTTACGGTGCTAGCGCTCTCTAAATCCTGCGTTAATAAATCATCAGCTATACTAGTGCGGGGAATTAAAAGATTCAGGGGTTCTAAAACATTTTCACTCGAAGCTATATCTCGTAAAAATTCTCTTGAAAAAACTTCAGAATTAAACTCACTCGGGCAAAAGTTTACGGGGAAATTAATTTCTTTTTCTATAAACTCTTTGGTCGCTGAACCAATTACAGCTATTTTTAAATGTGGTGCTAAGTGAAAAAAATGACCACCTATTTCTAATAGACGATTAAAAAAACTTTCCGCCGCTCTGCGGCTTAAAAATACTAACCAATCAAACTCATGATTACGCCTAGTAGCTGCATCTAAAGCAGTATAGCCGTCATCTGGAGCTGTAAAAGCTAAACAAGGAAAGAAGAAGTAATCAGTGATTCCTTTAGCTTCAAGGATTTTTATAAAATCAGGTGAATCTTCTTTTGCTCTAGTGATAACTACAGTCACAAAAATCATCCTAGCAACGAAAATAGCTGCTATGCATTAAAATTTATGAACTTTTTCTTTTAACTTCCTAGTTTATAACCAAAGCCTCTAACCGTCTGAATAATTTTAGGATGATTTGCATCCTGTTCAAGCTTCTGTCTTAACCAGCAGATATGGACATCGACTGTTTTAGTATCACCCTCGAAATCTAAGCCCCAAACCTTTTCAATAAGATCATCTCTTGAATAAATACGCTTAGGATTTTCCATAAATAATCTCAGCATCGAAAACTCTCTTGGTGAAAGGTTTATCTCTTTATCTTTAAGCCATACTCTGTGACTTAAAAGATCTATAATGATGTCACCAAAACGAATACGCTTCGGCTTTGTAGCAGAAGTCTGTTGAGCTCTTCTTAAAGCAGAATTAATTCTTGCTATAAGCTCATCCCAGTTAAAAGGTTTAGTGACGTAATCATCAGCTCCATTCTCTAAGCCTTCAACTATTTCTTCTTTAGCACTTTTACCTGTAACCATAATCACTGGTGTAAAGTTCTGAGAGTTTCTAATTTTCTTAAGAACATCTATCCCAGGAAGATCTGGCATGCTCCAGTCTAAAAGAATAATATCTGGTTCTTCTCTCTCATACATTCCTAGAGCTTCTGTGCCATTATAAGCAGTACAAACATCAAAGCCGTTCTCCTTCAAGGAATATGCCATCGGATCTATAAGATTGACTTCGTCATCTACAAGTAAAATTTTGTAGGTCATAATATATTCTTAATATACCCCATTATTAAGAAAGTGATGAAAAATGAAATTTTTCATCACGGACTGTCAGGTAATACCATTCTGGAAAATTCTTTTGAGTCCAAGCAGTCCGAAACCAGGACTGCGCAAGGGACATATAAAAGTCTTTTTCAGATTAAAATGGTATTTTGGTATTATACCTCGGTCGGGGTCGAAAAATGCTAAAAACAGCATTTTTCAGCGGATTGCTTAAGAAGTCTTAAAATATTAAGAAAATTATTTAAACGCAGAAATTGGAGTTGGGCTACACCCCCTGAAGCTCTGCTCACATTTAGTATAAATAGCAGAGCCAATCTCCGTAGTATTAGCCTTACCACCAAGATCTGGAGTTAAAAGCCCTTCGGTGATAACTTCTTCTACAGCTTTATCTATAATCTGAGCTTCTTTTTCTTTATCTAAGCTATATCTAAGCATCATGGAAAGGGAAAGAATCATGGCTATTGGGTTGGCTAAGCCTTTACCCATAATATCTGGAGCTGAGCCGTGTACTGGCTCATAGAGACCTATTTCGCCGCCTAAAGAAGCGCTAGGTAGAAGACCAATGCTACCCGTAAGCATGCTAGCCTCATCGGAAAGAATGTCCCCGAAAAGATTAGAAGTTACTATGACGTCGAACTGTTTAGGATTACGTACTAACTGCATCGCTGCATTATCTACGTACATGTGGGAAAGCTCTACTTCTGGGTAGGCTTTAGACACCTCAATTACGGTATCACGCCAAAGCTGAGATACATCTAAAACATTAGATTTATCTACGGAACAGAGTCTCTTACCTCTTTTCATCGCAAATTCAAAGGCGACTTTAGCGATTCTCTCTATTTCATATTTCTCATAGACCATGGTGTTAAGTGCTCTAGTACCGTCGTTCATGGCTGGTTTACCAAAATAAATACCACCCGTGAGTTCACGCACTACGACTAAATCTACGCCACTTACTATTTCAGACTTTAATGAAGATAAATCTGCTAAAGCTGGATAGACGAAAGCTGGTCTAATATTAGCGAAGGTGCCTAAAAATTTTCTTAAACCAAGCAAACCAGTTTCTGGTCTAAGTTCGCGTGCTAGATTGTCATACTGCGGAGCCCCAATCGCTGACATCAATACAGCAGCCACGTCTTTAAGTTTTTCTTGGCTCTCTTGCGGGAAGGGATTATTATATTTATCAATAGCTTGACCACCTAAATCCACGCTTACTAATTCATACTCTGGAATTAAAAGCTGCATCAGCTTTTTAGCTTCAGACATAATCTCTGGACCGATTCCATCTCCTTCGATGATGGCGATTTTTTTATTTAAATTCTTCATTTGAGTTATTTTAGCAAGAGATTAATGGCACTGCTTGCTTAGATATAAGCCATTTACATGGCTCGCATCCTTGAACTTGTTCGTTTGGCAACAGTGCCTTGAACTTGTTAGCTTAGCTATAAGACCATTCTACCGCTTACCATAATGAGTCTTGACAGGTCAGGCGCTTAGCCTTTAAAATTACAGATAATCATGGGTTCTATTACAAAGAGGTAATATGTATATTTTAGGATCTAGCGTATGTTTTTAAAATTACCCTTTATAGGCTCAGCTAAGTTACGTGAAACAGAATCAACTAATTATCCGCCTAGAGAAACAGAGTCCTCTAATAATGTTTCGGGTCCAGATCAATCAAAGACAGGCTCTACGAAAGCTCCCACGAAAGCCTCCATGAAAACCTCCGAAGGACAAGAAATCACTTCCCGAAAAGAACTTCAAGAATTATCTAAAAATCCAAATCACCAAGCTGGAGATAAAGCTGTTTCTGGCGATGCTTTGAAATTTACTGAAATGCCTCAGCCTTTACAATATTTTTTGATAAAAAATCTTGGGGTAAAGAATCCAGAGCTGCAAAAGCAAATGATTATCACTGAGCCATCTAAAATAAATACTAATGGTGAGTTAACTTCACAATTCGTAATTACATTAGCGCCCGAAAGTGCAGCTAAGCTTCTTAAGAAAGGACCTTTACATTTTTTAAGTAAATTAAACCCCTTTAGAAATAAAGCTTTTGATAAAGCAGAGTTAAATAAGCTCGCAGAGCAAATACATACTAATACCATTCCTAAAATTAATCATGAAATAGCGAGTGGCAAAGTAACAGTTCAGCTTTTAATTAATTTTAATGAAACTAAAAAGCAAGCTGAAATAGCGGGACTGGCTCTTAGTCATTGTCCAGTAGATTTTATTCATGAGCATCCTGGAACTTTAAAAATCATGGAGCATCTAAAAAAAGAACTGCCGATGCTAGAAAAAAAACTTTTAAGTGATAAAGAGTTAAAACCTGAGTCTAGAGAATTTATTGAAAGAAGCCTCACTGATTTAAACAGCTTTGTAAATCTAAATCCCAAAGCACTAGATAGAGAAATAACTGCTCATGCTAAAGGCTTTATAGTGCTTGAACATCTTGCTAGAACAGGAAAAGAGAAGGAGCTTATTGGTAAAGCAGCTCGCGATGATGGTCGTGAGATAGAGGTCACGAATTTTGCCGAGAATCTTATGAAAAGAGATGGAAATTGGCTAATATCTATGCTTGGTGAAAATTTAGAAGAAGCTTCTCAAGGAGCTTCTCTGAAATGGCGAGGAGTGAATATCAATAATCCTAAAGAGGTCATAGATAGACATCACTCTTTTATCAAGAAATATCCGCATCCATATCTAGACCCGCGCATTGCACTGCTCAGCTCGATTTCAGAGATGCTCTTTCATGGTAAGCACCTACCTGAAAAACAAATCAAGCAGGCTTTAATCGCAAATGTGGAGAGTACTATTAAATACAATCTTACCAATAATCAAAAAAATGGAAAATTAATATAGATTAGGTAAATTTGTTATCAAATATTATGACAAAATGAATATATATGTGATACAATTTAATTAATTATTTAATAAGGAGAAAATCTTAATGCCGATAACGTCTGTGTATAATTTTGGAGTTAATCCAAGCAAAGTCCAAGGTTCCATAACGGTTGTAACACCAGATTCTAATCCGCCTTCAAGAGGAGGGAATTCATCCGAAACAACCAACGGAGCATCTGCTTATGTTGCAACAAGGGAACTAGTGGGTAAGGTTCTTGCTCGGCAGCCTGAACAAAGCTAGCTTACACTCAAATGCTTCATAATAGTCTTAGCCAGTTTTTTTGGATTATGACGAACCAGATTCCCTTTATTTAAAAGGTTTGCTGAAATTACTTTTACGCCTAATTTTTTTAGTTCAGCTAAATCTACCTCTACAGGATACTGACCATCAGCTTTATATTTAGCCAATTGGTTTTTATCTGGCTCAGCATTATTCACTACTACATAATCTATAATTTTTTGACCTTTCTCTGTATGATCTAAAATAGCTTTTACATGATCTGAGACGGAATAATTATTCGTTTCACCTGGCTGCGTCATTACATTACAGATGTAAACCTTAGGTGCTTTAGACTCATCTATCGCCTGTAAAAGATCAGGTACTAATAAATTCGGTATGACTGATGTATAAAGGCTTCCAGGCCCCAGTATGATTAATTCTGCAAGTTTAATCGCTTCTATGACTTGAGGTAAGACTGGGGGGAGCGGTTCTTCACAGAAAATCTTTTTAATTTTGCCATTAGCTTTAGGAATATTAGATTCACCACGCACTATAGAGTCATCTGCCATTTTAGCTACTAGAGACATAGGTATATTACTTACTGGTAAAACTATGCCACGAGTTTTTAAAATATTACAGGCTTGTTTCACTGCGTCAGCCATATTTCCAGTTCCACCGAGCTCTACTAAAGCGGTTAGGAAAAGGTTTCCAAAGCTGTGATTTTTTAGAGAATCTGCTGCTTCATTATCGAAACGGTACTGAAAAAGTTTGGTGATAATTTCTTCATCATGAGCTAAGGCAGCTATGCAGCTTCGCATATCACCTGGGGGAACTATATTCATTGACTCTCTTAGTTTGCCACTGCTGCCACCATCGTCGGCGACTGTAACTACCGCAGTGATATTACTACTATGTTCTTTAAGACCACGCAGCATATTAGAAAGACCAGTTCCACCACCAATGGCTAAAACCTTTAAGCCCCTGCCTTGCATCTGATATCTATCTAAAGCTTCTAACATGGAACTCTCATCTGGAGCGATAAGCGAGAAGATTTGCTTATTTGCTCTAAATAGAGCGTATAGAAGTAAAACCGCCCCGAGTGAAATAGCGATAATGCCGCTAGTAGTAGGAGGAATACGATCAGCTATAAATGAAAGTATGTCCCAGAGGAGATTGTATAGTATCGTAACGGGGCGAGCTTTCAGTATTAAAGCTAAGCCAAATATAATGATAATAAAACCAAGACAAGTATAAAGAAGCCACCTTCTAAAACCAGGGAAATAAAATTTTCGTAGTAATTTAGCCAATTTTCTCCTAGATACTCTTAATTCCCTGATAGCGCGGTAAATCTATGTGCTCCACTTCAAAATCAATTTTCTTGCCTGTTTCTAAACTAAGTTCCCTATCTTTAAAGGTATTTTTGATATTAGTAAAAATACTTTGGGCAAAATAGACGGAACGGTGTTTACCACCAGTACACCTAAAAGCAAAGGTAATATCCTCGACGTCAGACCTAGAGCTATTTCTCAGAGCGTCTTCTATGAAATCTTTGATTAAATCCTCTATTTTAGAAACTCTCTGTTGAATATCTGGATTTTTATTAAAAAATTCAATAATCCCTTCTTCTAAACCATGTAGAGGCCTAAGTTCTTCGATCCAAAAAGGATTATCTAAATCTCGTAAATTAAATAAAAAATCATGAACTGGAGCCTTTTCTCCAATTGCTTCATAATATTTGAATCCATACGAAATAAAGCGAAATTTCAAGTCAGTGTTTAACCTTTTACTATCAATATAACAATAAAATGGCCTTACAAACTACTTCGTAAAATAACTGAATCTTTTTTACGGAATTCTATATCCATTTTAGAATTTAAGTGTGATCTCAAAACCAATTATATTTAGCATCAAGCCGAAATTCTCAACTCTTATTTTTTGTGGAAAGAAGAAGATTGAATTACGCAGAAGAATCTCTGAAAAAATTAGTAACGGTTCAATATTAATTATCTATGAATCGAGTCCGACACAATCAATTGTTGGCTATGCCAAAGTAAAAAGAGTTATAAAACAGGATAAAGAGATTTTATGGAAAAAACATGGCAAACAAGCATGTGTAAGTAAATCTTTTTTTAAGGACTACTTTCAAGGCTTAGATCTCGGATTTGCAATAGAACTAGAGGACCCTTATTTACTTTCAGAAGCAATTCCTCTTAATATTTTACAGAGAGATTTTTCTTTCACTCCACCACAATCATACATGTATGCCACCCCAGAACTACTAAAGCTAATTCAGAAATGAACCATTCTTTTAAAATTCTCTTTGATACCAACATCATTATTCAACTTGAAGATAATATTACAATTTCTGAAAATCTCAAAAGACTTATTGAATATATCAACACCAATAATCTGAAAGTTTATATTCATGAAATCTCTCACATAGAATTTGCTAGAGATTCAAACCAAGAACGTCAAGCAATATCAAAGAGTAAATTATCTAAATACAATCAGATTAAATTGACTTCCTTGTCTAAAGATGTATTAGAAGAAAAATTTGGTGAAATAAAAAATGATAATGATTTAGCTGACTGCCAATTATTAGCATCACTCGCATTAAATGCTGTCAATATTTTAATTACAGAAGATCGACGCTTATTAAAGAGGGCTCTTCGAGCAGGTTTAGATGAACGAATTTACAATATCCAATCAGCTACAAGCTTCTTAGATCGTGAATATTCAAAAACAACGGAATATATATATCCAACGGTTGAAAAAAAAATAAGTTACCAATTAAATCCTCAAGATGAAATTTTCAATAGTCTAAGAGCTGACTATCCCGACTTTGATCACTGGTGGAATAAGTGTTGCCATGAAGGTCGAGAATGCTGGGTCATAATGAATGGTGATAAAATCAGCTCATTAATTGTCTTTAAGCTTGAAGAAGAGCCTGAGATGATTAAGAAATTTAATATGAAAAAGATATTAAAAATCTGTACCTTCAAAGTCTCAGAAACAGCAAGAGGACAGCGACATGGAGAGCAAATGCTCAAACAATGCTTTCAATATTGCTTTGATAATAATTTTGATTGTCTATATTTAACAACTTTTGAAAAACACGAAGATCTAGTTTTCTTATGTAGCAAGTTTGGATTCCAAGATGCAGGGTGTAATGAAAGAGATGAAATTTTTAAATTAAAGAAATTGACTCCTAATGCAGAAGATTTAAAAAACTTTGAAGAACTAGACTTCCACAGAAAATATTGGCCTAAATTGTTAATTACAGAAAAAACAAAGATTTTCCTAATACCAATTCGCCCAGAATTTCATTCTCGCCTATTTCCAGAATGGAGGAATCAACCTTGGCAAGCACAACTAAAGCTACCTGAACTCCTTCAAAAGAAAATTCATGATCAGCAAAACAATAATCCAGGAAATTCTATTACCAAAGTATATGTTTGCAGCTGTTCAACAAGAGAGATTGAACCAGGTAGCCTTCTATTGTTTTACTGCTCAGAAAGTATAAAAGCTATCACTTCTGTTGGAGTTGCAGAGAGATTCGACGCAATTACAGATATAAATAAAGCAATGGAATTAACTGGTAAAAGGACTGTGTATTCTGCAGCCGATTTGGAATTGTACTTAAATCATTCAAAAAATGGACTGAAAATTATAAATTTTTCCTTTGCGTTTCACTTTGATAAGCCTATCAGCTACAACTCTCTAAAGAAATCACAGATTATAAAAGGACCAATCCATTCAAAGAATAAACTCAGATAAGTTTCACCATATTTTAAATGAACAAATTAACTCTCAGAAATATGTTCTACAAGGAATCTAAAAACCAAAGACAGCTTGGCTTTGAGAAGGAAACTTTAGTGATAAATTACCTTGAAAAATTAGGTTATAGAATTCTTGCAAGAAACTGGTACAACTCAAATCGTGGGGAATTAGATATTATTGCGATAGACCCAGAACGCTTTAATGAAGAGTATCTGGTTTTTATAGAAGTTAAATATCGAAAAGATTCTATTGATTACAGCTTAAATGCTTTATCTAAAACTAAACAGAGCAAGCTGAAAAAACTTGCCCTATACTATTGTAAGAAAGAGAATCTAAATCCGCTAAATGTAAATATTAGCTTTGATTTTATAGCTCTGAATGATGAACAGATCGAACATATTAAAAATATTTTCAGTTATTCTCATTGAGGTATTCTTGATGCCGCAGCTTTTTGCTTCAGGTTCAAAACTCTTATTCACTGAGCAAAGTGAGCTTTTTAATCTAAACTTCGCTCTACCAGAAGATAGTACTAACGCTAAATTAAAGAAAAAAGTTAATCTTTCTTTCTATGAAACTAACGTCTCAGAAATACTGCTCATACTTTCTAAGATAGGAGGATTTAATTTAGTTTTCCCGAAGCATCTTGAAACCAAGATTTCGATTAATCTTCAAGATATAGATGTTAGCTCAGCGATAGATGATATTTTACATATGGCAAATTTGCAGAAAACATTTAGCCAGAATACTTTAAGAGTATCTAAAGAAGATTTATCTGCCTTAGATTTTAAGGTTATTAAATTAATTTATGCAAGACCAGAGAAAGTCTCAGAGCTTCTTAATCAAAGACTTTTTAAGCAGATGCTTATTAGCCAGAACAGTAAATTGCCTAAGCCCTATGCCTTCGTAAACCCTAGCTCAAATGATCTTATAATTGCAGCGAATAGAAGTCAGATGATAAGTGCAGAAAATTTTATCAGAAAGATAGATATTAAGGGCGTAAAGCAGGAACTAATTATTGAAGCTTATCTGCTTAATTATAGTCAAGATAAATCAGAGCTGTTAATCTTGCAGAAGTTTGTAAAATCAGCGGAGCTAACGAGTATCCCATTTGAAAAGATTTATAGCAGAGAGTTTCAAGCTTTAGAAAATAATTTAAAGCTAATTCTAAAGGAGAATATTCCGCTTAAATCATTTCCGCTACTTTATAGTTTAAAGGGTGGAGACTTAATATTAGAGAAGATTTCAGACCGTAAATATACTGTTGAGTTGCATAATACTGTTTTGGAACTTGATTCTAATTCAGTTATTGCTTATTTGGATTTAGCTAAGAATATTTTTGCTGCAAATGCTTACAATAACTCAATGAAAAATAAAGTAATACTGTTATTAATTAAGTTGGGTTAATTAAGGAAGTGATGAAAAATGAAATTTTTCATCACGGACTGTCAGGTAAAGAGATTAAGGATCCGCTCCCCGAGCTAGGTTTTATACCTCGGTCGGGGTCGAAAAATGCTAAAAATAGCATTCTTCAGCGGATCCTTAAAGAGAAAACACTTACTTGATTCATATAACACTGTCTTATATTTAGTTAAAATTATGTTCAGCCAATTTTGAAGTTCTATGTTTGCGATTGGTCCCTTATAGTAAGTTTAGGCTGAGGCTAAGCTAGAGGCGATATCTCGATTATTCACTGGAGTTACTATGGCTTGGTTTAAAAAATCTAAAAGAGCTTGAGGATTACTTCTATAAGTACTCGCTTTTCTGCCATCAGCTAAAAAAACTGTAGACAGATTATTGGTAAACCACCCAAAGAGTAAAGGTCCAAATCGACTAATTCCATAGCTCATAATTAATATATTACTTTAAATCGTTTCATTATTCTATTTTTCACTAGAGACCTCTGTATAAGGTGCAGTTTTAATGCCTAGGATGATAAAAATGCAGAAAATGGATTTGCTTCGCGAGACTCTACTAATAAAAACAGCTACTCTAGATTTTTTGATATAAATTCTTAGTCATAAGAATTTTAGGTTTAAAGACTATTTTGATATCATGACGCAGAGGATCGAGATCGTTGTCCACATGATCAAAATATTCAATCATGTCAGCTATTAATCTTTTGATATTAATTGGCTTCGTTAAACTACTAAAAGGGAGTAATTTTTTAACAGCAGAGCGGTAAATTCTTTTAGCACCATCTTTTTTATTTTGTTTAATAAGCTCGAATACAGCACAAGTCTGTAACAGGGCTTGATAAAAATATTTACGATTACATGACTGGGAGCTTTTCCAGAGTTCGTGGAGTATATTATAAGCCTGATTAAATTTCTGTTTATTAAAACTCTCTACTGCTTTAGAGAAATCTAATTCTAAGATCTCTTTACGAAAAAGATTCTTTAGCATAAGACTATTGTGGTTAATAAATTCTTTAAATTGCATAACTGAGAAGCTTTCTCAATTAATATATTAGCATTTATTAAGAAATTGTGATCTTGTTAATGTTTTTTGACGACGAAAACGCAGAAATTGGAGTTTGGGAACAGTGCCGAGATGCAGTTTAAAACTTAACTGAAACTATACCTATATTATTTTGGTTAGCGTAAGCGATAGTTTCTTTTTGATTCACAAAAAAGGTTTCATTAGCCTCAAAAGCGATAAAGCCATTTTTTTGAATAGATTTAACTGTACCTAATCCTATAGTCGGAACGTCAAAACGCTGGTCTTGATTAGGTTTCGCTACTTTACATACGAAGATATCTTTATTTTTATCCCAGAAAGTTTTTAATTTTTTAGCACGCTGAATGCATTTATCAGTGCCTTCTATCGCTTCTATCGCATAGATACTGCGATTCGAGACTACTGCTGTCTGACCTATATCCTCGGCAGCGATGCTTTTAGCTATTTTAAGACCATAATTAATTTCTTTCCACTCATCTTCGGTAGGACTGCGTTTAGTGAAAACCTCTGCTGCTGGGAATAGTGAACGTAAATATTTAGTTTGATCAAGTATTTCTAAACCATGCTCTTGTTCAAGATACTTGGCTAATTTTAGCTGAATAGAATCATCACTGAAATCGTTGAAATCCTTTAGACGACTGAGAAGTTTTAAATCTAATTTATGTAAATTTCTAAAAAAGTCTAATTTAAGTACTTTCCCGATAAAGAGAATTTTTTTTACTTCTAGTTTTTTAGCAAGGTCTAAAGCCTTTAATATCTCTACAGGACTGTATTTATAAGTCTCGTATTCATCTTTAAGAATTTTATAAGCTGAATCTGTTAGGGCACAGCATATGACATTAAAGCCTTTCTCTGTAAGGGCTTGGGCTGCTAGGTGGGGGAGCTCGCCGTAGCCTGCGATTAAGCCGACTTTTTCTTTATTGGGGTTGTTGTTGAGGTTCATGATTGTTGTGAATTTATGAGTTTAAGTTGGAGGCGTGTTTCTCTTTGCTGTAATTTATCGATCATCCAAGAATATTTCTCTCGAATAGAGAGTTTCATTGGACTGAGTTCCGTGATGCCATCGCTTGGATTGATAAATGGATAAAAATTCCATATCTCTTCTTTGGAGGTCGTTATATTTGCATCATCTGTAAAATAATCTATGTATGCAAAATTATCAACATCTACCTTAATTCGATTGGTCCAAAAATTTGAGAGTCCTAAGCGGTGCTTTTGTACTTCAGGAGGGAGAGTTTGCAAGATACTATTGACTGAGTAATTATTTTTATCAAATACTGAAGGATCTAAGATGACTCGAGGATATTTAGAGCATTTTTGCTCTAATTCATAAGCACGGCTGAAGGCTGGACCGAAAAAAATATTTTTTTTGATATCAATAAAAAAATCACCATGGGTAATCGCTCCACGGGAAAATATCTTCATGTTAAATAGAGCAGATTGTGTATGTAATATAGCATTGCAGAAATGATGCAAATATACATTGATAATAATTTCTGGAACTTTTATAAAAAAAACTAGGGTATCAGAGAAAATGAAGGCTTCTAAATTTTCTTGATTATTAGGGCTATCTTTTTTTTGTTCTTCTGTAAAAAATTCTTTTATTTCATACAGTGTACTTGCAACATGGGAGCTTTTGCTATAATCAGAGATTCTCTTTTTTGTTCCTAAAACATCAATATAAGCAAGTAAATATTGATCAGGATATTTTTCAAGTTGTGCATCTATTAAGTCGTTCATCAATAATTACCTGAATTAATTCTAATCTATTCTTTTATGACTTCCTCAAGTTCGCTTGCGATAAGCGATTCAAGAGCTAAGAAGTTTTTTCTATCCGCGGCTCGCATAGCGGCGATATACTTATCTCGATTTTCAGATCTGTTTGTGTATTTTAGTGGAGGATAGCCTAGTTTAACTAATATTAAATTACTGAGCAAACGCCCCATCCTGCCATTGGTGTTAGCAAAAGGATGAATACAGATGAAGCGGTGTTCAAACCAAGATATTAATTTAATTACTTCTTTAATATCATTATGGTTTAGTTTTGACAGACGAAAATTCAAATCATCAAATAATAATTTCATTAATGAAGGTACTTGATATGCTTCTGCTAGAACTAGCTCACCAAGCATGGGAGAGCTTAGTCTATATTTACCAGCCCAAGGGTATAAAAAATCAAAACCATGTTTATGAGCTTGTTGCAGGAGTAGCTGATCTAAAGCTGAGTCGTAGCTTTGGTTTAAAAGCTCCCAAGTTTTTTTTAGGGCAAGAGCTTCATTGAGATTAAGTTCTTCATGATTTAGAATCCCTAACTTAGTTTCATTACTTGCTGGTGTTTGATTCATGCTCTTTTAAAAATTCAATAAAAATATCCTTAGAGATTTCTTGACCCTCTATTTTCATATTATTTAATATCATCTCGATCACAAAGTCATTATCTAAGGCTAATTTATGCGGTGTTGCGCTTCTTTTATAGCTTTTAAGCTGCTCACTAATAGTAATTTCTTTTCCATTTTCTGATAAAGACATATTCTATGATCATAGCAGGAAGAACTCTGCTTATCTATTTTCTTCTTTGATAGTTGGTGTGTGAAATATTTTCTGGATATCCTTTAAACACAAGATTCTCCCTGTATTGCTAATTTAGAATCCTCCAAAGCAAACCATTTTAAAACACTAGCCCCAATATCAGCGAAACTATTTCTAGTACCTAAATCTCTAGGAGTTAGACCTTTAGCGTAAAGTAAAATAGGTACGTATTCACGAGTGTGATCAGTACCCGCTGCTGTCGGGTCACAGCCATGATCTGCCGAAATTAATAAAAGATCATCTTCTGTAAGTAGTTCTAAGATTTTAGTGAGTCTGATATCTATATCTTCTAAAGCTTGAGCAAAGCCGTCTGGATCTCGTCTATGACCATAATTAGCATCAGTTTCGACTAAATTTATAAAGAGTAATTCTTTTTCGCTATTTAGGATTTGATCTATGTTCTTTACTCCCTCTCCAGAAAAGAAACTTGAGTCTATTAACTCAGACTCATGCTTCGTGTAATTTCCTTTAAGAATATCAGTCAGCTTTTCTAAACCATCTATATTATTTTTAGTATGAATATTAAAAGGCACTCCCACACCAGTAAATATATCTTGGATTTTACCGAAACCAATTACTGGAACATTCTTTTCACCGAGTGTCTCTAAAATGCTTTTACCGTGAGGTAATACAGCGTAATCATGCCTTTTATCATTCTGTCTAATGAATTTAAGCTCACTATTTTTATCTGGATTATCAGTAAATGGTCTAGCGATGATCCTAGCCACCTCATGTTCGCCACGCATTATTTCTCTTGCTGCTTTGCACCACTGATAGAGAGTGTCCAAAGGAACTACAGAGCTGTGCGCGGCTATCTGCAAGACTGAATCTGCACTGGTGTAGATTATAGGGTAGCCAGTTCTAATATGCTCTTCGCCATAATCTTTTAAAAGTTCAGTGCCGCTATAAGGTAAATTACAGAGTATGCCAGTCACACTAAAGGCAGTTTTTAATTTTTCAATAATTTTAGATGGAAAGCCTTTTGGATAGTAAGGGAAGGCGTTAGTTGTCTTGATGCCGGCCATTTCCCAGTGACCAGTTATGGTGTCTTTAGCTTTATTTAGCTCTGCCATTTTTCCGAAACTAGCTATCGGCTGGGTTTCTGGGCTGAAGCCTTCTAGGGGGCTAATATTTCCTAAGCCGAGTTTTCTTAAAGTTGGAATATTAATTCCTCTTTTAGATTTTAAACAGTGTAAAACCGTACTAGTAAAGGTATTCGATTCTTTTTCTTCATCAAATTCTTTAAAATCTGGCATTGAACCAATGCCTAGTGCGTCAATAATAAAAATAATTGCTCTTTTCTTAAGCTTTTTCATAGGTTTTTCTACTGGTTATATTTTAGCAGCCTATGATACTATAGTTTTTCTGGACGGGCCTTTAGCTCAGTTGGTTAGAGCGCACGCTTGATAAGCGTGAGGTCCCGTGTTCAAGTCACGGAAGGCCCACCATATCTTTATTTCACTAAATTATGACACTGCTTGCAAACGAACAAGTTCAAGGCTGAGGAGGACGAATGACCGCAGTGTACTGCGGGTACATGAGGATCATGAGGACGACGAAAACGCAGAAATTGGAGTTCGGCAACAGTGCCATTATGGATTACTCCTAAGCGTATAAGCTTAAGGCTGAGGCGAGCGAAAATGCAGAAAATGGAGTTTCGCTACATGCTCAATATTGAGTTCTTGCGATCATGGTCTATAATTAGAGAGTTCTCCTTGCTGATTTAGAAAATCTTATTAAATGCTAATTATCTCTGATGAATTAATTGAAAACTCACGCTTTGCTTATATGGTTTTTGAAACCGCTCAGAGCTCAGATTCTATTGAGCTAGAGTTCGCTAACCCTGCGGCTAGAAAGCTTTTGAATTTTGAGCGTTTAAATAACTCTTCATTAACTTATTTGGCTGACTCTAATCCCTCTATAAAGCAGCTTGAGCAGCTTTTAGATAAATTTAAAGCATCTGAATCTGGCTATAAAAGATATACAGTAAGGCTCGCTGGTGATTTTTATACTACTCATTTCACTCAGCTTTCTCATAAGCGTGTGCTTTTAGAGATGGTAAAAGAGTTTGAGCATGATTTAAGTGAGACGACACACGAACTTAAAAGACCTATACAGAATATAAAAACTTTGACCGAGACGCTTTTGCGTGGTGCTAAGGATGATGTCCTTATGTGTAGTAAGTTCTTGAATAGTATTAATGATGAAGTGGATCGCTTAGGTGATATGGTGCAGAATTTACTTAAATTAAGTTCTATTGATACTGTTGAGGGAACGGTTTTTTTCGCAAATGTAAATTTGAAAGAAATTACTTTAAATGAACTTGAGAATATAAAAGAGAAAGCTGAGCTTAATGCTCTTAACTTAGATTTTAATTGTGATGAATCTGTAAACCTTTTCTGTGATAAGGATTTAGCCTCCCATTTAATCGCTAATTTACTGGACAATGCGGTGAAATACAATGTAGAAAAAGGTTCTATCATTGTAAGTTTAGATAATAAGGCTTTAAGAATTATTAATACCACTAATGCTCTTAAGGAAGCTGATTTAACTAAGCTCTTTAATAAGTTTTATCGCAGCCAAAACTCTAATGGTATTAAAGGCAGTGGTTTAGGACTCGCTATAGTGCAGAAGATTGTAGAGGTTCATGGTTGGAAGCTTTCAGCTAGCTTGCTTGCTGAAAATCAGTTTGAGATGACTGTTGATTTCCAAATGTAGTTTTATTTTCTTTTTCCTCTGCTGTACTTGTCTTATCAAGTCCTGAAGCTGCACCTTGTGTAGTGGCCTCTATTATTGTCTTTAATGATAATTACGCCCTAAAGCTGTAAGTCCGATAATATTTTTTGCTTGAACTCCTTTGTTTATAAGGATTTTTCCGAGCTCATTGATGGTAGTTCCTGTAGTTACTATGTCATCTATAATTAATACTTTATTGCACTGCTCGCGAACTCCAATTTCTGCGTTTTCGTTAATCATAAAAGCATCTTCTAATTCATGCTTCCTTTCTAAGGCTGATTTATCATGTAATTTTTTTGTGTTTTTTATACGATAAAAAAGTTCTGGAATGAATTTTATATTTTTTTTGAAACGCAGCGGGGTAGCAGTTTTTAAAAACTTATAAAAGTATTTCGCTAATAGAAAAGCTTGATTATATTTTCTACCTGGAAAGCAAGGTACGCAGCAGATAATTAGGGAGCATGTTTGCCACTCTTGCTGAACTCCAAATTTTGCATTTTTGTCGTCCTCTTTTTCATTTTTACTAGCCATGAAAACATTTCTGTAAAAGCTTTCTAGATATTTACTGAAAAGAAAACAAAGCTCTGGTTTTTTATATTTAAAATCTAGCATTTGTTCTCGATTGAATTTTAGCTGCTCTTCTATATCTAAAGCATTTTCCCACAAGACTTCTTGGATAAGTGATTCTTGATATAGACTGGAAAAGTAAATTTTTATGCCATTATCACTAATTTTAAGTCCAGTATGTTCGGTAAGTAGTGAGTTTTTTAAACAGTTCTCACAGATTACATCCTGAGTCTTATCTATAAATTTTTGCTTGCATCTGTGGCAGATACAAGAGCTGAAAAGATTTAAAAACCTGTGACAGATTAATTTTAAATCTAGCTTAAGCTCAAGTAAATAATTAGACATTAGGTTTTTGAGTATAAGGTAATTTTATTGATCAGGAAATCTTTATGTGGGTGTTACTTATAAAATAATCCCTACGATATTTTAATGATGGAATTTTATTTCTAGCATCCTCTACTAATGCTAAATCTAGCTCGGCCATAATAAACCCAGTCCCAGATTCTTTCCCTGCTATTATTTCTCCCCATAGATTAACGATTAAAGAGTACCCAAATGAGCAGTGACTCCACCATTATGAGTTATAAAGTAACTTCTGTTTGCACATTTTGTAAGACCTTCGAACTAATTTCAATCTTAAGCTTCGCTAAAAACTCATCCTGGGTCATAGAAACCTGATCCTGCGACCTACGATATCTTACATTCACAGAGCCAGTTTCCATCTCTTTATCGCCGACTATCAGCATATAAGGTATCTGCTCTTCCTGTGCAGTACGAATCTTATAATTCATACGCTCAGAGCTTAAATCAGCCTTCGCTCTAATATCATTATCGATTAAATAATCTCTGATACTCAAAGCATAGTCATTATGCTTATCGGTTACAGGGATAATCATAACCTGATCTGGAGCTAACCACAGAGGGAAAGCACCAGCGAAATGCTCTATTAGAACCATGGTTATTCTCTCCATAGAGCCAAATATCGCTCTATGAATCATTACAGGTCTCTCTGGATTACTATCACTGCCAATATAATGCAAATCGAATCTTTCAGGTAAATTAAAATCTAACTGAATAGTCGCTCCCTGCCAAATTCTGCCAAGGGCATCTTTTAATTTAAAGTCTATCTTAGGACCATAAAAAGCGCCATCCGCTGGATTAATCTCAAACTCAATCCCCAACTCGTTTAGAGATTCCATAAGACCCTTTTCAGCAAAATCCCATAAATCATCGCCACCGATAGCTTTTTCAGGCTTAGTAGAAACCTCTACTTTAAATTCAAGTCCTAGAACCGAATATATTTTATTAATTAATTTAAATACGCCTTGAATTTCAGATTTAAACTGCTCTTTAGTACAGAATATATGAGCATCATCCTGAGTAAAGCCTCGCACACGTGCAAGCCCATGAACCGCTCCACTAGATTCATTTCTATAGACGGTACCCATTTCAGCCATACGAATAGGTAACTCACGATAACTATGCTTGCTATTTTTAAAAATCAGCACATGGAAAGGGCAGTTCATGGGTTTGAGAACATACTCTTCATCATCCACTTTTAAAGAATACATACTATCCTTGTAAAAAGAATTATGACCAGATATATCCCAAAGCTCTGACTTAGCGATATGTGGCGTAACAACAAACTCATAAGCCGCCTTCATATGCTCTCTTTCCCAGAATTTTTGTAATTCAGCTCTGACTGTCGCTAATTTTCTATGCCAGAAAATCAGACCCGCACCAGCCATCTCATGCGTAGAAAAATAATCATGCTGCTTAGCTAGTTTCCTATGATCTCTAGCTTCGCTCTCTTCTTGCTGTTTTAAGTAGTTTTGAAACTCTTCTTCATCCCACCATACAGTACCATAAACTCTCTGTAACTGATCATTAGCAGTATCACCACGCCAATACGCCCCAGAAACATTAGTTAGCTTAAGATGTTTAATAAATTTAGTATTCGGCAAATGCGGGCCAGCACAGAGGTCTGACCAAAGTTTTTTAGCATTATTGTCTACGAAATAATATTCAGTTGGCACATTATTTCTATGTTCTTCGAGCAGCTCAGCTTTAAAAATCTCGCCATTCGCTTTATATTCAGCTAACTTTACGTCAACATCTTCCACTAAAGCTCTCTCGATAGTATGAGCCCCTTCAGCAAAGCGTTTCATCTCTTTTTCTATTTTAAGAAGATCTTCATCGGTGATCTTATGATCCAAAATTTTAAAATCATAAAAGAACCCCCGCTCAGTAGCCGGTCCTACACCGACTTTCGCAGATGGAAACATTTTCTGCACTACCGCTGCAAGTACGTGGCTAGTAGTATGCCTTAAGACATCGTAACTACGATTATCACCGACTTTAATAATTTTAACTTTATCGCCATCTTGAATAGGCGTACCTAAATCTTTAACTACACCATTAATTTCAAGAGCTATAGCTTTTTTAGCAAGAGAGGTCGATATCGCTTTAGCTAAATCAAGGCCGCTTGCCCCATCCTCAACAGTTTTTGAGCTACCATCTTCTAGAAATACAGATACCATCAGATGTAAATAATAGCAGGAAAAAAGAAGTGAATAAATCCCTCTATTTGCTTACTTAACTAATTATCAGGGCAAATTGAAATTATGAGCATTAATCCTATAGATAGCCACAAATCAGGTTCAAAAGTTATCAATGCTTATAAAGAACCTTTACAATTAAAAATATTATCTCAATCTACACACAAACTAGATAAAGATCACTATCCAATTGGACTTCAGACCTATGGTATCGTACACGCAAATGATCCTTACATTGCAACTGAAACCATTGGACTCATGGCCTGTTTTTCATTTGCTTTTATAAGTAACAGTGGCAAATGCCTAAAGAACAATGGTAATAAATATATCTTAATGACACATTTTGGCATACCCAAAGAAAATGAATTCACGAGCAGTAAAATAATTGAATCTGAAATACCCAAATCAATTAATACAAACCAATTAACAGAAGACAATCATGCTTTTATTATCTTTCACAAAAATATTGCAGAAATGCCAGCAATGGAGAAAATAGTTAAAAAAATAATAGAGCAATCCCAAAATCGCATAATTCAAAACATAAGCAGAAAGGCAAACATTATCAAAGTACCTTACAGTAAAACAATGCCCATGAACACAGGCTTTGCAATGGTTAAAATAGATGGCACTTATAAAACCGACCTGGAATCAGGCAAGTGGAACTGATTTAGTAATAAGGATTCTGATTCTGCTGCTGATAAATCACACCTGGATCTTGAAAAGCCCCAGCAGGGTAAGTCTGACTAGGATCAGCATACTGAGGAGCTGGACTAGCTATTCTTAAAACCTGATCTAACACGAAAGGAATCTGAGTACCTTTAGGCAGAACTAATTCCTTACCTTTCTGTATAGCTCCACCAACTAAACCTACGCCACTACCAATAGCAGTTCCGAGTGCAGCACCTTTACCGATTTTACCGCCGCTAATCGCGCCACCAATCAAGCCACTTAAAGCTCCACCAGCAGCTCCAGCCACAGTAGTTTTAGCAAAATGCTTAGCACGAGCATGATCTTCTGCAACTAAGCTAAAACGATTCTGATCTATACTAGCTGAAATAGGTATTCTGGCTCCATTAGGAGTAATTAAAGTTTTCAGTCTAAAATCTATCTTACCTGGCTCACCAGCTCTACCAGCTGGATTTACGCTAACAGCCTCAGCTTCTACTGCTGAACCAGCAGGTACTACCATTGCTGAACCAGAGTACACTGGTGCGGATAATTGAAGAGTGATAATTTCACCAGCTCGTGTAAATTCAGAACTAAGAGTCTCCGTTAAAACAGCTTGGACTGGAGTTCCAGGTGCGACAAAGCTTACTGAACCCTTAAAATTTTCAGCAGAAACTGCTGAAAATAAAATACTTAAACTAAAAACTAAAAGAAATTTCACATACTTAGACATTTTTGAATTATCCCTTTACTTAATATTATTCCCTCTTTAAACCTAGATAGGCGTGTAGCGAAATTCCAATTTCTGCGTTTTCGTCGTCCTCATGATCCTCATGTACAACCAGTACATTGCGGTCATTCGTCCTCCTCAGCCTTGAACTTGTTCATTTGGCTATACGCCCTAAATTTTAAGATCATTTACAATAGTATCAAGTTTAATCTGTAAGTCAAAGATATCAGCACTTTCACGATACCCTGCAAGTATTAATAGAGACATTGAATTGAATTGATATAAAAAAACTATGCCTTTCTCAACCAAAAATACCTGCCTAATTACAGAATCCTGATAATTTAAAGAGACCTTAAAGCCCTCTTGATACTCCATAAAATTCTGTAAATTTATCCCATCTAAATAATTTTTCGAATGTTCATAAATTACAGTAGAAAATTCATCAAAAAAAAGAAAAGAATCCACCTCTACAAAAGTTTCAAGCCTAGAAAACCTATCTTTGCGTTTATCTTCTGTATCTGAGGAGTACATGCTTTAGCTCTCCTTTTTAGCTATTTTTTTTACCACTTCAATAGAAGTTATATCTAACCAAGGCTCACCTAAAGCGACCTCGAACACTCTGCCAGAAAGCTTAAGAGTATCTCCCTGCTCTAAGTGTAAACGTTCCTCTGCATTTTTAAAAATATCCAGTTTAAGAGCTAACTTCAGTTCAACAAGAGGGATCTGCTTATGATCTGGTCTTGCAAGTACTATGCCAATATAATTTTTAGCTTCTCGCATCGCTGGAGGGTAATCTAGGGGCAAAGAGGAGAAGGAATAAAAATCACCCAGAAACTTTACTTTTTTACCCTTATAAGCTTTTGGATTAGCCACTATGTCCTTAATCTTAAGATATGGACCATCACAGGCTAAGTTTAAATTAACCCCATTTGTGGCATCTATTGCATAAGCAAGATTTGATTTTGAATCAGCAAAATAAAGAACTGGTATCAGAAAAATAACAAATAAAACAAACTTTGCTAATCTATTCATATTAGATAAATAGTACCAAGATAAGTAAAAGTTTCAAATAAAGATTAATGGGTTTACTGGATGACATCAAAAAATTAAGGGAAAGAGCAGATACCCTTAATAATAGCCTTAAAAGCCCCCAGGGAAGAATAGAAGATGCTAGTTCTAAGCTCTCTAGGACTCAGTTTGAGAATAAATTGCAAGATTATAAAAATAAAGCAACTCCCACAAAAGAATTCTCTCAAAACCCTCACCCTGCTGATTTCAAAGCCTTTACTATACCAAAACCAAAAAAAAATAAACAAAACCCTCAAAGTAATTTTTTTAAAAAAACTTTATCTGAATCTAGTAGTCTAAAAATCAGCAAAGATACTGAACTTAAAGAGAATTTCTATAATAGCTTTAATATAAAAATTCTATTAATAATGTCTGCTCTCTTGATAGTATTTCTACTTTTTAAAATAGAAGGGAGTGTCTTCAATAAACGCAATACACAGAACAATTCCAAAGCTCAACTCAATAATCTTTCCAGCAAAACAGTACCTAATGACAATAATGCTTATTATTTGAGCAAAGGCTTAATGATCTGCTCTGGTAGCTATAATTCACTAGAAGCTGCTGAGCTACAGTTAAATAGAATTAAAAAAATTACAGAACAAGATAGCAAAATAATTAAAGTCTCAGATTATTACACAATTCAAATAGGCGATTATTATTTCAACAAAGATGATGCTTTTTACGTTTTTAGTGAACTCTCGGCTATGGGTATCATGGATATCTCCATCAGATCAAATTAAAATTCACTGCAGTACAAAAATTTTCAAGTTAGCTTTTTAGTGTAAAATATCGATTGTATGTTTAAAAATCTTCAAAGCAATTATTTTTTAAGAAGAATGCACTCTCTAAGTGGAATTTTCCCTATCGGAATTTTCATGATTTTTCATCTTTTCGCTAACAGTGTTTCTATCTTTAGTGCAGATAACTATAATCTGATCATAAACTTTCTAAGATCATTACCATTCGTTGAATTAATAGAATGGCTTGCGATCTTCCTCCCAATTATATTTCACGCTACTTACGGGATAATCATCTACACCACAGCTAAACCCAACCAGCTCCAGTACAGTTATTCAGAAAACTGGCGTTATATTTTCCAGAGATTAACTGGAGTTATAGCCTTAGTTTATATAACTTTCCACATTCTTCAGTTTAAAACAGTTCATAACTTAGACTACAACTATATCGCTGAGAGTCTTGCTGGCTATCAATACATAGAATTTCTACCAAGTATCCCTGTTTTAAATCCTTTTAGCGTTTATTGGTTTTATGTTATTGGTTTAATATCTACTATCTATCATTTCTGTAACGGAATCTGGAGCTTCTGCATCACTTGGGGTATTACTGTTGGTAGTAAATCTCAGAATGTGGTACTTGCCATATCTTCCATATTATTTGTAGCTCTAAGTGTTCTTAGTATCATCACTTTAAATACATTACATACTGTAGGCTTAAGCCTATTAGCAGCTTGTTAAGGAAGTGATGGAAGGGGTCGAAAAATGCTAAAAATAGCATTTTTCAGCGGATTGCTTCAAAATTAGGCATAATACGTTCGAGAATATTAGCAAGATTAGCTTCTTGACCTATGGCCATGAGGTGAATACCTTTAAATCCTAGCTCTTGAACTCTCTTGCAGATCTGTTGTGAGAACTTTAAACCTATCTCGCGCTGAGCTTCAAGAGATTCAGTAGAATCTGGATCAAGATTAGTCACAGCTGTTAATTCAGTAAAAACATAATCAGGCACAGCTACTCCCCAGATATTCTTATGCATAAACTCTGCCTGCTTAAGGCTCTTTATCGGAGTTATACCAAGTAAGGTCTTAGAAGCTAGTTTTTCACCTATAGTATTTTTGAAGACCTCTAACTGAGATAAGTCGAAGCAGATTTGAGTCTGAAAAAACTCAACACCTAAATCCAGTCTACGCAGCATAGTTTCACGCTGCCCTACTAAATCTGGGACTCCTGGATGAGCAGCAGAACCCACACAAAAAGAGAAATCACCTAAATGTGGTTTTAATTCCTTCATGGCTAAATCACGGCCTTTTTCAAGCTGCTTTATAACGTGAATGAGCTCCTCCGTATTTAAATCAAAACTAGCCTTAGCATCAGGATAATCACCTTGTTTTAATTCATCGCCACGCAGGGGCAGTATGTTACTAAGACCAAAAACCTTGGCAGAGAGCAAATCTGACTGAACAGCTAATCTATTTCTATCGCGACAAGTAATTTGCCAAATAGGTTCAATATTAAACTCTCTTTTAATTAAATGACTTATAGTCATAGATGAGACTTTCACACTAGCTCCAGAATTATCAGTTATATTAATGGCAGAGACTAGTCCTTTTAATTTACTTGCATTTTCTAGAATTTTTTCACATTCAAAACTTTTATGAGGATTTAGCTCAGCTGTAGCGATAAAACTAGTATTACTCAAATCCTCTTTAAAACTCATGCCCATTAATGTCCTCTAATTACTAATTTTTTACCACGTTTTCCCAGAGTATCTATTAAAATCAAGTATATGGGTTTATTTAGTAAATTTTCGAAGAATATTGGTATTGATCTTGGTACTGCTAATACTTTAGTCTGCTCTGAAGAGGGAATCATTCTCAGGGAGCCAAGTGTAGTTGCAGTAAATAGTCTAACGTCAGAAGTTCTCGCTGTAGGTGAAGAAGCTAAGGCGATGATAGGTAAAACTCCAAGCCACATAGTAGCAGTAAGACCGCTCAGAGACGGGGTTATAGCGGATTTTGGTTATGCTGAAATCATGCTCAGATATTTCCTAGAAAAAGCTAATACCAGTAAGGGTATTTTCAAACCTATCTCCAAGCCAAGAATCGCAATCGGTGTCCCTAGCGGCATTACAGAGGTGGAAAGAAGAGCAGTGAGAGAGGCCGCAGAAAACGCTGGCGCGGGTACAGTCTACTTACTTGATGAACCTATGGCCGCAGCAATTGGAGCAGGACTGGCTGTTGCTGAGCCTATCGGTAGCATGATAGTTGATATCGGTGGTGGTACTACTGAAGTAGCTGTAATCAGTCTTTCAGGAGTAGTTATTTCTGAAAGTATCCGTATAGCTGGTGATGAGCTAAATACCTCGATTATCGTCTACATGAAAAAGGTATATAATTTATCAATCGGTGAAACAACTGCAGAAAACATCAAGATTAAACTAGGGTCTGCTTTTAAAATTTCAGACGATAGTGATGAAGATCAAATGGAAGTCAGAGGTCTTAATCTTTTAAATGGTTTACCTAGAACCGTTATAGTAAACAGAGCTGAAATTAGAGAAGCTATGGTAGAACCACTTACTTCTATAGTTGAGTCAGTAAAAAGAACTTTAGAAAGAATTCCTCCAGAATTAGCTGCCGACATTTATGATAGAGGTATAGTTATCGCTGGTGGTGGTGCCCTTCTTAAAGGCTTAGATGAAATGATTGCACATGAGACTGAAGTCCCTGTACATATCGCAGATGATCCTCTTTCCTGTGTAGTTTTAGGAGCAGGTAGAATCTTAACCGATAAAGTTCTAAAACGTGTTTTAGAACTAACTACTACTAACCACGCACATCTAGTATAAGCGTCTAAAGAAAGAATGAATTTAAAAGATCTAAAGTCTATTTTTCTATCTTTACTGCTCGTAATATTTTTAGCTTGGTTTTTTATTAAACCCATAGCTAACCTTATTTCCTACAGCTATCTCTTTACAGGAAAACTAATCTATGACTTAGGTTCAGGAGTTAATGAAAGCCAAGGAGAAGTGAAAGATTATATAGATTCACTTCGCACTATTAAGGAATTAAATAAGAAACTTGATAAAACCAAGTTAGAAAACATCAAGCTTCGTGCAGGATTTAAAAAACTAAAACTAGAGAGCCTTAATAAAAGAAAACAACTAGAAATACCTTTCCCAACCATACGCAGTCAAGTTATAGGTAGAAGTCCTGAAAGTTGGCACAAACAAATCCTTATCAATAAAGGAAAAAAAGATGGTGTTGAAGTTGGTAGTGGTGTATTTTCTTTGAATGGTATTGTTGGTCAAGTTAATCAAGTCTTTGATCACACCGCAATCGTTAAATTAATTTTCGATAAAAGTTTTCAGATGGGTGCCAAAATTGAAAGAACAGAAGAATACGGAGTACTCTCTGGTTCCTATCCTGATTATGCACTGCTTGATTTTATTAGAATCGATTCATCAGTTCAAGTAGGCGATAGAATAGTTAGTACAGGCTTGTGTTTAGATGAGACTAGTTGCCCATTTCCGACTAATTTTCCAATCGGTAAAGTGGTGAAAATAAAAAAAGACCCTAATACTATTGGTCTTATTGTTAAAATAAAATTCTTTGAGACATTAAACACAATTAAGGACTTGTACATATTAACTTGAAATCAACTAGGACATTAAATAGTAAAGAATTAGCTCTTCATATAGCTAAGCTCTGCGAAGATAAGAAAGGTAGCGATACCGAGCTGCTTGATATCAGTCAAATATCTGATTTAGCCGATTATATAATTATCAGCTCTGGCGAAAGCTCCTCACAACTCAAAGCCATGGCAAGGCACGTAGAAGAATCCCTAACAGAAACAGGTTTAGAACCAAATCTTAAAGAAGGTAAATATGGTGACAAATGGTATCTACTTGACTACGGAAACGTCATTGTAAACATTATTCAAAGTGAAGCAAGACTTTACTATAATCTTGAAGAATTATGGCAGCACGCTCATTTCATTCCAGCAAGTGAGTGGGAGGAATAATTTTATAAACAGATAATTTTGTATGAGTGCAGTTCAAGAATTTTATGATCCAAATAGCATAAGGATATTATTCACAAGTGCAATGTCTGAGATGTATAGAAAGGAAGTACCTCTATACCAAAATCTCCTAGAGACCGTAACAGAAGTAAATGAAGAAACTTTAAACAGTAAAGATTTTATTGCAGATGAAATCCTTGATTTATCTAGAATAGAAGGAGAAAAGCATGGTGCTATAAGATTAGGCAGTAAAGATGAGCTCTATAACATGAGGCGCTTATTTGCTGTCATGGGAATGCAGGCTGTAGGTTACTATGATTTAAGCATCGCAGATCTTCCAGTTCATTCAACAGTGTTTAGACCTGTTTTGAGAGAAGATTTAAATAAATCTCCGTTTAGGGTTTTCACCTCACTACTTCGACTAGAGCTTCTTCCGGAGGATATCAGAAATAAGGTTGAAGAGATTTTAAGTAAACGACAGATTTTCACTAGTAAGTGTTTAAATTTAATTGATATTCATGAACAAAAAGGTGGGCTTTCTGAAGCAGAGGCTAAAGACTTTATAGTTGAAGCACTTAAGACATTTAGATGGCACAACCAAGCCACAGTAGAAAAGGATTTTTATAAAGAATTACTCTGCATTAACTCACTCATCGCAGATATAGTAAGTTTTAAAGGTCCCCATATTAATCATCTTACGCCACGGGTCCTTGATATAGACCTGCTTTACGCAAGAATGCAAGAAAAAAATATTCAAATGACACCAACTATTCAAGGACCTCCTCGAAGAAAAATACCTATATTACTCAGACAAACTTCATTTAGAGCATTGAGTGAAGAAATTTTATTTCCACATCAAGATGGCAAAGGCGTACAGGGAACTCATAGAGCTAGGTTTGGGGAAATAGAAACCAGAGGAGCTGCTCTTACTAAAGCTGGTATGGAATTATATGACGAACTTTTAAATGAAACCCTGTCACAAGCTAAGCAGGATGATAAAAACTACCAAGAAATACTAGAAAAAAGTTTTTCAAAATTTCCAGATACAATAAATGAACTTTTCGATGAAAATTTAGTACATTTTAATTTCTCTGTAAATGAAAATTTTTCAAATCAAAAAACAGCTACTAAAAAAGATTTCAAAGAGTTTAATCTTCAAAAATTAATCCAAGAAGAAATTATTAAAATTACTCCCATGACCTATGAAGATTTTTTACCTGTAAGTGCTGCAGGTATATTTAAATCAAATATAGTTGAAGGTGGCTTTACTAAAGCAGAAGCTAATTTACAGCTCAGTAACCAAAACGATATAGAGGCAGCATTAGGAACCAAGATTATAGATCCTCAAGTTATTTATCAAGAAGAAAGTATAAAAAGCCTAAAGCAGTCTTTAGAGAAATTAGGCATCAGTGCCTAATTTTAGAAAATCATGCTGCGATATAAAAAAATCAATCCACATTTTTTCTTATTTGCGGCATATGTGCTTAGCTACTTTATTTTAAGAATCACAGCTAGTCCTTTCCTTGACTGGGACGAAGCTGAGCAGTACATTAATTCCAGAAATTTCAATCTAGGAGATACTCAACAGCCTCCTCTCTACAGTTGGATCACAAAATGCCTCAGTATCGTAACAAACGATTCAATCTACGCCTTAATTAGCGTAAGATATATTTGCCTTTATATATTTATAATCTTCCTATACCTCTCTATTAGACAGTTTTTCACAAGTAAAAAATCTCTGACCTTAAGCCTCCTCGTACTAGCTTTAATTCCAGCTTATGCCTACACCATTAATTTCAAACTAACCCACTCAGTATTAGTCTTTGCGATGTCGTCTATGACTTTTTATTTTTACATTAAAGCATTAAAAAAAGATTCTATTCTTAATTTTTTATTTCTAGGTATTTCTGTAGGATTAGGACTTATCTCAAAATATAATTTTTCTTTTTTACTATTTGCATTAATTTTAGCAAGCTTATGCTCTAAAGCAGCAAGAAGAGCCTTTCTCAAACCACAGATAATAATAAGTATTTTTAGTAGCCTAGCGATAGCTCTTCCACATTATATTTGGCTATATAAAAATTCAGAATTAGCTGGAAATTATCTTAGGGAAAGGGGTGCGTTTAAATTAGCGGCTAACACAGACTATAATTACATATTAAATTTCTTCAGTCTTTCATTTAGTGCTTTTAGTCAAATGCTCATCTTTACAGCTTTTCTACTATCTCTTTACTTTATTGGTAAATTTAAAAAAATCGGTACATTTAGAGTTCGGCAACAGTATTATTCTGATATTGGGCGTGTAGCCAAACGAACAAGTTCAAGGCTGAGGAGGACGAATGACCGCAGTGTAATTTCCAGCGATGCCGAGGATGCGACACCAGTGTCGTATGCGAGCAAGCGGAAATACAAGCTCCGCTTAATTTCCAGCGATGCCGAGGATGCGACACCAGTGTCGTATGCGAGCAAGCGGAAATACAAGCTCCGCTTACT
>JBJTTW010000054.1:0-13687 GCA_046080385.1 bacterium
TTCTTAGCCTTAGCAGCATCAAGATCTGCTTGAGTAATTACTTTCGTTCTATCATCGAAAGGCTTAACATCGATTACTTTAACTTTAAACTTTAATTCCTCGCCAGCAAGTGGGTGATTATAATCGATAGTCACTTTAGAATCAGTAAAACTAACTATTTTTAATGGAGTAGAAACATTATTACCTTTAGCATCTTTATTTACCGCATAGATAGTAGAATCATTTTTAAGCTCTACGCCAGTAAATCTTTTATCTCTCTCAATTTCTACAACTTTTTTAGGATCACGAACACCATAAGCCTCTTCTGGCTTAAGTACAAAGGACTTACTAGAACCTTTACGCATACCTAGTAATTTATCTTCAAACGCTTTTAATAACTGTTTATTACCGATAACAACCTCAAGTGGCTTTTTACCTTTAGTCGTATCAAATTCTTCACCAGACTTCTTAAAAGTACCAGTATAGTCAAAAGTCACTATAGAACCTAAATCCGCTTTAGGACCAGTACAAGCAAAACTCGTAAACATTACGAACGCTAGAACTAAAAAACTTGTTATTTTTGACATCAGAAATTAAATTGTAGCCAATTTTAACCTGTCAAATCAATATTTTCGTAACCATTTTCACGTTTTAAGTAATCTTTCATAATGGTACTGACATAATTTTTAGTTTCACTGTAAGGTGGAATGCCTTTATATTTCGCTACAGCTTCTGGTCCTGCGTTATAAGCCGCAAGTGCCTTCTGGATATTTCCATCGAAACGACTTAACATCTGAGCTAAATATTTAACACCGCCTTTAACATTTTGATAGGGATTCCAACTGTTAAAAACACCCATATCCCGTGCAGTTCCTGGCATAAGCTGCATCAGCCCTTCAGCCCCCACAGCACTTTTCGCATTAGGATCAAAACCAGATTCCTGTTTAATAACACTTTTTACTAAATTAGGTGAAAGATCTACCTTATAGTAAGTCGCAAGCTCAGCAGTTGTCGTATTAATATAATCCTCAAAGCCCTCTGGTAGCTGACTGTAAGCATCTGCATTTTTTACGGCTTGCCGAATATTAAGATCACTCTGGCTAACAGCGTTAACACTGTTAGCTACAAGTTGATGCCCCTCTGTTTTAGAAGTCGCTGGCTTACTAGGATCTGTGAATTTATTTAAAACATTAGCAAAGCTGGCTCTCTCACCGAACTTCTGATCTAAAATTCTAGTCTTAGCCTCAACCTGAGACTCTAGACCTTTTAAATAGCTGTTCATCTGGGCTATACGCTGTTCTATAAATGATAAAGCCATGACCCCTACTTTATCCCACGTATAAAGCCTAAGCTCCATCGTATTAATGTAGTATATTTAATCTTGTATGCTACCTTTTGGTCTAGGTCTTCCAGAGTTAATAGTCATCCTTTTCGTGGCTTTAATTATATTTGGGCCTAAAAAACTTCCAGAATTAGGTAAAAACCTCGGTAAAGGACTTAAAAGCTTTAAAAAAGGTATAGAAGAAGCTGGTGAAGAGTTTAAAAAAGCTACTGATTCTGAAACAGAGAATCACGTGAAGCCTAATGATGATAAGGCTGTGGAAGATAAGGCGTGAACTGTAGTATCTATCTGCTCTATAACGAAACCCTCCCAGATTAGACCATAGTTAGGATGGCTTAATAGCTGGTCCTGAGTTTCAATTTTAAGAAAATAATTAATAAGACCAGTGTCTCTGAGATAGCTTTTCGCAGATTTAATTAAAGATTTTTTCTTATTTAGTTGATAAGAATTTAATCTCCGCCACAAAAAAGTTCCCTCGGCTATTTCTAAATAGTTTTTTATCGTAGGCTCAGAGACATCTAGCGATGAAGCGAATCAAGAACTGTATCTCTAGGAAAGGCTCTGGGTAACTGCCTTTCAGACATAATTCTAAAATATTTTCCTGATTCAGGTGGGCTTTTAAATTTTTCAGCTTTTCTAAATTAAAAATATTTTTCGCAAAGCCGCTTTCCTTAAAATCAAAAGCTTCCTCCCAGTCTAAAGTAGACACTTCTACAATAGCTACTCTACCAGCTAAAGATTCGCTGATATTTTTTAGTAAATGTGGAGAACTAGATCCACTTAATAAATAAGCTCCTTTCATAGAACGGTTTTCATCTATACTAACTCTTAAAGCATTAAATAATTTAGGCTCTAATTGAGCTTCATCAATGATTAAAGGTTTTTAGTCGTTTTGCCTACCTGTCTAGCACCAATTAAAACCACATAGGGGAAATTCTTTAAAAGAAAATTCCTCAACGCAGAAATTGGAGTTTCGCTACACGCCCTTAAACCAACAATAGAATCTCTTCCCATGGATATATGGTAATGTCATGGAGTTGATATTTTTTAGGACTTAGTGAAGCACAGCAGAGCTTGGCTTGAGGACAGACTGCTTGAAAGGATTTTAAACCTTTTAGCTCACTTGCTTTCGGGGATATTGAGGATTTAATCTCTATAGCGTAAATATCTTTTTTAGGAGTAGTGACTATTAGATCAACTTCGGCACCAGATTCAGTTCTATAATATGAAAAATCATAATTACGGTCTTTGTATTTAGAGATATTTATAAGTTCTTTAATGAAGTAATGTTCAAAAGCTTTTCCGAACTCCTTAGTTTTTGGAATCAATTCCATTGAAGTTTCCCTTGCTAAAGCTCTTTTTACTCCAGTATCAAAAAAGTAAAATTTAGGCGATTTTGTAACTTTTTTTCTTACAGTCCTAGAGTAAGGTCGTAAAAAGAAAGCTATTAATGTATCTTCTAAAATAGAAAAATATTCTTTTACTGTAACGGCACTAACTCCTATATCAGAGGCTATCTTGCTGAAATTTAGTGGATTAGAATTCTCTTCTGCTGCAAATCTTAGAAATTCTACAAATGAACCTAAATTACGAACTAATGCTTCTTCTTTAATTTCTTCTTTTAGGTAAACTTCTACATAACTTTCTAGACGCTGTTTTGCTGTGAGAGAGTCCTGCTCTAAATAGATATTAGGCAGTGTACCGATTTCAAGAGCTTTTTTTAAAGAGAAGGCGGTCTTCTTTTCTGTTTGGGCATTTATAAGCTCCTCATAAGTAAAAGGAGCTAAATTGAAATTCAGAGCCCTCCCGCCGAGTAGATTTGCCTGACCTCGTTTAAGCTTTCTTGCACTAGAACCAGTAAGAATAAAGAATGGTGGATTCTCTATATCTTCAATAATATGGTGTACTTGATCTAATAGAGCTGGTAGCTTCTGAATTTCATCTATTACAACATATTTAATCTGTGGCTTCCTTATTCGCAAATCCTCTATAAGAAGCTCGGGATTATTTTGTAATCTTGAAAATTCAGAGAAGTTTAGAAGGTTGTAGAATATTGTTTTAGTATTTGGGAAGCTATCTTTAATTAAAGTACTCTTCCCGACTTGTCTTGGTCCAAATAAAAAAATGTGTCCATTTTTGCTTAATTCTAAGGTGCGGAAAATCGACATGCCTACTTTAATTATACCCCGAAAATCTAAAGTTACACTATTAAAAATCGAGGTGCATCTTTGTTAATGATAAATATGTTCGTAAACTAAAGAATGGAGTTGTGATATATCCATAGGGTTGCAACTAATAAGAATAGATATTACTAAACCCCAGCAGTCTGAGACTCTTCAGTAACAGTCCAAGTATCACTGGAATAAATAAGCTTTTTAAGAACACCGATACCTCTCTGCGCCTTAGCTTGAGCTTCTTGTTCATAAAGAACTTCATCGTAAGTAGGTTTTCTAACCGCTCTTAAAACACCCATAGCAGTAGGAGTAGCTTCTAAACTAACACCCAACTGACTGATTAAATAAGAAAGCGTATGATCTTCGTTCTTCGGATCGTGGACTAAGAATTTTTTCCCAGTTGCTGACACAGAAGTATCAGTAGTACTGACTTCTTCAACTATTAGCCTTGGATGAGAACCTTCTAAACTCATAACTATACCTTGAGTATCATTATTAAATAGTAATGGCTTTCCTTCTTCTAGAGTTAAATTCTCTTCTGCCTTAGTTTCTTTATCTAAATACTTAGCGAAAGCACCATCATTAAAGATATTACAGTTCTGAAGTATCTCCACAAAAGCAGTACCCTTATGATCAGCAGCAGCTTTTAAAATCTCTTGCATATGCTTAGGATTCGCAGCATTCGTTCTAGCAGCGAAAGTCGCACCAGAAGCGATAGCGAAAGCTACAGGGTTTAAAGGATTATCAATAGAACCATAGACAGAAGTCTTAGTCACCTTCCCCTTCTCGGATGTAGGTGAGTACTGACCTTTAGTAAGACCATAAATCCTATTATTAAATAGTAAGACTTTAAGATCCATATTTCTTCTGATCATATGCACAGTATGATTAGCACCAATACTAAGACCATCTCCATCACCAGTAACTACCCATACTGATAAGTCTGGATTAGCCATTTTAACGCCAGAAGCTACTGTAGGAGCACGTCCATGAATAGTATGAAAACCATAAGTATCCATATAATATGGAAAACGGCTAGAGCAGCCTATACCAGAAACGAAACAGAATTTTTCTTTAGGTATGCCTAGAGTAGGAAGCACTGTCTGAACTGAAGATAAAATCGCATAATCTCCACAACCTGGACACCACTTAACATCACCTTCACTAACGAAATCTGCTTTAGTTAACTCTTTAGTCTGAGTCATCTTATTTATCTCCTATAAGCTCTTTGGCTCTACTAACTAGATCTGAAACTGCAAACGGCTTAGTATTAACTTGATTAATACCCTTAATATCTATCAAGAATTTAGCTCTTAATATCATTAAAAGCTGACCTGAATTTAGTTCTGGAACTACTATATGTTTAAATCTGCTGAAAATCTCTCCTAGATCATTAGGTAAAGGATTAATATGTCTTAAATGCACTTGCCCAACTTTATAGCCACTGGCAAGAAGCTCATCAGCAGCGGTTCTTATAGCACCGTAAGTACTACCCCAACCTAAAAATAATAAATCTCCAGACTGCTCACCGTAAACCTCTAATGGCGGAAGTCTATCAGCGATACCTTTAACCTTCGCTGCTCTGACTTTAACCATCTCATCATGAACTTCAGCACTAAGATTCACTTTACCTGTAATGTTTTCTTTCTCTAGACCACCTATAGTATGCTCACAGCCAGGTGTCCCTGGTATAGCCCACTGTCTAGCTAGATCATCATTACGTCTATATGGAGCGAATGTATCTATATCTTCATGAATTCTCGTATGAATCGGTCTAAGAGTCTCTAAATCTGGTAACTTCCATGGCTCTGAACCGATAGCTATCTGCGTATCGCTGAGTATCACTACTGGTGTCATATATTCTATAGCTATTCTACAAGCCTCAATAGCAGCTAAGAAGCAGTCAGATGGACTACGAGCAGCCACCACTGGAATAGGGCTTTCACCATTCCTTCCATAGAGGACTTGAAGTAAATCAGTCTGTTCTGTTTTCGTAGGTAAGCCAGTAGAAGGGCCACCACGCTGAATATCAGCGATAACCACTGGAAGCTCTGTTATAACCGCTAAGTTCATAAACTCAGACTTAAGAGCGATACCCGGACCAGAAGTCGTAGTAATAGCTAACTGTCCAGCGAAAGCAGCTCCTATCGCAGATCCTATCCCTGCGATTTCATCTTCAGCTTGAAAAGTTTTTACTCCGAAGTTTTTATACATAGAAAGCTCTTGAAGTATCTCTGTAGCTGGCGTTATCGGATAAGAACCGATAAATAAAGGCTTACCGACAAGCTCACTTGCCGCAACAAAACCTAGAGAAATAGCTTGGTTACCAGTAATATTACGGTAAACACCTGGCACTATTTTAGCTTTCGGCACTTCATAAGTATTCTGGAATATCTCAGTGGTATTACCATAGTTATAACCCGCTTTTAAAGCTCTTACATTAGATTCAAATAAATCTGGCTTCTTACCAAACTTACTCTCTAACCACTCTAGAGTAGGCTCTAAAGATCTAGAATAAATCCAGTAAGTAAGACCTAAAGCAAACATATTCTTACAACGCTCTTTAGCCTTAGCCATCATATCTAAGCCATCTAAAGCACCAATAGTCATCTTCGTAATAGGCACTTTATAAATTCTGCATTTATTCAAGTATTTAGCAAAGACATCTTCATCCTCTCTAAAACCAGCTTTCTTTAAATTACTCGCAGTGAAAGCATCTTCATTAATAATGAGGATACCGTTCTGTCTTAAATCATTTATATTCGTTTTAAAAGCAGCTGGATTCATCGCTACAAGTACATCTAGGCGATCACCTGCTGTATGAATATTATTCGAGCTAAAGTGAATCTGAAAGCCAGAAACCCCAGCCAGTGTACCTTGTGGGGCTCTAATCTCAGCAGGAAAATTAGGGTAGGTACTGGTATCATTTCCGAAAAGAGCACTGGTATTCGTGAACTGAGTACCTGTAAGCTGCATTCCATCACCGCTATCTCCGACAAATCTTATAGTAACGGAAGATAGAGTTTCTTTAGGCTTTTCTTGTGTGACCATGTGCAATAATTATATCCCAATAGAAGGCTTATACCCAAGCTTAAAACTTTATAAGAACTTTAAGGAAATGATTAAAAACTTCGTTTTTAATCATGGACTGTCGGGCAAAGAGGTTAAGCAATACTCGACTGTGAGCTTAGCTGATTTAAAATCTTCTCGGTTTCTGCATCAGGGTTTTTAACCCAATCTCTAGACCAGACTTTACAGATATTCCACCCCAAGGACTGCATAACCTGCTTTCTAAGACGCTCTCTATCTCTAATACTTTTAGCGGATTTATAGAAGTAACCGTCAAGTTCTATGCCTAAACTGTAATGTTCAGGGTTTTCTCTGTCCCTGACTGCCAAATCCACCTTATACGCAGAAGAACCTAGAAATTGGTCTACTATAAAGCCTTTCGCCTCAAGTGCCTTCGCGATTATTTTATGTATGTCACCACTTTCATTTAGTGAAGTTTTTAAATAAGCTTTAGCTGTACTTAGAAATTGCGTTTCCGCATATTTTAAATACTCCTTAAGCATTCGCACACCTCTAGCATTAGATCTGCTTAAATCTATATCTGCTGAACTAATTGAGCTAAATATCTTAATTTTATTTCTTGCACGAGTAATAGCTACATTCAGTCTCCTGTGACCACCTTCACGATTTAAAGGTCCGAAATTATGAGAAAGATTCCCTTTCTTATCACGAGCGTAGCCTACGCTAAAGAAAATAAAATCTCTTTCATCACCCTGAACATTTTCTAGGTTCTTTATAAATAAATCATTTGCGATAATAGCTTCACTAATTTCAGCATCTTTTCTAAGAACGTTTAATAATTCTCTCTCTATAGCCATCTGCTGCGCTTCAGAGAAGGCGATAACTCCTAAAGAATAATGCCTGTATGGGCCAGAATAGTGATTAACTATAGCTTCAGCCACAGTTCTAGCTTCTTTCTTATTAAATCTAGCTCCCTTCTCGAACTTACCATCTGGAACTAATTCAAAATGAACCCCAAACTCCTCACTCTGCTTAACTGGAGACGGGAAAGTAATTAACTGGCCATCATAAATATAATGATTCGAGAATTGAATTAAATCCTCATGTTTACTTCTGTAATGCCAGACTAAATCTTTTTTCGGTAAAAATACCGCACACTCATCAAGCACACTTTCGAAATTTCTTTTCTCAGTATCATCGTCATCATCTTCTTCATTCGCAAAAGAATTAAAGAAATTAGTCGGTGGTAATTGATTGGTATCCCCAGCTAAAATAAGCTGCTTGCCACGATAAATCGCAGGTATCGCATCCTCAGTACGGATCTGTGAAGCTTCATCAAATATAATTAAATCAAATCTAAAAGTCTTATCAATAAGCTCATTATCTATCTCTCCTTCCGTATTTAAAAGCTGACTTACTGAAAGAGGACTCATCATCCAACAAGGTTTTAAAGTTTGTAACAAATTAGGGATCTCACGAATTAAGACTCTAATTGGTTTATGCCTTTTCTTTTTATTAATTTCTAAATTAAAAATATCTAAAGCACGTTGATTAATAGGATTAGCGTAATACTCAAGCCAATTTAAAGCTAGTCTCTCACAGAGTTTTCGCCTAACATTCTCTATCTGATCTTTATCTAATTTTATAAACTTATCAGTAAGCAGTGCCTGAGCGGAACCACTAAATTTACGAATATTAGGATTTTCTATCTCTATTTTATCTATCCATGACTGATAGAACTTACTTAAGAAAATCTTTTCTAAAATCTCACTACTGAAATTATTTACACCTAAATCAGCACTATAAGCCCCTCTGTATAAAGCTTCGCCATCAGCATTAGAATTTACGATAGCTTCAAAAAGCTGACCTAGACCTAAATCTATAGCTCTATTTTTTAGATTTCTAAACTCAAGCCAGTCCTCTATCTGCACTATGTTTTTAATCAGATCATCAAAATGATCATCAAGTTCTTTAAAAGAAAGATTCTCTAAATCGACATTCGGGACTGGGAAAAGCTTATAGTAAAAATCCACATGCCCTTTAAATAATTCAAAAGCTTTCAGGAACTCATGACCAGCTCTTTGAAAATTTTTAAAAGCTTCTTCATTATCACTCTCAGCTAAGATTTCAGCTAAATTCTTAGGTAATTCATCTAACTCTAATTTCCCGATAATTTTCTTAACCCAGTTAATCGCGGTTAAAGTCTCCTGCCAATTAGTATTATATTTTTTATAGAAATTACCGAGATTATAAGAAAGATCTGTATCCTGCTTCGCCAGCTGATCCTGCTTCTTATCTAATTCAGCAGCCTGTTCTAAATCTCTAATCAAAGAATGTAGACCCTTAACTTGGTCATACAGAGCGAGTTCTTTAATACGCTTCATATCTTTCCAGTAATTTATATTTAAAAACCTGAAAAGATTATCATCACTATAATCAGACCTGAATTTAGCTAAAAGATCGAAATGGTCTAGATTTAAGAATTCACTACTATACTGACTGAGTAGATTTTCTTTTATAGAGTAATACTCTTCATATTTATCTTTAGCCTTAAGAGTCACAGACTCTATTTCTTTAATCTTGGTCTTAGATAACCAGCTCTCCTGCGGGAATGGTGAATCTATAGCTAAGCGTGTCGCCTCAGCTAACCATTTGAGCTCATTTAAAGAATTTATTTTCCTATTAAAATATCTTTCAGCTATAGGACTAGCTAATTGAAACAGCTTCTGTGAAAGACTTTTAGCTTCTATAAGATTAGATCTGATCTCATTTTCTAATTCATAATTAATCTGCTCTATACGAACATTACGCCAGATGAATTTATGATAATTATTTATGATAAAAGATTTTCTGCCGAAATCCTCAAAGAAAAATCTAAGATCATAAAGCTCTTTCTCACCGATTCTTTCGATATTTCTAATAGTAAATTCCAGCTGCGGATAAGCTCTTAAATCCCAATTAATTAAACTCAATTTAGAATACAGCTGATAAAGAGAAAGATTAACTGGATATCGAACCTTATGAAACTCATTTAGATTCTGGTCCAATTCATCTTTCAATCTATCTAGTGGCTCTACATATAACTCAGGATCAGCCTTTAAAGCTAGTTTTTTAACTTCCTCATTAGAGCTAGCAAGTTTTTGCATAATACTAGCTTTACTCTGCTGTGAACCATGAAGATCTAAACAAAACTGATCTAGGTTAGCAAGCTTAAGCCTTTCATAAACTACATCTAAAGCAGCTTTCTTTTCACTAACGAATAATATTTTCTTACCTTGAGCAAGTGACTCAGAGATTATGTTTGCGATAGTCTGCGATTTTCCAGTACCAGGTGGTCCCTGTAAAACAAAACTCTGTCCTTCCCTAGCACTATAAATCGCGGCCTGCTGGCTGCTATCGGCGTCTAGAATCTGAAAAGACTCTAGAGATTTATATTTCTGATCTATATTTTCTGGCTTAACATCTGCATAATTCTGCGTCAGACTAAATGAGGTAGAGCTTAATCCGTGGCCTGAGACTCTTTTAACAATCGGGTGCTCTTCTATAAGCTTCTGATTACTCTCTAAATCCTGATACATTGAGAGCTTTGCAAAAGAAAAAAGACTTAAGTAGTTCTCATCGACTAGTTTCCAAGATTTAGTAAGGTCTCCATGTACATCTAAGATTTTCTGTAACTCACTAAAGAACTCCGTTACTGGAAGATTCTCACCGATAATCTCTTCTAACTTGTCTTCTAGAGGACTTAAATCAATAGCAAAATCCCTTTTAAATTTATAAGCTAGTGTAGGATTCACTCTAAGCTCATCTTGTAAAATCTCTAATCGATAAGAACCACTGAGTCCCTTGCGTGTCAAACAAGCCGGTATTAACAGTACAGGTGATTCAAAGACTAAATCTTCATCAGAGGATTTATCCTGCCAATGTAAAAAATTTAAAGCGACAAAAAGTATATTCACGCCCTGATCGCTAAGACTGTCTCTAGAACGAGAACGCAGCCTAGATAAAACTAATTCAAGCTCTCTATCATCCTTATCCGTAAGTAAAATATTAGCCGTATCTTCATCTAGTATCGGACTAATACTGCTCATATCGAAGATGCTCTTATCAAAAGCTATTTCATCCTCAGCTTCTAGCCCAAGTCCATTATCCATGCTCTCTATCGGAGCTGCCTGCGGCTTAGATTTAAAACCTAAATCCTTCTGTTCAAGAACAAATTTTCTAAAAACTTCTTCCGCTGATTCTATAAGGTTTACAGAGGGGCCTAAATTTTTCTTAAAGTGCAGAAGTTTATTTCTGCGACTAAAATCTATTAGACTATTTTTCCATCTGTCAAAGGAAATTGACATAAGTAGATTATATAAGGCTTATGGCGTGGGTTCAATGGGGTAAATAGAATTACTCAGCCTTAGTAGCTGACGCCGCAGCTTCCGCTTCTTTCTCTTTACGCTTTTTCTCAGCCTTACCTATTTTCGTATTCTTCTCTTTAAGCTTAGCTTTCTTTTCTAATTTAGCTGCTTTAGTTTCAGCGATAAACTTAAATGGCCCTTCAGCTAAGTTATGAGTAATCTCTTTAGTCATAAGCTTAGACAGCGTTTCAGACATCTGAGCACCTACTTTAATCCAGTGTTCAAACTTTTCTTTATTAACTACTAACTCTTTAGTATGTGGGTTATAAAAACCTATTCTATCAACGGGCTTACCGTCTCTTTTAACAGTACTGTGCATGACAGATATTCTGTATATTGGGAATTTTTTCTTACCGAATCTTTGAAGCCTAATTTTAAGCATAGGGAACTTATTTTACATTACTGAGAATAATTCTGCAAGGGGAAATTTCAATTAACTATTAATTAAAACTAAACAGTAGCTTTAATTAAATTCTCAGCTTCAGCACTAGGACTCGCAATTACAGAGAACTTCGCCTCTGGAAAATGAAGCTTAATTTCATTTTCTGCTGTTTCAGGAGCGTCACTACCATGAATAGCGTTATCACTGATGCTCTTTGCAAAAGCTTTACGGATAGTACCTTCAGCTGCTTGCTCTGGATTAGTCGCTCCCATTAATTCACGAGCTTTCTCTATAACATTTTCACCCTCCCAAACCATGCCAAGAATAGGTCCAGAAGTAAAAGATGAAATAAGCTCACCAAAGAAAGGTCTTTCTTTATGCACAGCATAATGAGCTTCTGCAAGTTCTTTAGAAGGAGTATAAGCCTTCATCGCTAAACACTTAGCGTCTAATTTTTCTTCAAGCATTTTAACGATGCCCACTGTATCATTACGCTTAAAAGATTCTGGTTTAACTGCTAAAAAAGTTTTTTGTGACATAGATACAGAGTATAGCAAAAAATATTCACGGGGACTCTTGGACAAAATATCAGCCTAGCCCATTATAGAATTTACATCCTAGCTGGATTCTTAAATTTAGTAATATTAGACTGAAAAACCAACTCAAGAGAGCCTACTGGACCAGATCTCTGCTTAGCGATAATTAAATCTGCTATCCCAGCCTTCTCCGTCTCAGGGTTATAGTATTCATCCCTATATATCATCAAGACTATATCTGCATCCTGCTCGATTGCACCAGAATCTCTTAAGTCTGAGAGCATAGGTCTTTTATCTTGCCTAGATTCTACTGCCCTAGATAGCTGTGATAGAGCGATAATCGGTACATTTAATTCTCTTGCTAGAAGTTTTAAGCCTCTAGAGATCTCTCCCATCTGATTTACACGGTTATCGTTATTACTACGTCCTTCTATAAGCTGCAAATAGTCGATGATTACTAAGCCTAAGTCACCATGCTGGGCTTTAAGCCTACGGCATTTCCCTCTAAGTTCCATCACTGTAACTCCAGCAGAATCATCTATAAAGATAGGAGCTTCACCGAGTTCTCCCATGGCTGAGCCTAATTTAGCCCAATCATCATCTCGAAGCTGTCCTGTTCTTACTCTAGAGCTATCTATCTCTGCACGAGAACATAAAAGCCTCTGTACTAACTGTTCTTTTCCCATCTCTAAACTGAATATCGCGACTGGAGAGCGATTTAATAAAGCTACATTCTCTGCGATATTTAAGGCAAGAGCAGTTTTACCCATAGAAGGTCTAGCTGCAAGAATAATCAGATCACTTTTCTGCAAGCCTGAAGTGAAACTATTTAAGTCATAGAATCCAGTGTTTAAGCCAGTTAAAGAGTTTTTATTTGCAGCTCTTTCCTCTAACTGTTCCCAGCTAGCAGTAAGTACATTTTCTATATGTACTAGAGATTCTCTAGCTTTATTCTGCGCTAATTCAAATATAATCTGTTCAGCTTTATCTACTAATATCTCGGTGTCTTCATCTGTATGATGACCCAGCTCGACTATTCTGTTACCAGCAAGAATCATGCTTCTCAGCGTGAACTTTTCTTTAACTATTTTTGCGTAGTATTCAGCATTTGCTGAAACTGGTGCTGCTGAAGTTAGCTCCACGAGATAAGATCTGCCACCTACTTCTTCTAGTTCATTCTTGTTTTTTAGATGTTCTGAGACTGTGACTAAGTCTATGTTATCGCTTTTTTCACTGAGCCTAAGAAACCCTTCGTAGATGAGCTGATGAGCCTTTTTATAAAAGAAATCCCTATTGCGAATTAAATCAAGCACCCTCATCAAACACTGTGCATCTGCAAGTACCGCTCCTAGAACTGCTTGTTCGGCTTCTAGACTGAAGGGAAGAAGGCTAGAATCGATTTTCTGGAATGTTGCGTTCATATAATGAGAGTAGCTAAAATTCTAACAAAGAAAGATTTAATTCACTGTTTTTTTATGACTTGATAAAAAATTCTTAACCTCACATTCCGCACCCTCCAAATAAAAACCCCAAAAAGCTTTCAGTGAGTGGTTTTAAGGGTAGTTGGTGCGATTTCAAAATATTAAATTTCTGTTAAACAGTAGGTTTTAATACAGTGATACATATGGCAAATCCGTAAATACATGCTCTGATTAAGTAATGGAGCTAAAAGAGACGAAGGCATTAGAGCATAACGGATTAGTAAAATCAGTATGTGACGAATTAGGGATAAAGGAATTAGTAGATAATCTCCTTCCTCCGAATAGTGAAATGAAGCTAACTCATGGAGAGCGAGTTATTGCCATGATTCTAAACGGGCTTGGTTTTCATTCAGAAGC
>JBJTTW010000055.1:0-1984 GCA_046080385.1 bacterium
ATATATTTCCGAATTGGCTGAAAGCCACTCTCTGAGTGTAAGTGAGATATTGAATAAAATTAAATTTTGGTATAACGGTTATAGATTTTCTAAGGCTGAGAATAAGGTTTATAATCCTTTTTCCTGTTTACTTTTGTTTGAGACTAAAGAGTTTGTTAATCATTGGTTTGCGACAGGGACGCCGACTTTTTTAATTGAATTAATTAAACGTTCTAGTATTGATTTGCAGAGCTTTGAAGATTTGATTGAAATTCCTGAATATAATTTAAATGTTTATGATGTAGAATCCTTACCACTGGTCCCTATTATGTTTGATGCGGGGTATTTAACTTTAGCTAAGCAGTCATTGATGGGGAATGATATTATCTATGGTTTAAGTTATCCTAATTATGAAGTTAAAAACTCTCTTGTAAATGGCTTATTAAGTGAGTTTAGTAAAAAAGATATCGGAAGTATCTCGTCAGAACTGCTTCAAATCTCACGCAGCATTATCAATAATGATTTAGAGAAATTTTTTTCTCTGCTAAAATCCTATTTTGCATCTATCCCGTATGATCTGATTCCTAAAAAGGAGCTGAATGAAAAGTACTTCCAGCTTATATTCTATCTATTAATGCGCGTAAGTAGTTTTAGAGTGAATACAGAAGATAGAACGAATTTAGGACGTATAGATTTAGTCCTAGAAAGTGATACAGATGTATATATTTTTGAGCTTAAGGTTAATTCCTCTGCTGCTTTGGCTTTGGCGCAGATTAAAGAGAAGAAATATTATGAAAAATATTTACATATACCAGTACTGAAGCCAGACTCTAGTTTAGAGACGGCTTCAGAAACGGCTCAGGATAAAGCAGTCTATCTTATCGGACTGAATCTTTCTTTAGAAGAGAGGAATATTACTGAATATTTAGTGGAGAGGCTTGAGCTGCCACGATAAATCTAAGTAAAACTTTAAAAAATCGTGGTAAAATTAAAATATGACTTTAAAAAACATTGGTAGAATTTTAAAGCTACCATCTAAGCATAGTTTTTTTTTATTTGGTCCGAGGCAAGTAGGTAAGACTACTTTAATTAAAAATACTTTTGGTCTTGATTCGTGCCTGGTCTACGACTTGTTAATTCCAGAGGAATTAAGACGTTTAAAAATGAATCCAGGACGCTTTCGTGATGAAATTATTCACCGTGATCCTAAATATACTCATGTTTTTATTGATGAGGTGCAGAAATTACCAGAGATTTTAGATGAAATTCATTATCTTTTAGAGAATATGAAGAAGCCGCCAGCTTTTATCCTGAGCGGTTCTAGTGCAAGAAAACTTAAGCGTTCTAATGCTAACATGCTCGGCGGCAGGGCTTTCAGCTTTTCTCTCTTCGGTCTAACCCATTTAGAACTCATGCAGTCTTCTAAATTTTCTTTATATCGTTCTTTAGAATTTGGTAGTTTGCCAGCTATTTATTTGCTTTCTATGGGAGGCGACAAAAATGCAGAAATTGAAGTTCAGGAGCAGTCTCAATATGCTGTTCTCGCCCTGCGTTCATACGTTAATACTTACATAAAAGAGGAAATACAGATGGAGGCTTTAGTTAGAAATTTAGATACTTTTACAGAGTTCTTAAAATTAGCTGCTGATGAGAATACTAATGTTTTAAATTATTCAAATATCGCAAGTGATATTGGTGTGAGCAGTGCTACGGTTAAAGAATATTATCAAATCCTTGAAGACACTCTACTGGGCTTTTATCTCAGACCTTATTCTTCACGCTTAAGAAGGAAATTATCTAAGCATCCTAAATTTTATTTTTTTGATACTGGTGTTACTAGGGCTCTTCAGCAGAAGCTCTCTCTGGAATTAACTCCTAAGACTAAGGAGTTTGGGAAAGTTTTTGAACATTTTATAATTAAAGAGTTTATTTATACGGCTAATTATTTAAATCCCGATTATAAATTTTCTTATTATCGAACTGAAAATAATGCGGAAGTGGATTT
>JBJTTW010000056.1:0-4050 GCA_046080385.1 bacterium
GACCTTGGATCCAATTCCCTGAAACTCTCTATACTTACAATACTACTATCCATGAATCTATTTCCTCATGAATAACTCTCCTTGAATAGCTTTTATTTACTTGCTTTATTTTTACTTAATTATTAGTGGATTTGCCGTGCCCCTGGAACGTCTTCATTCTCAAAAAACAGTAAATCAGATAAAGAAGATTGAGTTCCCTCGACTTGGGAAGATAAAACTGCTTCCTTGCGAATATACATATAAATAAACAGAGACAGGTCTGGCAGAACCATGCTCATGCCATCTAAACGCCCAAGAGCAGCACTAGCTTTATCTAATAACTCAGCCAGATCTAGCATATCGAGTGGTGGAACGGGTGGCAGCGGCTGCGGTACGTATGCTAAATAATGCTCTCCAGCTACAGCAGAACTTTTAATATATTCTCCAATACGTCCAGTTTTATCCATTTAACCTCAATAAGTAACAAAAAAGTTGATTTATGTTACTTGTAAAAGATTAACTCACACAGGTGTTAGTTACAAGTAAATAAGTAACATTTTTCTAGGATTTTGTTATTTAAATATTAATCGAAAAAAAACTATTAAATAGACTACGTTTAGAAAACTTCAAAACTGGGCATAATATCTCTATCGAACAAATTTAAAAGTTCTAGGCAAGATTCAGGAAACTGAGTCTTTTTTGTTTATTAGCCTGCCATTCTTCGCAAATAAACCATAAAAGCTATCATATGGGTATAATAACGTTAAACCTTATTTTATCAATATGGTAACTCTAGAAGAATATATCAAAAAAATTAGATCAGAAGGGCATTCATGTTTTACGAAAGAAGAGGCTCTGAAAGGGCTTGGTATCCCTAATGTAAATCTCAATGCTCGTATTCAACGCCTAAAAAAGAAAGGTGAGTTAATCAGCCCTGCTAGAAATTTTTATGTGATAGTAAGCCCAGAAGATTTAACTCAAGGTGCCCCACATCCAGCGGATTTAACCATAATGCTGATGAAATATTTAAAACTAGATTATTATGCATGTTTATTAACTGCTGCCCAGCATTATGGTGCAGCTCATCAAAGACCGATGATTTTTCAAGTGATGGTAAATAAACAATTGGAATCTTTGAGATTTGGTGCTGTTGGAATAAATTTCATTTACAAAAAATCTCTAGAAGACTTACCTGTAAAGGAGTTTGCTAAGAGTGAAGGATATTTAAAAGTATCTAGCCCAGAACTTACGGCTATGGATTTAATACTTTACACTCAAAAATCAGCAGGACTTGGTAATGTAGCGACTGTACTTTATGAATTGATTGATAGTATTGATGGAGATAGGCTTATAGAACTGGCTAAAAAAACTAATGGTAAAGGCTGGGTACAAAGATTAGGCTATATTTTAGAGAATTTAGATTCTGATGATGAGAAGAATGCGAAGCATAAAGCTAAAGTTATAGCTAAGCTTGTAAGGTATTTAGAGAGGCAAGAGCTAAGCTATTTAAAGCTGACTCCAGAGTTACCCAGCAAGAATTGCCATCGTAACGCGAAGTGGAAAATAATTGAAAATACGACAGTGGAGAGTGATTTATGATTCCAAAAAAAATACTGGCTCGATGGAAAGAGAATGAGGCTCCATGGAAATATTTGCAGATGGTAGAACAGGATTTGATTCTCACTCGAATCTTAGTTGAAATCTATAAGCAGCCTAAAATCAAAGACAATCTAGCTTTCAGAGGTGGTACAGCTTTGAATAAACTATATATTAGTCCACCAGCTCGTTTTAGTGAGGATATAGATTTAGTCCAAATTAATTCTGAGCCAATTGGAGAGACTTTGGACGAGCTACGTGCAGCAATTGATCCATGGTTGGGCAAGCCCAAGTGGAAAGTAACCGAAAGAAGTGTAAAAATTTACTATAGTTACCAATCCGTGGATAACGAACCTGTGAAATTAAAGATAGAAATTAATACTACTGAACATTTTCATCTCTTGGATTTAGGCTATAAAAAACTTTCTGTAAACTCTGAGTGGTTTAGTGGTGAAGCTGATCTTCTGGTCTATCAATTCGATGAAATGATGGCAACTAAATTTAAAGCTCTTTATCAAAGGCGTAAGGGTAGAGACTTGTTTGACACTTGGATGGTTTTAAGTCGTAAATTAGTTGATCTAAATCAAACTGTAAAATTACTAGAAGAATACTGTAATAAGGTCAATGAACAGATTACACGTGCACAATTTGAGCGAAATATGATTCTCAAAAAAGAGCATGCTGAGTTTAAAATGGATATGGAACCACTGCTTGCAATTGATTCTGAGTGGGATTTTGAACAGGCTTTTGAGATGGTTATGATGAATCTTGCCCCAAGGCTTAAAGGTGAAGCTTGGAAGGGTGGGCAACTATGAAGATCTTTGGCTGCTGAATTTCAAGGGGAAAGAAAAAATCAAATAAACCCCACCCCAACCCTATATAATTAAACCCATATCGATTAAACCGATTACGACTTTTCGGACTTTCGATATCTCGATAACTAGGCAGCTTAAGAGTTTTTCTGCTAGGCAAATTAACTCATAATCGATTGGTCGTGTGTTCAAGTCACACTGGGACCACCAGTTTTAGAGATAAAAAGAATTACACAGTAGTTTATAAACTAACCAATTGACTAATTACTCAGACCGCAGTTTATAAATTAAACTTTAAACTAGGATACGTCTCAATGCTTTCATATTTTTTAAGGACTATAACTATACTTTTTTCATTAACGTTGTTCTTCACCACAACTGTAAAAGCAGAAGTTACCAATGATCTACAAAACTGGTCACTGATTACATTAAATAAAGAATTAAACGACCACTGGGGCTTATACCTAGAAGCTCAAAATAGATTGGGGCAGAATTTCAGCGGTGAACGCAGAATTCTTGTTAGACCAGCAGTCAAATATAAAATTAATAACAATACTTCACTTTGGCTTGGATATGCTTGGACACCTAGTTTTGCTAATGGTAACTTAAATAATGAAAATAGAATATGGCAACAAGTCGCATACAATAAACGTTTCACAAATAAACTAGAAAGCTTTAATTATTTTCGTTTAGAAGAACGCTTTATACAAGGGGCTGGTTCTACATCTATTCGAAACAGGTTATTAGCTGGTTTAAAATATCCTATCTTAAACTCTAAGACCTGGAAATTCGTAGTGTTTGATGAAATTTTCATAAACTATAATTCAGCAGATAACGGGCCTCAAGCTGGCTTTGATCAAAATCGTGTTTTCACTGGAGTGGAGAAAACATTTAACGATCATCTCAGTTTAACTACTGGGTATTTACTTAATTACGTAAATGTTCCAGATCAACCAGACCAACTAATTCATGCGATAAGAATGCATATGAATGTAAATATTTAAGAGCCCTCCAATCCAAAAAAAGTGGAGTTATACAGAGATCTCCTTAAATTCGGTAAATCAAACCAAGATCAAGAGTCATATCTGGAGCAGCATCATTTAAACCTTTACTTATCCAAGAAACTATGACTAAATCTTTAGTAATCGCATAACTAGCTCCCATATCCATCGCTAATGGATTATCAATACCTTCAGTAAAATATACTGTTCCATAAATATGAGAAAAAATATTTAGCTCAGGTTTAATATAGTAATTTAAATTAAAAACCAGTGGTGCAGAGACTATTGCGCTAGTACCAGTATTCGCATTAAAACTTGAAAAATCTACAGTCGCGTTAATTATGCTTCCAAACTTCTTTGTAAACATTTTCCCCATAAGCAACATATAGCTTTGATCAAAACCTACATTCCTTAAATCCCTATCCCCAACTGGGATCTCCCAATCAGTGATAATTTCTGTACTAGGAATATATTTAGATTCATCACAGAGACGTATTTTCGCGCCTAAAGACATGTTAGAAAAACCTGAGTCTAGCTCATTTACAGTTACACCAGCAGAACTTACTCGCGCTTCAAGTTTATTTTCAATAAGACCATAACGCAGCTTAGTCTGTCCAAGTTGGTAATTGTAAGATTTATCACCTTTAAATTTAGTCTGATAA
>JBJTTW010000057.1:0-16861 GCA_046080385.1 bacterium
GACTCAAAAGAACTTTCCAGAATGGTATTACTGTGAGCTTGAAAATGATTATGCAGGAGTAAAACAGCGTTGGATTCTTGTTTTATCAGAGCATGCAAAAAAGAAAGAAGCTAGACTGGGATTGGGGAAATTTATTGTTGCTACAAATGAATTAGATGCAAGCAAATTAAATCCAGAAGAAATACTTAATTACTACAAAGATCAAGGTAAAGTAGAGAGAGGATTTCGCTTCCTTCATGACCCACTTTGCATGGCAGATGCAGTATTTCTAAAAAATGACAGGCTTTTAAAACAAATTGTCAATCTTAAACCCGCCGCCAAAACTCTTGTCGTTATTCTACAACTCCATTTGAAACGTTTTTATGATTTGGCACCCCTAGGGTGCGGAATGTGAGATTCATAATATTCTTACTCCTTAACTCTCTGTTTTTTAGGGGTCATTTTTCCCCAAATTTACTTAAGTGAAGTTAATTGGGGCAGTTTTTAAAATAGAAATCCTACTGTACCGATTAAATTAAAACCAGCCTCAGGTCTCGTACCATTAAGATCATTAATAAGAGGAAATCCTGCTAAAAATCCAAGGATAATTTTATCTTCAATTGCAAGTTTGATGCCATTCATCCAATTTATAAGTAAGCCACCATGGGCATCATCTTTTATGCCATCATATGTGACTTTTTCTTGCCACATGCTATTGATCTCACTAACTAAGCTCCAGTGAGTTTCTTGACCAAGAATTTCTTTAGGAAATATTTTTTGAAATTCATTTGGTTTTTCTCTATCTATGGCGTAATTCGCTGCTAGATTGAAGTTAACGATGTCGCCGACTATAGTGTTCTGTGAACCTTGATTTGAGAGTTTATAAAGAATATTTGAGTGTAAGCTGAGATCTTCTAGTTTTTCACTTTTGAAGTTTTTACTAATGGCGATTCCCATTAATGGGTCCCAAGATCCAGATCCTGGTTGATGATCAGCAGATAATCTATAGCCATCTTTATCTTTTTCATGCGTAAAACCAGTCGGGAACTCTAATCCAGCGACTAGGGCTGTATGTAAATTTATCTTTTCTATTTTTGGTAACTGATACTTGAGCATTATGCTCATATCTCCTAGGCCAATGGAATCATCTTCATCATAGGTAAAGCCTTCATAGGTGTATTGTGAGTTGAAATTGCTTTGAAAAGGGTAACTGATCATTACGCTAAGATCGTCAGTTACCCCATAAAGTAGATTTGCTGAAACTTGCATGGTTGCTGAGTTTGAGTGTGCGTGAATCCCGCGACGGTTAATAGCTTTCATTTGTGAGATTGTAAATTCATCGTAGTTTTGGTAATTAATTCCTGTGCTTAAAGCGAATTTACCTTTAGGTAAAGTGTAGGCTGGCATGGTCATAATTGGTCCATCTATGCTGCTTCCACCAAAGGCTCCAGAACAAGCACAGCTACAGGCTGAGATTTTTGAATTATGTAGCTGTAGAAGAAGGGCTGTGATAATGCCAAGTGAGCATATGATTAAACTTCGAACTTGCCCCTTTGCTAAGAGTCCGCTGAAAATTTTTTTCAATTTAGTTTTTGTTTTAGCTATTATGGAATTCAGCATGGTGAAAAAAAATATAGGGCAGTTAGCAGAAGAGACAGGTTTTAGTATACAGACTATTAGATATTATGAAAGTTTAGGACTTTTGCCAGCACCAGATCGTAGTGATAGCGGCTATAGAAAATATGATGAAACTTATTTACAGCATATTAATTTTATAAAGAACGCTAAAAATATGGGTTTTAGCCTTGATGAAATTAAAGAACTTATTTACTTGAAGTCTTCAAATGATGCTCTAGGAAAAGATGTTAAGCATATGGTGAAACTTAAAATGGAAGAGCTTGCAAAGCAAATTAAAGAATTAGAAAATACCTATAGTTACCTTGCAAGCCTTAATCAATCTTGTAGTGGGAAAATGCAGACTAAAAATTGTCCTATATTGAAGCAACTTTCAGACTGATTTTCTTTTAGAGACCGCTGTTTATGCGGTGCCTCTTGAAAGTGACTTAGTGTTGAGCTACTGCATCCACTTGTCTTACTATGATATTTTCTACAAGTACAGTTCGAGCTTCTGCGCTACTAGAGTAAGTAACTCTCGCTCCAGAATTATCTTCGCCGTCTAATTTGCTAAAATCAGTCCAAAGAACATAGCTAGTATCACCATCTCCAATGAAAAAATAAAGAGATTTATCTTCATCATAAGTAGCTAATATATTTTTGAATACTTTGTCGTTTAATACAGAGGTTTCACCGTGGAAAGTTTGTTCTAGTCTAAGTTTAGTGCCTGTTCGATTAGTTCTTTTTATATAAAAATGTCCTATGTGTTCACCATTAATGACTATTTCAAATTTTTTATTAATATAATCACGAATCGAGCTTTCTGAGCCGTGATCATGACCTGCATGCGCTTGCACAGAATTAGCAAAGCCAATAAATAAGGCAAGACCAAGTATAAAACTAATTATTTTTTTCATATCTATTATCTCTCCTAAAATTTAAACTAGTAAATTTTACTTTTATTATACTGTATAGTTGGTTATAGAGTTTTTGTTTTTCTGTACAAATTCTCTATCACGAGGGAGCCTTCCTTAAGCAACCCATCCTCACCCCACACTGCGTCTGGATACTATAAGGGCGCGTTGCCAAACGAACAAGTTCAAGGACGAGGAGGACGAATGACCGCAGTGCACTAGGTGTGCATGAGGATCATGAGGCGGGCGAAAACACAGAAATTGGAGTTTCGCTACACGCCCTATAAAGCCAAAAGACAGGACTTTTATAGTCCTGTCTTTTGGAGTGTGTGGGGGGAAACGAATTATACTTCCGTATCTGCCTATATATAGTTTTGGCTGAGATTTTTTTGATAAAGAAATTTGAATGCTCTACAATCAATTTGGTTAAAACTTTCATAAATTGTTATTTAAAACACTAGATAAGCATATATTTTCTGAGTTTTGGTTCCCCTTCGTAAGTGGTGCCTGTATTATGACTGGTGTTTGGTTGGGTATTGATAAACTTAAGGTCATTTTTAAGTTGCTTGCTATTTCTGGGGCTTCAGTTTCTAAGGGTTTCGTGATTTTAGGATTAGAAGTGCCGCATATGCTTGCGCTAACTATGCCTATTAGTGTTCTCTTTGCCTTTTTTTTAGCTTTCCAGAAATTATCTTCTGAAAGTGAAATTATTGCACTGAGAGCTACAGGAGCTAGTTTAAGACGAGTTATACAGCCTGTTATTTATCTGGGTATCTTTTTTGCAGTTTGTACATTTTTTATAAATGAAGTAGTAGTTCCCTTTACTAGCCCCCTTGCTAAAAGGATTTATGCATTAGTTTTATATAAAAATCCAGTCCCTGATAATTCTAATCGTTCTTTTACTTATATTGAGAATGATGAAAGTGGTGTTATTCGTCGTATTTTTTTTGTTAAGAAGATAGAGGATAAAATCCTTCAAGATCTTTTGGTGATTGAGTTTGGTGAGGAGAAAATGCTACAGGTCTATACGGCAGCTACAGCTTGGTGGGACCCATATAATGGTGGCTGGGAGCTTAGAAAAGGCAAGAGTAGTTATATAAAAAGAGATCCAGAGGGTATTAATAAAGCGACTCAGCATTTCATTTCAGATTTCAAATCGACTTTTATTCCCACTAGTCTTGATCCAGGTAAAGCTATGGCTAGTTTAAGTCAGGTTAAAGAATTAAATTTATTTGCACTGGCTGGATATATAAAGGAAAACCAGAAAAAATTAATTGATGATGATGAGCTTAATTCGGCTCTGACTAGCTTTTATAATAAACTTGCTTACCCACTTTCTTGTATATTGCTTGCCGTTATAGGAGCTTGTCTTGGAATTACTAGGCGAAGGAAGGTTATTAATTGGGGTTATTTAGCTTTGGGCGCGGTGGTCTTTTTATTTTATGTCTCCCAGACTGTATTTGATGGTATGGGTGATTCTGGTACTCTTGTGCCATCGCTTGCAGTTTTTGCTCCTAATATTATTTTTGCGATAATTGCTTTAGGAATATTTCTCTATCGTGCAGAGAATTAAAGTTTTAGCTCCAATATTTTTTTTACTGCTAGCTTTTTTAGCTTTAAGGCTACTTATGCCTCATTCGCTGAATAATGATGAAGCGGAGCAGGTTCTAGCAGCGAGTGAATACGTTTTAGGCTATCCTAAGCAGCCTCCTCTGTATAGCTGGATAGTTAGATCGGTGACTTTATTATTTGGCATGAAATATTCGAATATTTATATTCTGAGTTTTTTGAAATATTTCTTCTATGGAATTTTTATATATTTCTTGTACTTGAGTGCTGAACTCGTTTTTGCTAATTCAGTGAAAAAAAATAAAAATGCTGACTTGTTTGAAAATCAATTCAAGTCAGGGACTAAGCTTAATCCAGCCTTCCTAGTAGTTATCAGCAACTTACTTTTTGTGACTTATTTCTATGACTTTGCTCGTGATTTAACACACAGTATTTTGGCTACGATGTTTGCAGCTATAGGCTTCTATGTTTACCTCAGGCTTTGGCTTAAGCCGAGTACTTCTGGCTATCTGCTCTTAGGTATAGTTTTTGGTTTAGGTTTTTTAGCTAAATATAATTTTATCTTTTTTGCTTTAAGTATAGTGGCAGCCAGTCTTTTAGAGAGAAGGGCTTTTAAAATACTGATAAATCCTAAAACATTTCTGAGCATAGGTGCTTGCCTACTGGTTTTCACTCCGAATCTGATCTATTTAATAAAGGATAAATTAAATGCTGTTAATTACGCCTTAGATAGAAGTGGCTCTAATGAGAATCAAGTATTCTCGTTAGTAGATATTCTTAAATCATCTGCTGGAGCTTTTTATGAAACGATTTTAGTTATAACTATATTGCTGATATTGTTCATAGCGTTTATTGATAAAAAAAGACTGCGCAGTTTCATATTTAGTGAAGATATTTTTAATAACCATAGGATACGCCGTTTATTCTTTTTTGCTGGAGTTTTTAGTATACTGATCCCACTGTTAATCATGCTTATTATGGGGGCTGATAAATTTTATGCGAAATGGCTTTCCCCGAGCTGTTTTCTTGTGGCGTTTGCTTTTTATAGTTGTATTGATTTTCATAAAAAGGCGGGCGAAAACGCAGAAATTGGAGATGGCGAGTTTCCTAAAGGGCGTGTAGCGAAACGAACAAGTTCAAGGCTGAGGAGGACGAATGACCGCAGTGCACTAGGTGTGCATGAGGATCATGAGGACGACGAAAACGCAGAAATTGGAGTTTCGCTACACGCCCCTAAAGCTTTTTTGTTAAGAAGAAACATACTCTATATAATAGTTTCAAGCTGTTTTTTGGTCTCAGCTTCGGTGTTGTTTGTTGGTGGGTTTTTCCCAGATTTGATTGGAAAAGTTGCTAAAACCCAGTATCCATACGCTAAATTATCTTCGATTCTTTATAGAGAATATCAAGAAGAATTAGCATTAACTAAAGATGGGACTGTTGCCAAAATTGGAGTTCGGCAACAGTCTCAAAAAGGGAAATTAAAGTTAATGCTCATTACGAATGAAGATCCTGTTTTGAAGGGGAATTTGGTTTTGGCTTTAGAGAGAACTGAATTTAAAAAGCTTTTGGAAAGTGGTGATTGTCAATTAAAGTCTTTGAACGAGCTGAAGGATAGTGAGAGCGGTGAAAATACAGAAAATGGATTTAAGCCAAAGACTCTCTCACTGTATATCTGGGATGCTAAGCTCTATGGGCGTTCTATCCCTAAGGCGTTTCAGGCTGTTATTGATAACGCCGAGGACGACGAAAACGCAGAAATTGAAGATTGCGAGCAGTCTCATAAATATAAATTGGTAAAGGTTAGGTATATCAATTCCGAGAAGCAGTATTATGAATTAGGTATATTAACTCGGAAGTTTTTTAAGTGACTGTTTGGTAAAAAAAGATGCTGAAAAATTTGCAGATAATCTGCCCACATCAGTATCTAGCTGACCAGCTTCCTGAATTCAGACCTAAAATTAAGAAAATAATCATAAAATCAAGAATCTATTTTGACTGATTGGGAGAGCTTAGCGTAAAATGCTAATATGCCAACTGAAGTAAAAAGCACTTATACTGGTGATCTCAGAGTTAAGAATATACACTCTGGCTCTGGCTCCGAGATAGAGACAGATGCTCCACTTGATAATATGGGAAAAGGTTTAAAATTTTCCCCCACTGATCTTTTAGTTACAGCTTTAGCTAGCTGTGTTATGACGACTATGGCGATAGTCGCAGAGAGAGACGGTATTAGTTTAGAAGGTTTAAGCTGTAGAACTGAAAAACACATGTCAGAGACTAAACCAAGAATGGTCTCTAAAATAGTCCTAGAGTTCACCATGCCAAAATCCCTCACAGCCGAACAGAGAGAAAAACTAGAGCGATTCGCGACCAACTGCCCTGTACATCACAGCCTCGCTTCTGAAGTAGAAAGGGTTATTAGCTTCCGTTAAAACCTGATAGACTTAAATATATGGAAGAACTCTTAATAAGTGGGTTTATAGGCTTTGTTTTGGGTGCTATGTTTTGTGTCCTGTTTACGCTTTATGGTAAATATTTCGGCATTAAAGGCATTACTCCTAAAGGCTTTATTAACCAAAAAGATAGTAAAACCATTAAACTCCAGCACGATCTTCTTAAAACAGAGAATAATCAGCTTAAAGCCAAAATTAAAACCCTAGAAAAAGCTCTAGAACTCTGTAGTTAAGGAAGTGATGAAAAATGAAATTTTTCATCACGGACTGTCAGGTAAAGAGATTAAGGATCCGCTCCCCGAGCTAGGTTTTATACCTCGGTCGGGGTCGAAAAATGCTAAAAACAGCATTTTTCAGCGGATCCTTAAACCGTCCGAACGCCCATTATGCCCTAGGGTGAAATTCCCTAAAAGCTTTTAATAATTTATAATCTTTAGTTTCTTTTGCTAATCGCAAGTAATTCACTGGAACTTTAATACCTAAATTATTTTCTAAAGCCTGAATACTTAAACCATCTTCAAGTAAATGTACTATGCGGCTGCGTTTTAATTTCTTAGCCTGAATATCATACTTCTTCAATAACTTAGCTATTTTAATTTCTGAATCTAATTCAGGGATTCCAGTAAAGATAGCTGTATCTAAGCTCAAGCCTTCTTTCGTTTTTAGAAACTGTTTTAATCTGCTGGCTACGTTGTCAGATAACTTTATTTCGGCAACAGTGCCAAGTTTAGGCGGCTCTAATATTTTAAGTTCTGTGTTTTCATCTTTACTAATAGCCCTGAATCTCAATCTAAATGAGGCTGTCGCAAAATTAAAATCTAAAACTTTTAATTTTAAAAGCTCAGAAGGAGATAAACATAATTCAAATAGAAGTTCACAAAACAGTAATTCAATTGGATCTTTAATCTTGGATAATTTTTCTAGGAGTTCTGCTTTTGTGTAAAAATCTTCAGCAGCCTCATTTGGGGTGGCTTTTAAAGTTAGATTATCATCAAAAGGGTTATCCTCTAAATTTAGCCATTTAGTAAACTGCCTTAGACTCGAGAGCTTAACTTTATAAGTGCTTAAATTATAGGTTTCCTGAAGATAAGCTAGATAGGCTCTAATCGATTCAGTGTTTAGCTCTAGCTTATTTATAGATAGATATTCAATAAACTTCTCTATATCACGGCTAATAGAGGATATGGCATCTAAAGACTTTCTAGATTTAGTTTTCAGAAAATCTAGAAAAAATTCTAAAAGCTCAAGATTAGTTTCTGAATTATCTTTCATCCAAAATTTGCTTTAATTCTCTTTCTAAACCATATTTTATAACAAAGGACTGTATCAGTGGGCTTTTAGCTTCCCAGCCTATTTTAAGTAAATGCCTCAAATGATCTATAGGACCTAAATTTTTATTTAATGTACTAGACTCAGCATCAAGAATCTCATCTGACATGGTGCATACTTAACTGTTTTTATTTTCCAGCATTTCCTTGAGCTTTAATTATACCGTTATCAGCAGACCAAACGGTTCCATCCTCAAATAGAACTTCTTCTACTGCGATAATATATAAAGTCTCTAAATGAATATTAATCATACGTTCTTGATAAGCTTTATCAGTCTTACGCGGTTTAATTTTTTTAGTAGAAGTGATTACAATTCCTTTTACAGAATCGTCCTGAAAAGGAGTGTATTCTTTTACTTTTAGTTTATATGCAAGAATATTTCTCTGTGACTGGTTTTTAACTTTTACATAAAGCTGATTGGCGACATCCTTAAGACCAAGTTTATTAACACCTTTATCTTTAATCTTGAATTCAGAAATTTTCAGCGGATTTTTTAAAGAATTTCTAATAACAAACTCAAAGCGTTTTTTATCTGTTATCGATTTAGCCAAAAGCTCTTGAGGAGCTAAAAGAAAGCATAAAATCATTATTAAACACAATCTAGAAAAAGTTTTCATCTTTAGACCTTTATGTAGTTGGGAAATACTGCTGTATCTGTTCTTTATCTGCATTCTTAACATGAGGCGTGATTAATATCATTAATTCAGTCTGATTTTTTGATTTAGAACTATTACCAAAAAGCTGACCAATAATAGGAATCTTACTCAGCACTGGTACTTGATTATTAGCTGAACGTGTTTTCTGATCATCAAATATTCCACCAATAACTATAGTTTTATGATTAGGTATCTGAACCTCTGACTTAATCTTACGCCTCGTCGTGCTAACTGGGATACCAGTTGTTGGGTTGACATCACCATTAGCTGAAACTTCGACTTCAACTTGAACCGTAATAATACCACCATGACCGACTATTGGAGTGATGTTTAGAGAATTACCAGCTGTAACTCTTTGAATCTGCTGTGTCTGAACAGCGATACTAGTACCACCACCAGTACCACTAGCTGCATTTAATAGTACATTTACGTCTTGATCGAAATTAATCTGTGCACTTTTACCACTAGTAACGAGAAGCCTCTGACTGACTTTAATCTGAGCATTAGATGAGTTCTGACTTAAAGTAGGCTTAGCATTAAATATCTGGAATTCATCTGCTCCTAAATTTAAATTAAAACCACTGCTGATAACATCATCCGCAGCAGAAGTAGATAGATCGGGAGCGAATCTGCCAACTCTACCTAAACCAAAAGTTCTTTGATATGGATTTATACTCCGCCCAAATCTTTCAGAAAGCTCTACTAGCTTAACATCTAGCTCTACTTGAGGAATGGGCTGATCTACCGCAGCAATAAATGCTTTTAATTTTTTTATATCCTCCACTGAACCGTCGGCTACTAGAGCATTTTGCTTTTCACTAGATTTAGCTAGCTTCTTAAGCTCATCTGGTAATAGCTTAATAACTTCTGCTGCATCAAGAAAATTTAAAGGAATAAAAGCAGTATCATTATAAAGACTGAAATTCTTATTAGAACTGTTATAAATCACATAGGCATCGCCAGACTTAGTAAATTTAAACTGACTACCAGAGAGCACTAAGGTTAAAGCATCATTTAAAGTAGCTTTCTTTAATTTAACCGTAACCCTTTCAGTTGGCTGTGCGGTAAGAATAATATCTACACCATAGCGATTAGCAACATCTTTTAAAATATTAGAGACATCTTCATTATCGTAAGTAAGGTCTGCGAACCTTTCCTCTAAAGGCTTAGTTAAATCTATATCGCTAGACTCTAGGCTAGAAAAGAGTTTAACGTCAGATCTACTATTAGCTCTGAGAATAGTAAAGTTATTATCTCCTCTAACTATGTAATCCACACCAGCAGCTCTGACTAAGCTCATAAAAGCTTCATTAAAAGGCTGTTCTTTAATTTCCACCACGGAAATAAGCTGCCTGTCTTGAATCTCACCACTAACTGTAATGCTTTTACCAGATATGCGAGCTAAAGTGGCGAAAGCATCTCTAACTGGAACATTGCGAGCAGAGAAACTCACTAAGGCAGCAGCATTCACTCCTACGAAGCTAGCCGTAATTAAAAGAATTATTAAACAGAAGTGAATTACTCTCTTCAATTTATCCCCTTCTCGTTTTATGTTCAAGACGAATCTTCTCGATTATATTCTTAATCTCTTCAGGACTAGGTCCCTTAGCCTCATCTTGATCTTCTGCACCGTGCTCTACAAACGAACCATCAACTATCTTGAAACTAGAACTTTCCCAAGGCGTATTAGAAGGAGCTCTAAGTAAATCCTCCTCGGTTAAATTTTTATCTAAAGCAAAAACTGAACTTACATCTTCTGACTGAGAATCACTATTTAAGCTAGAAATATTTTTAGGTCTTACTGAAGGTAACTTACCTAAGCGCCTCTTCTTAACTTTAATCTTTGCAGCTTCCTTAATATAACTAGGTATAACAATCAGTGCTGAACTGGCTTTAGCTTTTACGATTGACGCTGTTTCAACAATTTCATCAATAGCAGGATCTTCTAGTAAAGCCTCTTCTTCCAATTCCTCTTCAGCAACAACTTTAGTTGTTTTTTTCTTAGCTGATGTAGATTGTGCTTTAACTGTAGGTTTTGCCTTATTAGTAGTGGATCTTGCCTTAGTAGCAGAGGTTGTAGCTTTACTTGATGAAGCAGTAGCTTTTTTTGTATTCGTAGTTTTTTTCTCTAAGCTAAGTGTCTTAGCTTGAGGCTCAATGATTACAGGTTCCTCTGTTTTTTTATTTTTAGTCTCTGGTGCTTTCTTCGCCTTCCTAGATTTAGATTCCTCTGCTTTAGTTACTTTAGATTTAGCGACTACTGCTTTTTCTTTTGTAGTTTTAACTGGAGCTTTTAGAGCTGGAGATGCAGGCTTCACAGCTTTAGATGTAGAAGGAGAAGCTTTAGCAGCAGATTTTACGGTCTTAGAAGACTTTTCTTCCAATTCATTTTGAATTTTTCTTTTGAGGGAATATAATCTCTTTCTCTCAAGTTCACAATCACGACAAGAACTAGGTCTGTATGAGATTTTATTTTTTGCGGTTAATTTGACACCGCAGACAGTACAGTAGTTAGGCATACGATTCTATATTACAAGTAAATGGCCCAATGGCCAAGCTTATGAGGAATAATATATTCTATGGAATCACTAGATCTCATCAAAGCAGAAAGTTCCGGATGCCAAAGTTTTGATAGAAATAAATTTAAAGACTACTACCAGATCTGTATTGAGGAAGATAAAAAGTACAGACACCAGTATTCTTCAGCATTTAGGGGTTTTTTACAATTACTTGCTTTCGAAAAATTTGAAGAGTTTGAATTGAAAATTCAAGAAAGACCAGATTTGCTCGCAGAAAAAGAAATTAAAGCTTTACAGTCTTTCGTATTACTTTTATTGGATAAACCTCTCAAAGAGAATCACTTCTTCTCTAAATTTACAAGTAATTTCAGTAAAAAACGGCTCTCTCAGGGCATGGCCAAAGAAATTATAAATATTTTTAGCTTACTTAAAAATATACGTTTTTCTAAAAAAATACAGAATAAATTAGAATCTCTAAACCTCTTTTTACTAAAAGAATTAATCCCAGACATAGTTTTCTATTATGCTGAATATATCTTAAAAGAGAATATTGAAGAGAGCTTTGATCTCACTGAACAAGAATTATTAAATTTTAAATTTATAGATTTTTGCGAAGGCATAGAAAATATTCAAGAAAGACAAAACGCTGAGAGGATAAGGCTACTCGCTTTTTTCTATAGGAAAAAGAAAAATGAAGCCCTTGCAGAACAATATCTGCTCGAATACAGAAAAGCTATGCCCGCAGACATAGTTACCACACTAGCTCCTGAAATTCGCACAATCAAGAATGCAAGAACTTTTCCATCTAAACTAATTCTGGAAAACTGGAATGAAATTTTAAATGACTGTGATGAAGCGCAGGATAAGGTAATTGAATATACAGGCATTTACAAAGATACTTGTGCTTATCATAAATGTGAGGATTGTTGTAACTACACCTCACCACATATGAGCCTTACTGAGTATAAATTCATGCTTAACTGGATTAAAGAAAATAATTATCCGATAACTGAGGCTATAGAAAAAGCAAAAGCTATTCAGGCAGAACATAAAAAACTCTTCGGTGAGTCAATGCCAATCATAGACACGATGATTCCTGAAAATAAGGAGAAGGGGCTAGAAAATCCCTTTAACTATAAATATTCCTGCCCTTTTCTTGTCGAAGGTAGGTGTTCTATTTATCACGCTAGACCTATTTTATGTAGAGGGTTCGGACTTTCTAGTGATGATGCAGTCGCAGTTAAAACCTGTAATTTTTACTTAAGCCAGTATGTCCATAACTGTTCTCGCGATAATGATCGTTATGTTTATGATCTAAGACCAGTTCAAGCCATGGCTAAAGCTAGTGATAGAAAGCTAAGCCAAGAAATATTTAATCAAGAGCAAGAGCTTAAGGGGACTATCGTCGCGTGGCTAGCCTCAGACATACTCTAAGAGATCGCAGCACAACTCCATTTTCTGCATTACTGCACGCTGTGCAGCGATCTCTCTAAAACTACTACTCGGCTGCCATTATCCACTGTCGTATAACTAAGCTGCTGAAAACCTGCTTCTGTAAATAACTTCGTTAAATCCTCATCTGAATAATTTCGGAGATACATGCCCTTTCGCATAGGATCTAAATATTGACGCGTACCATCATCGAAGCAGATAAACTCACCCTTATTACTAGTCGCCACCATATCAAAAACACCATAAATATATGCTTGAGGCTTTAAATGCTTTTTTAAATTAGCTAACAATTGAGCAGCACTAGCTAAATCAAAATGCTCAAGACAAGCGTTCATGATTACACAATCAAAATCTTTCTCTGTTAAATCCATATCCAGTATATCTGCACAATAAAACTCCACATCTAGAGACCGCTGCACAACTCCATTTTCAGCGTTTTCGTCGTCCTCATGATCCTCATGTACAAGTAGTACACTGCGGTCATTCGTCCTCCTCAGCCTTGAAACTGCACGTTGTGCAACGGTCTCATCCAAGGACCGCTGCACAACTCCATTTCCTGCGTTTTCGTCGTTCTCATCTACATTCACTGCGTTTCCCTGCTTCGCAAGCTTAATCGCGGACTCTGAAGTATCCACGCCACGGACTGTAAAACCAGCCTCCCCTAACATAAAAGATAACCAACCAGAACCGCAGGCTAAATCAAGAATTTTCGTTATCTGGTACTTTTTTAAATCTGGAATTATATTTTTTACATATTCAAGCTTAGGTGGAGTGTGTATAGCCTTACTAACTCTTTGCCATGCAGCCTCCCAAAATTCGAGGTTCATTTTATAATTTTCTAAATTAGTTTGAAGCATAATGGAACTATATCTGAATAATGCTAGATTGTAATAGTTAGACCTTGAGACTCCTTGATAGACTATTAATTATAAACATTAGCCTAATCCTTGTATTTGGCTTAACTGCTCTTTCTAGCTCCGCTGGGGGTAAATTTTTCTTAAAACAGTTAATTTATATTCCGATTAGTTTAATCGTCGTTTATTTTACTTATAATTTTTGTTCTCTTGAGTTTTATAAACGCAGTGCAAATCTAATCTACTGGCTTAATATAGGTCTTTTGATCATACTTAAATTTTTTGGAACCACTCAACTCGGCTCGCAGAGATGGTTGATGATAGGTCCTATAAGTGTTCAACCGAGTGAACTTGCAAAAATTTGTCTTATTATTTTCTTAGCAAAAATCCTTTCACAGAAAGAGATTCGCACTTATTTAGATATAGTAAAAGTCTTTGCTTATATTGCTTTACCATCATTATTAGTATTAATTCAACCAGATCTTGGTACTACACTTGTTTACATAGCCATAACTTTTGGTATGCTTTTTTGGGCTGGAGCTAAATTAATTCAGCTTTTAACTATTTGCTCACCGATTATATGTGCAATATGTTCATCACTCGGTTATAAAGTCATTGATTATCATAATACCTACATTGACCTAGTCATAACAGTTCCAGCTCTGGTTTTTCTAATATTTTTCACCGTCTTAATAATTTTCCATTATAAAGTCTGGTCATCCCCCTCTAAGACTCTAGTAACCATGATGTTGCTCTTCGTTGAATTTCTGGCGATTTTATATAGACCATCTATTTGGGGGCTTTTAAAGGACTATCAACAAAAAAGATTAACAATATTCCTTGACCCTTACTCAGACCCGCTTGGCGCAGGGTATCACATCATTCAAAGTCTCTATGCCATTGGCAACGGTGGATTTATCGGCACTGGACTAAGATCTGGAGATTTATCTCAAGGCAGCTTCGTACCAGAACAGCATACTGATTTTATCTTCTCATTAGTCGGTGAAGAACTTGGCTTTATCGGTACTGGCTGTGTGATTTTTCTTTACGCTCTACTATGTATTCAGATTATTATGAGAGCCAGAAATTCTGATAATAAATTTCACTCACTACTAGCCATCGGTATTTTTTCGATGTTTATTTTTCATATCTTCGTGAACATTGGTATGAATTTAAGTCTCATGCCAATTACAGGTGTACCACTGCCTTTTCTTAGTTATGGTGGAACTTCACTTCTGGTGAATACTTTCTTGATGTCGCTGGTGGCTAAGGTTTATTCGGAGAACCAAAAAGGGGTTTAGCAGGGTGGTTTAGGTAGCTTCTCTCACTCGCCCCACACTGCGTGTGGGTCCCCATGCTCGTTCCCTAAGCTACCTAAACCACCCTGCGTCCGTTGGGGGAGAAAGAGGGGGGAGCTGATATCTCTGAGTGTGCGGTGTGGGAGATGATATGCGGGAGAGTGAGCTAATGCTAATTAAGGAAGTGATGAAAAATGAAATTTTTCATCACGGACTGTCAGGTAAAGAGATTAAGGATCCACTCTCCGAGCTAGGTTTTATACCTCGGTCGGGGTCGAAAAATGCTAAAAACAGCATTTTTCAGTGGATCCTTAAGATTAGCTTGGGGTGGTAGAATTTTTAGGCGTGAGGATAAAGTCTTTAAAATTAACAGATCATCCTGTGCTTGGGGATTTGGAGCTGGATTTTACGGTCGGGGATAGGGTTGCTGACAATATTATTATTGCTGGGGAGAATGGTAGTGGGAAGACTACTTTATTAAGAGTCATAGAGAATATTTTTACAGATACCAGGACAGTACTTTCAAAAATAAATCTTGAAGTGAAACTTAATGAAAGTGATCTGAAGTTTTTTACAAAAGAGGATAAAGAAAAATACTCAGGCTCAACATTTTTTAAAGAACTCTTAAAACAAGAGAAAATATTTTTTGATTTTGATGTTTACAATAGTATTCCTTCAATCTTTCGCATAGATGCACACAATGCTGTCCAAAATACTGGGAGAGATGATTTCAGTAAGCACTTATTAAGTTTTTGGAGAAGCTTAGAATCTGTATTTTTTTCATATGTGGAAATTAATTTTAGAACTGAAACAATTAGTCAATTTAGTTCAATTACAGGTTCTTATAATAAAAATAACCTTGGACAATACATAAAACAACTATTAATAGACATCGACTTTCAAGATACGATTGCACTTAAGAAAGCCTTTAGCGAAGCAGATAATAATAAAACAAAGAAAGAGATTGCTGAAGGTGCTTATCAATCAAGATTAGATGTTTTCAAAGATGCCTTTTCATATATATTAGAAGGTAAATCTTTGTCGGGAATAGAGATTGCAAACAATTCTCACGAAATTATATTTTCTGATAATAATCATAAAATCAATTTAGAAAGCTTAAGTTCAGGCGAAAAACAGATCGTATTCAGGGGAGCTTACTTCCTTAAAGAACTTATTGATAAACCAAAATCCCTTTGTCTGATAGATGAGCCTGAGATTAGCATGCACCCTCGCTGGCAGAAAAAAATTATGGCTTATTATAAACGCTTGGCATCAAATAGCAATGGCGAGCAAGAGTCACAAATATTTGTTGCAACCCATTCTCCATTTATAATCCATGAGGCTAATCCTCAAACGGATAAAGTTATAGTTCTTCAAAAAGACCAAGATGGAAAGATCAGAGTAGCTCAAGATCCTTTATTTGAGAGCTGTGATGGAGAGAGGCTTATAGAAGCTGCTTTTAATATTGATAATTTTAGAAAATCTACTAAACCTATAATTATTACAGAAGGTAAAACGGATAAAAAAATTATAGAAACTGCCTGGGAAAAGCTTTATCCAGATGCAGAGATGCCTTTTGAGATTCTTGATGCGGGTATCCACGAAGGACAAGGAGGAGCTAATCATATTACTTCATTACTTAGCTACTCTTTAAGATCTAATGAGCATAATAAATTGATTGGTCTATTTGACAATGATTATGAGGGCAATACCGAAATGAGTAAGCTTAAAAAGAATAAATTTGAGTTGATTGAAACTTCTAATTTAGCCTACTGTCAATACCCAGATAAAGATGTTTTTGGCTTATTATTGCCATGCCCAGATCATAGAAAAGATTACGTTTATGGCCAAGTCGGTGCAAAAGCTCAAAAACAGCTAGTAATAGAGCACTATTTTGATGACACGATTCTGAACACACATAAACTAAAGGGAGAAGCGTACAATCCAAATATATTTAGAATTAATGATGGAAACAAAACAAAATTTGCAGAAGAAACAATTCGAGACCTCTCACCAGAAAACTTTTCCTCATTTAGAATATTATTTGATGCATTAGAGCATCTACTGGAGCTAAGTAGTGAACAATAAATCAGAGAATTGGCTTAAAATCATGATTTAAGAACGGAGAAGACAGTTTAAATATATGGTAAAATAACCATATATTAGTATGGCTTATCTTGCATTCAATATAATTTATTGAATGCAATTTGAATGGGATGATTTA
>JBJTTW010000058.1:0-3990 GCA_046080385.1 bacterium
TTTAGAGGACTTTCTAAAGTTACCTTTCACCAAACACTTGATGCTATATCCCAAAACCTTAAAACCCTTGTGAATATCTATCACCATCTCAGCTTCCTAGGGATACGTGTATCCTAATTTGGGATATTTGTACCTAAAACCTTCTCTCTTACTCACTGATCAATAAATTATTAAATCTAATGAGCTGCAAACTCAATATTTGAAACCTTTTTCGTCATTTCTTCTTAGCTCCTTTATTGGATTTTGATTGAGCAACAGTGCCCACAGGGGCAAATGTAATAGGTCCAGTTCAAAATGCTATTGCCGCAACTATAGCCCAAAGCCTTTTAAATGGTGCTAATAGTTTACAACTCAATGGAGGTAACCCCTTAATTCTAAATACGCCATCTGCCGCAAATATTACATTGCCAAGCACGGGAACACTTGCAACTACTACTGGCTTAACCCCAATTAGCCTAAATTCAATTCCTGTTAATCTAAATGGTCTTGGGAACTCAGCCTCCGTTAATGTAACGGGACTCAATTTTATTAAGATCACAGACTCCACTCCAGCAAATACCGACAACAATGCTGATCAATTAAAACGTCTCACAGGTGGCATCATAGGTCAAAGAGTCACCATACTTTTTGATACTTCTGTCAGAGTCAATAACAGTACAACTTTTGCCATAGACGAATTAGATTTAGCTGGCACTACAAACAAAACTTTTAATACAAAAGATGTTTTAGAGTTAATCTATGATGGCAACCTCTGGTATGAGGTCAGTAGAAGTGAGAACTAAGCCCTGACTCTAATTAAAGATTTCTTCATATGGTCTTTAATTTCTGGCACCGTGGTTTCACCAAAATGCAAAATAGAAGCAAGCAAAGCGGCATCAGCACCAGCTTTCAACACATCCACCACATGCTTCGTACTACCAGCACCACCACTTGCGATTACAGGTATCCTCACTAATTCCGTAACTCGCTTAATAAGATCTAAATCATAGCCATTTTTACTACCATCTCCGTCCATACTGGTAAGTAATATTTCACCTGCTCCACGCTGCTCACCAGCTCTAATCCAATCAATAGCGTCCAAGCCAGTATCCTCTCTGCCACCCTTAACGTAAACTCGCCAAGAATTACCATGTCGCTTAACATCAACGGCTAAAACTATACACTGACTACCAAAATTATTGGCACCCTCAGAAAGCAGCTCTGGATTTCGCACAGCCGCGGAATTTATACCAACCTTATCAGCACCTGAATGTAAAAGCATTTCTACATCATTTACGCTAGATACGCCTCCACCAACCGTAAGAGGAATAAAAATTTCTTTCGCCGTAGCTTTAATAACTTCATAAGTCGCTTTACGATCCTCATTACTAGCAGTAATATCTAGAAAACAAAGTTCATCAGCTCCCATTTCATAATATCTTCGGGCAAGCTCTACAGGATCACCAGCTTGCCTTATATTGATAAAATTAACTCCTTTAACGACCCGACCTTTATCTACGTCCAAGCAGGGAATAATACGCTTACTGATCACATTAAAAGTTTATCAGCTTATGCCTACCGAAAATTTTATATTATTTAAAAAGAGAAAAGTCCGCAACCTAATGAAAATTCAGGAAAAATTTGATTACTTAACTAATATTTTTAAAGATTACGACCCCACGTCTTTTAGTTTCCTGCCATTCAAAATAGCAGACAAAACTAAATTCTTAATTAGAGAAAAGCTCAATAAAAAAGAAGTCTGTGAAGAGGATTTGGAAATTCTATCAGCAAAGCTCGAAACTCTAATACAGAATACCCAAAAGCACGATACAAGCTTAATAATTGAAGCACAAGAATCTATCAGTAATCTACTAGAAACTAATCCTTGGAATATACACTTCAAGAAATTTACACTAGACACTAAAGTTTTTATCAACAAAGTTACTAAATTACTAATTCTTAATGAAAAAGAGGCTTTAGAAAAAATAAGCAAGAATAGTGAATTAATATTAAGTGGAGAAAAAGATAACAGCACAGATGCAATCAGCTCAATCTCTCAAGGCTATTTCAAAAGCTACGACAATGCAATCCAAGCATGTGACTGCGTCCTAAATCCTAAAATAATTAAAGACATTATCGAAAAAGCTCTAGAAGCAGTAAAAACACTGAAAATTTCTCTAAGTGATTCCCCTATCCCAGAGATTCGTGAAATGCTCAAAGAAAGCGAAGTAAGATTAAGAGAATTTCACTCAGCCTTAATTTACAGAATTAATGAGAAAATTAATGGTTCGCATTTACTAGAAATCATAGAAGAAGCTAACGAAACTAAAATAATTCTCACAAAAAATCCTAAGCATCTTCAAAAAATACCTACCACTAAAAATTTACTCAATTTTCAAATTTACGATGCAGTCTGTGCAAATCAATTATCCTATCAACGCATTAAAGACTTAATATGCAGAGGGAACATAAAACAAATAATCCTAAAAGACACTCTAGCGAATGATTTAAAAGATTTCATTGAGGAAATGCGCAATGATCAATTAACACTAAACATACACAGCTCTGATTTAATTCAACAAGAGCTTGCTTTAAATCTAGCCTATCAACTGCTTTGGGAAGATGAAGTACCAGTAATGGCCAGTAACTAATAAAGCTGAAATGGACTTAAACTTGCAGGTTCAGCAATAATGCCTAGATCATCAAAGCTTTTCTCACATGCTCCCTGTCATCAAAGTGAATAGTCTTATCTTTTAATATCTGATAATCTTCATGGCCTTTACCAGCAATAACCACAACATCTGTTGCAAGTGCCGTACTAACAGCTCTTTTGATTGCATCTGCACGATTCTCTATAATTTCAATCTTCTCTAAGTTAGGAATACCAGCTAATATATCTGCAATAATTTGCCTTGGCTCCTCAGAGCGCGGGTTATCAGAAGTAACGTAAACCAGATCAGCGAGATCATAAGCGATTCTACCCATCTTCGGTCTTTTAGTAATATCTCTATCCCCACCACAACCAAAGACACAAATCAATCGCATGAAATTACTATTAGAGATAAGGTCTCTCGCACCCTTCAGTATATTCTCCAAACCATCTGGGCTATGTGCATAATCAACAATACATAAGGGTTTCAACTCAGCAGTAATGGTTTCAAATCTACCAGGGACAGCTTTTAAGCCCAGCGCCTTCTCGAATAAAACTTCTAAAGAAACACCTTCAAGCAGAGCTAATAAAAAAGCAGCTAGTGAATTATAAATATTAAAAGTACCGTTCAGTTTTAATTTAATTCGAGATTTCTTCAAAAATGAATCTAAATCAGCCTTTGCTTTATCAGTTTCTTGATTTTGCACAGTTAGATATTTAGCCTTCAGCTCATCACTCATCTCCAAGCCGTACTCTAAACCAGTTTGAGAGATTTTCACATTAACAGCCCGCAAATCTGCTTGAGCAGTATTAATCGCAAAAGTCCAGATATCTAATTTCGATTTTAAAGCCTCTTCTTTAAAGCGAGAGAAGTATTCATTGTCTGGATTTAATATAGCTGCATGTTTGGTTTGCTTAAAGATCTCGGCCTTAGCCATTAAATATTCCTCCATATTATGGTGATAATCTAAATGATCCTGAGTCAGATTCGTAACTATGCTGTATTTAAACTCAATTCCGTGGCATCTCTTTTGATCCAAAGCATGAGAGCTTACTTCCATAGTAAGTTTTCTTAAGTTTCTTGCATAGACCTTACTTAACTCCTCTTGAATTAAATTTGATTGAGGAGTAGTATTACCAAGCTCAATATATTTGTCTGTACTTTTGTAACGTACTCCTATAGTACCTAATAACGCACAACCATTATGAGACCGCTGCACAACTCCATTTTCTGCGTTTTCGTCGTCCTCATGATCCTCATGTATGCTTGATACACTGCGGTCATTCGTCCTCCTCAGCCTTGAAACTGCACGTTGTGCAGCGGTCTCTTCATGGGCATGCAGCTGAACTCCATTTTCTGC
>JBJTTW010000059.1:0-3671 GCA_046080385.1 bacterium
AAACTCTCTAATAACTTCTTCTCTACTAGGCCAATCTATCTTCTTAAATTCATAGATAACACCCTCTAAATACTGAGGCAAAGGCTCTTTAACAGCAAGCCCAATTTCAGGTGAGTCATCCTCTGTAAGCCAAGCCAAGAACTTATTCTTTTCAGGCTTAGCCTTTTTATTATCTAGACTCTCTAGCTTTTCCATAAAAAAATTAACTCCCCGTAAGAAGCCTTAACTATGCTAGCAAGATATACCCAAGAAAGTAAAGAAAGCTTATTTTATTTAATTCTTTCAAAAAGAGTTATTCAAAATAGATTTTCGTGGAATAAAACAAACCAACTGGTCGGTTTTGTGATATAGTTAGGGATAGTATTAATAAAAAACGAAAAGCTAAAAATCAAATCGTGAAAAAGCACAAAGATAAAATTAATCAAATTCTTGATTTGGTAGAAAATTTATTACTAAACAAAAAGATTAACGAAATAAGCCTAAATAAAATCATTAGCGAAAGTGGTCTTAGCAAAGGTGGTTTCTTTCATTATTTTAAAAATAAGGATGAGCTAATAATAGCTCTCACCAAAAGATCCATGGAGATTTATAAAACTCTGATAATCGATGAAATAAATTTAGATCCTAATCCCATTGGACGTTTCATTAGAGCACAAGCGCGTTTAATGCGAGGAAAGACCATTTCAAATCCCAGCTATGAGTATAAAAGGCTAGAAGCTATAGGGCAAATACTCTTATTAAGCTCGACGACAAACCCAAAGCTTCTAGATACTTATCGTCAGTGTTACAGTGACTTTGAGCAATTCTACAGAAATGATGGTCTAACACTAAGTAAATCAATGCTTCTAAATTGTGCCATGGATGGTTTATGGATGGCTAAAAGTATAGGAGTGCAAAATCACAGTGAAGAAGAGATTAATCAATTATTAGAAGAGATCATTCATTCCAGCGAAAAAACAATTTAAGGAGAAAAAATGGATAGTACTAACATTAATGTTTTCGACAACTTAATAAATCAAATTGAAATTGTAAATATTGTAATTCTGTCACTGATTGTCCTAGAGATACTTATAGATTTTTTCTTTTATCGAAATGAAAGAGATTTTAGTGAATCTTGGGTCGATATCAGCATGGGTATTATTTTTGAACTATCTAGCCGCCTAGGAGGTTTTTTAATAAGCTTTGCGATACTTAGCTTTGTAAGCCAATTTGCGTTAATTAAATTATCTAATAATTATCAAAATTTACTGTTAGCGATATTAGCCTATGATTTTATATTTTACTGGACACATCGCCTAGAACACTCATCCCGCTTATTTTGGACTTGGCATAGTGTCCACCATTCTTCTCTAGAATACAGTTTAAGCACATCATTAAGACTGTCTTGGCTTGAACCTTTTATCTCTTGGTATCCATTAATTCCTATAGTATTTATGGGCTTTGAACCGACACTAGTGATCTTAGCCGTTGAAATTTCATTACTGTACCAAACTTCTCTACATACTAAAAAAATTAGAAAGCTAGATTTTTTAGAATTAATTTTCAATACTCCATCGAGCCACAGAGTACATCATGGTTCCAATCAAAAGTATCTTGATAAAAGTTACGGCTCTATACTAATCATTTGGGATAGATTATTTGGTACTTACCAGAAAGAAGAAGAGCAGGTCATTTACGGTCTTACTAAACCCATTAAAAGTAAAAACCCTCTAGTCATCAATATTACAGAGCTTTCAAGGACTTGGAAAGGTTTCATAGATAGTGAAAATTTATACAAAAAAGCATTATGGTTATTTAGTCCTCCCTAAGGTAGTAATTTTTGGATTTAGGATTTTAAAACATTTAAGAAAAGGAAGAACATTATGGATAGAAGAGAGTTTATTTTAAATACGGCTAAAGCGCTTGGATTTCTATATACAAGTCAAGTAGTTAACGCCAATGAGCAGAGAGAGCTTGATTCACCGAAGAATGTAGCGAATTCTCTAGCAGCTTCGAATAGTTATGAACAAGAGAAATCATTATATGATGTATGTGTAGTTGGGGCAGGAGCGGCAGGAATATATGCATGTAAACTACTTCAGGAACAAGGTAAATCTTTTGTATGCCTAGAAGCTCGATCTAGAGTTGGTGGACGAATATATAGTCAAAAGCTAGCAAATGGAAATCATATTGAACTTGGTGCTCAATGGTTAGCAAAATCTGGGCAAACCCGCTTTGCAAGCTTAGTAAAAGAACATAAGTATAAGCCTCTCGTAAATTTCCAAGATGGACTCACGGTTTTCCTTAAAGATAACCAAAAACAACTGTTAGAAAATGGGGTATATCCTTTGTCTTCTCTCGGTGAATTAGATGTTTATAGAGTTGGTCAACAAATAGACCAGCTTGCAAAAAAAATAGCAGCTGCAAAGCCTTGGCATTTTCCAAGTTTAGATCAAGTAAGTGTTTATGATTGGATTCAAAAAACATCTCAACACAAAGAATCTGCGGAGTATTGGCTTAACATTATTGAGTCTGGATTCTGCGTAAATCCAAAACTCCTATCTGCTTTAGAATGCCTCCAAGGTTTTTCCACTGTTGGTGGCGTAAAAAAACTAGCAGAAGCTGATAGGTATTATTTTGCAGAAGGTATTCAAAGCATTTTTGAAAAAATAGCTGATTCTCTTGGCAATAAACTTGTTCTTAATTCACCCGTGCTTTCAATTGAACACTCTGAGAATCAAGTTATTGTTCAAACTAATCAAAGCCAGTATCAGTGCCAGAAAGTAATATTAGCTCTACCGCCACAACTGATAGGCAAAATGTTAATAAATCCAGCTCTTCCTACAAGTTATTCGAATGCCTTAAATAACTTGCAAACGGGAAAAGTAGTAAAAATGATTGGAGTATATAAAAAGCCTTGGTGGAGAGAAGATAATCTAAGCGGAACAATAACATCCCCAGACTCTGATATTGATTTTGTAATAGATTCTTCTCATCCAAGTAGCCCAATTGGTATTTTAGTCGCTCTTGTTGGTGGCACAAGGGCTGAATCAATTAATCCATTAAATACTATTGCCAAGCAGGAACTATTCGAATCCTTTGTAAAAACAGCATTTGGTCGCTCAGAACAATTAGAGGAATTTTATAGTCATGATTGGATTTCTGATCCTTATTCACTTGGGGCTTATCGATCTAGTCGTGGAATTGGAGAATGGGTAAAAAGTCAAAATATTTTTTCTCGTTCTTTTGGCTCTATTCATTTTGCGGGAACTGAAACAGCAAGTTCTTGGCGTGGATATATTGAAGGTGCTTTACAATCTGCCGAGAGAGCCGTTAGAAGAGCTATCAAAGATGTCTAATTGTCCATTAAACTGCCCCTGCCCCTTAATTCTAGGCAAAGTAGGTGCTTGAAGTAATTGAAGCTTCAATAGAAGCGCCCTGAAAGCGACCTTCAAGGTCGCTACAAAAAAATCAACCCTCGGGTTCAAGTCCGTAATTATGCTGTAACTAGAAATGAAAGTGGCGCGCCCTGAAACGCGACCTTCAAGGTCGCTACAAAAAAATCAACCCTCGGGTTCAAGTCCGTAATTGTGCTGTAACTAGAAATGAAAGTGGCGCGCCCTGAAACGCGACCTTCAAGGTCGCTACAAAAAATCAACCCTCGGGTTCAAGTCCGTAATTGTGCTGTAACT
>JBJTTW010000060.1:0-864 GCA_046080385.1 bacterium
AAGGCTTTGGACATGCATTACAGTCTCCCGGCTTTTTTAAAGCCAGGAGATATCGTTTTTACAGTCGGATATCTCTATCGACTGCTTGTAAAGAGGCTATGAAACCCCAGGGTTCTTTTAAGGAAAGAACCTTGTTATGAATTATAAACTAAGTTGGGCTACTATATTAGAATTAAGCTGGGTATGAAGGAAAGCACAGAAAAAGAACTTTTAAATGGCTACAAAGTTTACTGAATTAGAAGTTAACTCAATCCTAAATGATTTTTTAAATAAGGTTCAGGAGCACATTTCCATTGATAGAGCTGTCTTATTTGGTTCTTACGCTAAAGGAAAAGCTGATATTTACAGTGACATAGATTTGATGCTTATATCTAAAGACCTTCCTCAGAATAAAACTAAAGGCATGAATGCCTGTTATATATTTGATTTGATAGGTTATGAATCAGTGCCTACCGATCTTGAACTAATAGCGATTCATCCAGAAAAACTAAAAAATCCTATAACTAAAGACTTTTATGCCGAGATTTTCGCAACAGGGCGAGTTCTTAGGTAAGAAACTCTGGTGTATTCATAAGAAGCAGCTATCACTGAAAATAATTTCTTACAGCAAATTCAAACTGTTCAATGAAAAGCTCTTTAAGATACAGAAGGTTATTTCTTTCATAAAAAAGTATCATCGCTTTTTTATATTCAGTCTCATCAATGCTTCTGTAGGAGAGAGGACAGTAATTATAAGCTAGTAGCAAGGCATTGCTAGTAATGCGACTGGATCTTTAATTTTATTTACAGTCTCAGATAGGCTTTTAATCGAATCACTAATCTGAAAAACATTATCTAAAGGCTTATAATTCGTTCCTGTAATTC
>JBJTTW010000061.1:0-2327 GCA_046080385.1 bacterium
AAAGTCAAGCCTAGTGTGCGAAAGGCTTTAGATGAATTTTCAATATTTTTACATAGAGCTGGTGCGAGACCCAAAGAAATGACAATTTAAAAAGGAATATTTATGTTAGAAAAACATGGAATCGATGATAATATCAAAGAATTTAGTAATGATGAAGATGCTAAAAAATATCTTCAAAAGCTAGAAGATGAAGCCGTAAACCCACTAGAGAACAAGCTTCTCTCTGAACGTGATATAAATAAAAAATAGCTTCACTGGACTTAGAGAATGCTTTAAATCTAGAGAAGGAAGCATTAGCTCCATGCTTAAAAGCCCTTTTAGAGAGAGAAGACTCTATAAGTCAAATCGCAAATGCCGCAATTATTTTTCCAATCATCTCTATAGCGGGGTCATTCGTGAGAGATAAGGTTATAGTACAGGCTCCAAGCTCAGATCTATTTTTAAATACTTGGATACTTCCCATTGGACCTAGTGGCTGTGGTAAAAGTACTGGAGCTAAGCCTGCATTAGATTTGATTCGAGAGCTAGAAGCCCCACTTAAAGAAAAGTATGCTAAAGACCTGAAACATTACAACAAAGAGATGAAAAAGTTTCAAAGAGCTGAAGATGAAGGTACAGAAATGGAAGAGCCTAAAGCACCAATTAATGAAATGCTTAGTTTCCCTTTAGTTACGAGCTTAGAGAGAATTATTGAAATGCTAAATGATGGTGTGACTTATGGATTGATGGCTACAAATGAAGAAATTTCTATAATGTTAAAAAAAGTCAGAGAAGTACCCGCTCTAAAAGAGTTATTCATTAGCTTATACGGTGGAAGTATTCCTAATAATTTAGTAAGTTATAAGAGTAGCAAAAACTTACATCTACCAAATCAAGCTTCAATCTCTATTTTAGGTCCAATCACCACGAAAAGCCTATCTAGTAACTTAAGCGATGAAGATCTCGGCTCTGGATTCTTTGCTAGATTGAATTTAATAGACTGCACTAACTCTAAACCACCTATAGCTTTTCCGAGGCGAAATAAAAAACTCTTAAACTTAGATCCTATAAAACATACGCTAATTGATTTATGGAGCTTTGGCTTATATAGCACTACTAATATCACTTTGAAACTAGATAATGAAGCAATGCAGCATTATGAACAGGTAATCTTTGAAGAGTATATATCTAAAAGAAATAAATTCTGTTATAACGATGTTTTGATAAGCTGTCTTGACCGCTATTGGAGAGAAGCTTTGTTTAAAATGGCTGGGATTTTACATTGCCTAGAATCTAATTTTAGAGATTCTCACTTAATTTCTATCGAGACCTTAGTTCAAGCTGAAACCTTAGTCCAATACATTGAAGATACTACGATTAAATTTTTAAAGAGTCATGAACTCTCCAGCGTGGTTAATATGGCTGTAAAAATCGTGAATAAACTTCGTGATGAAAAAGGTTATGAGGCAAAGATAAATATTTTAGCTAATAGTTTAAGGGGCTATGACCGTAACCGTGAGCAATTTAATTTAGCTATAGATAAGCTGCTAGAGCTAAAAGTAATTGATTTTAAGAATGAGAAAAATAAATCAAATAATGGTGAGCCTACTATTTTGGTTAGGTTAATGCAAAACTAAGGGGGGCTTTGTCAGTTGTAAGTTGTAAAAATTGAACGACTTACAACTTACAGGGGTGGGTATGTTTAATGTTAAAGAAAGAATCTCAAAATCTGTGTTTTAGCCCTGAAACTCGCTCTCTTAGATCATATTGAGTCTCATAGGGTTTTGTTAAAGTGTGTGATTTTGTGATTAATACTTCCACAACTCTAGAGTATTCCAAGTCTTTTCCGCACCTTGATCTCCAGAATCATAAGCTTTTTTCACCCAGTACTTAGCTTGTTGAGGGTCTTTAAGAGTGCCTGTGCCAAAGAAATACATATCCCCTAAAAGACGCATTGAATAATAATCACCAAGCTCAGCAGCTTTCTTAGTCCATTTGAAAGCTTCTTTATAATCCTTAAGAGTGCCTCTGCCAAAGCAATACATCGCCCCTAAAAGACGCATTGAACAATAATCACCAAGCTCAGCAGCTTTCTTAGTCCATTTGAAAGCTTCCTTATCATCTTCAAGAGTGCCTTTGCCATCGTAATACATCATTCCTAACAAGCTCATTGCATCGGTATTGCCAAGTTCGGCAGCTTTTTTATACCATTTGAAAGCCTCTTTGTAATTTTTCTCAGAGTAAGCTGCTTGAGCTTTATTGAAAAACTCTACAGCAGGATTAGCAGCTTTAGAGCAAGAGGTGCTTAAAAGAACGCAGAAACATAATAGACAGTTTAAAATTCTCAT
>JBJTTW010000062.1:0-27023 GCA_046080385.1 bacterium
CTTTGAATGGAAATCTAATTGAAGAGACTCGTTACTAAACATATCTTCTTATATCCTATCATTAAAACCTAGTCCCGAAAAGGCTCTTGATCTGAATACTTGTCGGTATTTACTTGTTGGGATTGGCAACAGTCCCATAAGTGAAGATGGATACCTTACTTGGTATGATGCTCGCCAGAGAGCAAGACAAGAACGAAATATACAGAGATGGGAATACAGGCTTTACTTTCCAACGACCCTAGTTTCAGAACGCGCCACCCAAGGTGATTTGCTACTAATTGCCAAGACACAAGATGAAACCCTCATAGCAATTCTAGCTGAACAAGGATCTACAATGGAGCAACAAATACTTTGGTTGTTTGGCTACTCTGATTCAATATATGAAAAATTTACAATTTGCAACAATTTAGAGAGTGATGCTAACAAATTAAGCTATGCTGCAAAAATAATTCTTGAACACATTGGAGTTGAATTACACGACGAAGCAGATACTTATCTTGAAGATATGCTAATTCGCTTCGATGGGAGATTTCCTAGAACCCAACAATTCTCTGCTTACGCTAGATCTATATTAGATGACATATCTGCAAAAGATGATCCAGATGCAGCTTTAATGGCATGGATGGAACAAGAAGAAATTCTTTTCCGCACTTTAGAGAAACACCTTCTTAAAAATCAACTCAAAGAAATACAATCAGAGACAGAGATTGATATAGATGCATTCCTGCAGCTCTCACTATCAATCCAAAACAGACGAAAAGCGAGAGCTAGAAATGCTCTTGAGAATCATATAGAGGAAATTTTCCTAGAACAAAGAATAAGGTATTCAAGAACAGCTATAACCGAAAATAAGCTAAAACCAGACTTCATATTCCCCAGCATTGCAGATTATCACAATCAATCATTTCCAGCAAACAGACTATCAATGCTAGGCGTAAAAACAACATGCAAAGACCGGTGGCGGCAAGTAATTAATGAAGCCGCAAGAATACCACTTAAACACTTACTGACACTAGAACCACGTATTAGTGAAAATCAAACAAAAGAAATGCAATCAGAGAATGTACAATTAGTCATCCCATTTGCATTACATAAAACATACACAACATCGCAACAAAACTGGTTACTAAGTCTAAAAGAATTTATTGAAATAACAAGAAACAAAGAATAAAAAATGGTGGACACTAGAAGACTCGAACTTCTGACCGCCTCGGTGTAAACGAGATGCTCTACCAACTGAGCTAAGTGTCCATATTATTTAGGCACATCGCACCTCGTTTCCGAGATCTTTTCAGATGTGACAGCTGGGCTGTCAAGCAACTGAGCTAAGTGTCATCAACAAAGTATTATAATAACAAAAAATGCTTTTTTGCAAAGTAATACTTCTAAACAATTCACAATCTTTTAGTAATCAGACTGATAACTCACTGACTTATTCAATTCCAGATGAATTAAGTGAGAATATTGCAGTAGGTTTTTTTGTTTTTGTGCCTGTCTTAGATAAGGTTCTTACAGCTTTAGTTATTGAAATTTTAAAGGAAGTTCAGGCCGAATTTAAAATTAAAGAGATTATAGATTTAATCGACCCGAAAATTCATTTAAATAGAGATCTTATTGAAATTATTAAATACACGGGTGACTATTATGCGACAGCCTATTCTCAAGTTTTATCTACAGTAATAAATACTGCAAATATTCCTAACGCTGAAAAAGAAATCTATTATTTGAATCTGAGCACAGAAGAAACTCAAAAAAAAAGCAAAGCAAAAGATAATGGCACTGTAGCCAAACGAACAAGTTCAAGGCTGAGGAGGACGAATGACCGCAGTACACTAGATGTGCATGAGGATCATGAGGACGACGAAAACGCAGAAATTGGAGTTCGGCAACAGTGCCATAATGTAACTTTAGATGTTCTAGAAAAATTAAAAAATTGCCGTGGACAAAAAGCTAAATTTAATAGACTCAAGGCTCTGTGTAAAATACCCACCAAAAAATTAAATCAAGCCTTAGCTAAACTTCAATCCCAAAGCTTAATTGAAATTAAATACCACTATAATCTTAAATTAGAAGCATCTCAAAAAAACTATTTAGATAAATTCGAGGATTATGATTTTAATAAAAAACAAGATGAAATTTATCAACATTCAATTAATCGCTTATCGGCAGAGCAGGAGACTGCTTACCAAACTATCAAAGAAAATAGTGCTAAAGAAGTAAACCCCATAAAGAACTTCCTTATCCATGGCATCACGGGTTCAGGTAAGACAGAGATTTATTTTGAGCTGATTCAAGACACTTTAGAAAGAAAAGAGAGTGCCATTATCTTAGTGCCAGAGATATCTTTAGCACCTCAGCTTATAGATAGATTAAAACAGCGATTCCCAGATCAAGAATTTTTAATCTGGCACAGTGCCCTTGATGAACAAGAAAGGCTGTATAGCTTTATGAAATTAATGACAGAGGAATCTGTCATAGTCGTAGGAGCACGCTCTGCGATATTTTCACCCGTAACTAATTTAAGCTTAATCATTATGGATGAGGAACATGAAAATTCCTATAAACAAGATCAACCTGCACCCCGCTACCATACAAGAAATATCGCAGAAAAAAGAGCTGAATTAAATAATGCTTTGTTGATTTTAGGCTCGGCGACGCCTTGCGTAGAATCTTACCAAAAAGCAGCTTGCGGCAATCCCAATCTCAGAAATACTTTTACAGATACCCAGAAAGTTGGGCGTGTAGCCAAACACGAGGACGACGAAAACGCAGAAATTGGAGTTTCGCTACACGCCCAACAAACAAGTTCAAACTGGATGCTGCTACACCTTCGAAAACGTTACAACCAAAGCCCTCTCCCTGACGTAGAGATAATAGATATGAAAGAGGAATTTAATCTTGGAAATAAATCTATTTTCTCAAAAAAATTACGAGAATTAATGGAAGATCGCTTGAATAAAGGTGAAGCTACTATATTATTTTTAAATAAACGCGGAAATTCCAGTCATGTATTCTGCCGCAATTGTGGTTATATCTATAAATGCAGTCACTGTGACAGTAAAATGGTCTACCACTCAGATAAACATATACTTATCTGTCACTTATGTAACCACAGCGAGAAACACCCAGAGAGCTGCCCAGCCTGTGGCTCTAGCTCAATTAAATATTTTGGACTCGGCACTCAGAAATTAGAAGAAGAAGTTAGAAAAACATTCCCAACAGCAAAAGTAGCTAGATTAGATAGCGACACCACTAAAAAGAAAAATTATCATCTCGAAGTTTTTCAAAAATTTAAAAACCAAGAAATAAATGTGCTTATCGGCACGCAGATGATAGCCAAGGGACTAGATAATCCTTTAGTAACCTGTGTAGGAGTAATTGCAGCGGATTCTTGCTTCACCCAGCTTGACTATCAAGCCGAAGAAAAAGGCTTTCAATTACTCACCCAAGTTTCAGGAAGAGCTGGCAGAAAAGATCGAGAAGGAAAAGTTATCTTTCAGTCATATCTAAATAATAGACCAAGCCTAGTTTTAGCTCAGGAACAGGATTACGAAAAATTTTATGCAGAAGAAATTAAACTCAGAGAAGAATTTAATTATCCACCCTTCAGTAAATTAATTCGTTTTATTAGCAGTAGTGAAGATGAAGTTCTTGCGATAAATAATATAAACAAGTTCCATGAACTGATCTACGACTACTTTATAGAAACTATTAAGGAAACTTCAGCTCCACTACAGCTACTCGGACCAAGTCAGTGTCAAATCACTAGGATTAACAAACAATACCGTTATCATCTACTCTGCAAAATCGCTCTCAATAGAGTAGATATCGAAAATGATTTAAAATCACTTTTCCTGAATCATAAGGCACTGCACAGAACTCGCTTGGTTATTGATATAGATAGCTGTAGCCTATTTTAAATATTAGGCATGCAGTCAACAAACTCCAATTTCTGCGTTTTCGCCCGCCTCAGCCTTGAACTTGTTCGTTTGGCAACAGTGCTTTTAAATATTACTCACTACAACAGATGACATATCTGGCTCAATACCAAATTTAATAGCCTTAATCGCAGCTTGAGTTCTATCCACCACACCCAATTTCCCAAGAATACTTCTAATGTGCGTCTTAGTCGTAGCCAAGCTTATATATAATTCTTTTGAAATTTGGAAATTACTTTTACCACTAGCTACTAACTTTAATACTTCTAACTCCCGATTTGACAAAGAAAAGTCTTTTAAGAATAGCTTATCTGTAAAGGCGGTCGACTCTCTCTCTCCATGATTAAATAATTTAGTTACTAATTCATTTGACATACAGACATTAGCGAAAAATCCTGAATCTATGCACTCCAAAATTTCATGGTAATTCTCATCAGCAGAGAAAAATAAAATCTTAATCGCTGGATTTATTTTTTTAACTAAACTTATTAAACTTTTCAGACAGATACCATTCATCATCCAGTTCACCATAAGCAATTCTGGCGAAGTTTCCTGAATAATTGACATTAAGATATCTTGATTACTAACTTCAGCCACCACCTCAACATTACCGTAAGATTGAAGGTAAGACCTCATTCTTAAACGAACCTCTTCATTATCATCACAAACTACAGTTCTCATTCCAATACACATATCAGCTCTCCTCTTCGTCAGACCTAAGACTTCTTCGTTTAGATCCATGATTTACACACACATAAAAACCAACATTATATTAATTTTTATAATATCCAAATATTATATAAAGTTTTAATAAAAATTAGACTCATAATTAAAAAATCATTCCTTGGGACTATAGTTGAGTATTTAGATTTCACATAGAATTTAAAACATAGCAATGGGGCTGTAAGAACAAGCAAACATATCTAATGGAGGAGGGTTTGCATATGTTACTTAAAGTTGGAAGGCACGTTATTACAGGGATCACAAAGGTTTTTATAGCCGCATTGCACCAATTTAAAACATATTAATGATATTATTCATTCTGTGCCAGAAGAGTCTTTACAGAAAAATATTTTTGGCTTAGATTTAAGCGAACTGGAGAGCTTATTTCTAGCTGAATCTATAGAGAAATTCAGAGCTAAACAAGTTTTTAAATGGATTTATACTAAATCAGCTAGAACTTTTGAGGAGATGAGCGATATTTCAGCTAAAATGCAGGCTGAATTATCTAAAAAATTTAAAATCGGTTCCCTGAGCTTAATCGAAAGGCAAGTTAGCAGCGATGGTACTAAAAAATATTTATTTAGCCTAAGCGATGGTAATTTAGTCGAGTCAGTATTAATGTGCTTTAGCGATAGAGACAGCCTGACAGCCTGCATTAGCAGCCAAATTGGCTGTGCGGTAAAATGTCCATTCTGCTCCACTGGAACTTTAGGCTTTAGAAAAAATTTAAGCAGTGATGAAATCATTGAACAGGTACAGCTTATACAGAATTTAGAGAAACTTAGAATCTCTAATATAGTTTTTATGGGTCAGGGAGAGCCTTTAAATAATTACGATAACGTTATAAAAGCCACTAAAGATCTAGGTTCACTTATCGGCATTGGTGTTAGACACATAACTATTTCTACTAGTGGCGTTGTACCACAGATTGAAAAACTTGCAAACGAGGATCTGCAAGTAACCTTAGCTTTGTCTCTGCACGATGCAGAAAACGAAGGTCGTGACTACTTGGTACCGATCAACACTAAATGGAAGATAGCTGAATTAATGCAGTCGATGAAGAACTATGTTAAAAAAACTAACAGAAGAGTGACTATAGAATATGTTTTACTAAGAGGTTTGAATGATTCTAACGAAAAAGCTATAGCCCTAGGTAAGCTTTGTGCAGACTTACACTGCCATATAAACTTAATCCCCTACAACCAAAGCTGCTCTGACAGTGAGTTTCAAAGACCAAGTAATAATAGAATCCACTATTTTTCTATGTTAGTAAAACAATACAGCAAAGGAAAAACTGTCATCGTGCGTAAAGAGAAAGGGCATGATATTAAAGCTGCCTGCGGGCAGCTAGAATCTTCTTATAGAGATTAAGACTATAAATTCATCAAAGTCTGTAAAAGCTCATCAGCAACAGTAACCACCCTAGCACTACCTTGTAAGCCTCTCTGATAAGCTATCATCTTAGTCATTTCTTGAGCAATATCTACGTTCGAGTATTCAAGAGCATTAGAAATAATTTGAGTCGCTTCTAAACTAAGATTCTCATTAGTACTAGGTCCACCTATTACTTGAATCGCAGCTTCACCAGAGTTCGCAGATGGACTGTAATAACCGGCACCGTTATTTATTAAGCCATCATAGTTCGTAAAATTTCCAACCAATATACTAGCAATTTTCATTCTGCCAGTAGTGCCGCCACCCTCTATGCTGACAGTACCATCTTGACCTATACTATATTTAGAAAGCTGTATATCACTCTGTGGATCTGGCGAATATAATATAGGTGGTAGCTTAATAGGTGCCACTAAACCTTTCATATCCACAGCTGTAATATAGGGCAAATCATCTTTATCCAAAGTCACACTATTGCCCACCTGAGTTTTAGGTGAACTTGCAGCAGAATCAAACGTTAATGAACTACCAAGCCCAGTCGTCTTATCGTAATCAAAACCTGTAAAAACTTCTCCTAATCTTACTATCTCTGGTTTCACTCTTAAACGCATTTGCACTTCTTTACCAGCCGCGTTTCTCAGAACAAAAGTATTGCTTTTACTGTCAAATCCAAAACTAGTACTAATTGTTTTAGAAAAAACATTATCAGGTGCAGGTATTTTACCGCTAGTATCGGTAAAACTAAATTCTAAAAGATCATTTTTTTGAGCAATCGTTAAAGTTCCATCATTAATGTCAATTGGAGAATCTACCAAACCACTTCTAACACTTATTTCTGAAATAGCATTGGTGTTAATCGACGGAGAACCAATACCTGTAGAAGCCGTAAAAGAAGGTGTAGTAGATATATCAATATTTGCCCCAATAGCTTGATCAGACATATATGTAACAGATTTATAGTCAGAACTATTTATAGACTTCATTTCGCTTGTATTACCATCATAGAATACTGCTCCCATAATAAATTGCCCAGCGCTATTAACTAAATTACCATCCGCATCTATATCAAAAGTGCCATCACGAGTATAAAGAAAATCATCACTTACATTATCTGTAACATTATTATTTGGACTTACAACAAAGAAACCTGGGCCATCTAACGCTAAATTTGCAGTATTACCAACTTGCCTGATACTACCCTGTGAAAATGTCGTACTAACAGAATCAGCGAGAGGACCAGTACCAAAGACCTTAGCATTTACTCCACCTGAAGAAGGAGTAGGAGCTCCTCCTAGACTAGTCACATCCGAAATACTATTTGCAAAACCAATATTTGACTTCTTAAAGGCGATACTATTTACATTAGCTATATTATTGGTAGTAAGATTAATTGCTTTTTGATGAGCAGCGATTCCTTGCCTACCGATAAACATTGAAGATAAGGACATAGTTAAATCAGTTATTCTCCATATTTAACTGTTAATCCATAACTTGAACTAAGTATTTATACAGGAGAACCTAGACTATTTACATGATCCTTGCGACTGCTACTAGACTCTAATTTCTACGTTTTCGTCAATTCGGCAACAGTCCCTAAAATTAGGATAGAATTTAGAGAGATGAACTTAGCCAATATTACTGATGATTTTCACTTTGATAGCTGTGGCTTTGGTCTTATCGCTAATTTAGAAGGTATTTTTTCACATGAAATCTTAGCTAAATCATTGACTGGCTTAGCAAGATTATCCCATAGAGGCACTAAAGCTAAGGACGGGAAATCTGCTGATGGCTGCGGAGTTCTTTTTAATATTGATAAAGATTTTTTCATAAAACTAATTAAACAAGAGAGTTCTATTGATATTGATTTTGAAGCTATAGCAGTAGTCTTTCTAAATCAAGAGACTAAACTAAATGATTTCCAAAAAGCTTTTACAGATGAGCTAGAAAAAAAGAATTTCAAACTCATTTACACAAGGGCTGTTCCACATGATGCAAGCGTACTTGGACAAAGGGCATTAGAAACGCTTCCTCAGATTTATCAATTTTTTATTAACGCAGAACGTGACGTGATAGAACATGAGACGAGCAAAAACACAGACATTGAAATTTACAGACAATCACTTAATGGCACTGCTCACAAACGAACAAGTTCAAAGCTGAGGAGGAAGCTGTATATCGCAAAAAGACTAACTGAAAGTAAAATCTCCTGCCATTTCGCTAGCCTCTCCACTAAAATGATCTCCTACAAAGGCATGCTCACTCCTGAAAATTTAGGTAAATTTTATCCTGATCTTAAACAGCCAGAACTAACTACTTCTAATTGCTTATTTCATCAAAGATTTTCTACAAATACTTTTCCAGAATGGCATTTAGTACAACCCTTTAACCACTTAGCTCACAACGGAGAAATAAATACTATTGAGGGTAATAGAAACTGGGCTCAGGCTAAAAGAAAGATGTATTATTCAGAACCCTTACGTGAATTACAGTCTTTAAAATCATTAATTCATATGCAAGGCTCTGATTCTAAAAGCATGGATTCTATGCTTGAATTACTGTTAGCTGGTGGCTTTGATTTATTAACCAGCACTAAAATCCTTGTTCCACCAGCATATGAAGAAAATCCTAAATTAGATAAAAAACTAAGGTCGATGTATGAATATTTTTCATTATTTATAGAACCTTGGGATGGACCTTCCGCTATAGCTTCTATTGATGAAGAGTATGCTATCTGCAATATAGACAGAAACGGTCTCAGACCAGCTCGCTACGTCCTGACGAATAAAGATGAATTTTGCATAGCCTCAGAATTAGGTGTAGTGGATTATAAAGCTGATGAAATAATTTTAAAAGGTAAACTAGGAGCAGGTGAGAGCATCGCTATAGACTTAAAAAAAGGTTTAATACTTTTCGATAAAGATATTAGTGATTTAATTTCATCTAAATATGATTACATAGATTTAATAGAAAGCAGTAGAGAAACTGTAAATCAAGATTTCTCTTTAGTCAAAGAAGAAATAAATTTCGATGAAAAACTTCTAAAAATTTATTATAAATATAAGCAAATCAGCCTAGAAGAGCTGAATATAGTTTACACAGCGCTATCAAATAATGCTCAAGAAGCCTTATCCTCAATGGGGGATGATAGTTGCCTTGCAGTACTTTCAAAGCATAAGCGAAATTTATTTGATTACTTCAGGCAGAGATTCGCTCAGGTAACTAATCCTCCAATAGATTCAATTAGAGAAAAAAATGTAATGTGCTTAAACACTTATATTGGTGCTATTGGTAATATATTCGAGGATTTCGCGGAAGGTCAAAAAAGAATAAAACTCTTATCACCAGTACTTTCCCAAATTAACTATATTGAAATCCTTAGCAATTATGATCAGAACTCCATCCAAGAAATAGACTTAAATATCCCTTTTACAAAAGATATAAAGACCGCACTTTTAGAGATTAAAGAAAACATTTTAAGTAATCTCAGTAAAAACAAAAACCTAATCATACTCAGTGATAAGGATATAAAAGAAAATCACTATCAACTGCATCCACTTATGGCAACGGCTTTTATCAACTATTTTCTGATAAGGGAGGAACTAAGAGCTAAAGTAAATATTATCGTCATTACTGGTGAAGCTAAAGATCCTCATCATTTCGCTTGCTTAATAGCCTTCGGAGCTACACTGGTTTACCCTTATTTAAGTTATCAAGTGATTAATCAAATACACTTTGACAAAAGCCTAGATGAAAAAGAGCAAGTCTGCCGTAATTATCAAACAGGCATAGAGAATGGCATACTAAAGATTTTATCAAAGATGGGCATCTCCACTATAAATAGCTATAGGGGCTCAGGTCTCTTTGATATCCTTGGCTTAGATCAAGATTTTCTTAATTTCTGTTTTAATGGAAAACAAACAGTCATCGGTGGATTATCAATCTCTGATTACGAAGAAGAATTAAAAGAATTAGCAAAAGAAGCTTGGGATGAGAGTAAAGAAATAAACTGTGGCGGGATCATAAAATACTTACCAAACGCTGAAGAGCATGGTTTCACACCACCGAGCATATTAAAGCTACAAGAAGCCGTGAAGAATGATGATTATGAAGCTTATAAAGAATTTTCTAGCTTAATTACGAACAGAGAATATCTCTGTATCAGAGACCTTTTCGATATTAAAAGTGATAGAGAACCAATCTCAATAGAAGATGTGGAAAGTAGAGAAAGCATTATTAAAAGATTTTCTATTTCCGCGATGTCGCTAGGAGCTATATCACCAGAAGCACACAGTGCTTTAGCTGAGGCTATGAATATACTCGGTGCTAGATCTAATTCTGGTGAGGGTGGGGAAGATATTAAGCGAATAGAAACTAATAGTCATTCTAAGATAAAACAGATAGCCTCTGGCAGATTCGGTGTTACAGCTGAATATCTTATAAACGCCGAAGTTATTCAGATAAAAATCGCTCAAGGAGCTAAACCTGGAGAAGGCGGTCAGTTACCTGGTTTTAAAGTTAACGCTATGATAGCGAAACTAAGACATAGTAAAGAAGGTACTACTCTAATATCACCTCCACCACATCATGATATTTACTCGATAGAAGATTTAGCCCAACTGATTTATGATCTAAAAGAAATAAATCCTAGCGCCGAGATATCAGTTAAATTAGTTTCTTCATTAGGAGTAGCGACTGTAGCCCTAGGAGCCTGCAAAGCCAATGCTGATGCTATTACCATAGCTGGAGCAGATGGTGGTACTGGTGCTAGCCCGCTTAGCTCCATTCGTTATGCTGGTTTCCCTTGGGAAATAGGTCTATTATTGACTCATAAATTACTACTTGAAAATAATTATAGAGATGATATTAGCCTGCAAGTTGATGGTGGTCTTAAAAATGGCTTGGACATTATTAAAGCAGCTTTAATGGGTGCAAATATTTTTGGTTTTGGTACCAGTGCTTTAATAACACTCGGCTGTAAATATCTCAGAATCTGCCATTTAAATAACTGCGCTACTGGAGTCGCTACACAAAATGAAGTTCTGCGTAAAGAACATTTCCGTGGACTCAGTGACTATGTCATTAGCTATATGAATTTTATCGCAGAAGAAATCAGAGAGTATCTTGCTTATCTAGGTTACCAGAACCTGAGTGAGCTTATCGGCAGGCAGGATTTATTAGAGCGAAAAACATCTAAAACCTCTAAGCAGGCTAATTTAAATTTTTCTCAATTGTTTATAAATTTAAATAGTGTAACATCAGACCTTGGAAATCCATCTCAGAAAGGAATTGGAGTTTCGCGAAACGCGCATCAGACAGAGAATAACTTTGTTTACAGAGAAAGCGAGAAGAAGCACATTCATGAAAATAATGGAAATCATCTCAGCAAGGAACTTACAGATGATTACAAAACAAATCAACTGAAAGATATTTATAAAATATCAAACGCAGACCGCTCAATAGGAACAGCTTTATCTGCTTTTATAATTGAGAATGAAAGTATTTCTGATGAAATAAAAGTTCTAAAAAAATCTGAGCTGCAAACCCAGATCAATTTAAAAGGTGTTGCAGGCCAAAGTTTTGGGGCATTTTTAATAGAAAGATTAATGCTAAACCTAGAAGGAGCTGCCAATGACTATGTCGGCAAAGGTCTTTCTGGCGGGACCATCATAATTAAAACTCCTGAAGATAGAGCTTTTATAGCAAGAAATAGCGTAGTCATGGGAAATACTTGTCTCTATGGTGCTACTTCTGGAAAGCTTTTCGCAGAAGGACTAGCTGGAGAAAGGTTCGGAATTAGAAACTCTGGAGCTACAGCCGTCATAGAAGGAGCTGGTGATTACGCCTGTGAATATATGACGGGCGGCACAGTAGTTATACTTGGCAGCTGTGGCATCGAGATAGGAGCTGGAATGACTGGTGGTAAGACTTTCATTTTTGACCCTGAGTTTAAATTAGCGAATAGAATAAATGCGAAATCAGTAAAATTCACTTATCTAAAAGATTTAAATGAAACGATTAAAAGCGAAAATTCAGGAGTTAAAGCTCTAGAACTGTCTGATGAAATATCAAATCATCTAAAATCACTGATAGAGGAACATGCAAAGCTCACTAATAGTAGTTGGGCTAAGCATATAATTTCGCACTATAATGAATTAAAAGATTCTTTCGCTTTAGTTTACTGCTTAGATTCTAAAATAGAGGAGTTATTTACTGATGGACAATTACCACTTTCTAAACTCCACTAGAAAAGATCCTTTAAAAGCTTCTGCTGAAGAAAGGATTAATAACTTTAATGAAATTTACAGCAATTTCGACACAGAAACCAGTACAGACCAAGCTTCTCGCTGCATCGACTGTGGAGTCCCTTATTGTAAGTGGAGCTGCCCAGTCGTAAATCATATTCCAGAATGGCTAAAGCTTATAGCGAAAGGGGAAATAATTAAAGCTGCTGAGCTCTCTAATGAAACTAATAGCCTTCCAGAAATTTGTGGCAGAGTTTGCCCTCAAGATAGACTCTGCGAAGGAGCTTGCACACTTAATTCTGGCTATGGTGCTGTTAGTATAGGGAATATAGAAAAATATATTTCAGATACTGCTTTCGCTCAAGGCTGGCAGCCGAAAAAAAGTTCTATTTGGCATAAAGATAAATTAGTATCAATTATCGGAGCTGGGCCTGCTGGCTTAGCTGCCGCTGACTTCCTTACTAGAAGTGGTATTCCAGTAAAAGTTTATGATAGATATCCAGAAATAGGAGGCTTACTCACTTATGGGATACCTAATTTTAAACTTGAAAAAGACATAATTTTACGTCGAAGGAAAATCCTAGAGAACCAAGGAGTGGAATTTATTTTAAATACCGAGATTGGTAATACTATTGATTTTAAAGAAATAGAAGCTAATAGCTCAGCTGTTTTCCTCGCTCTTGGCACATATAAAGCCCTAACTGGCTCACTTAATATAAAGCAAGGTACTGCTGTTTATATGGCACTTGAATATTTAATTGATCGAATAAATAGTATTTTTAACTTTGGCACTGCTACTCATGAGGACGACGAAAACGCCGAAATTGAAGATTCGGCGCAGCCCCATAACAGGACTGCTGACAAACGTACAAGTTCAAGACTGAGGAGGACGAATGACCGCAGTGCACTAGGTGTGCATGAGGATCATGAGGACGACGAAAACGCCGAGATTGAAGTTTGGCAGCCCCATAACAGGACTGCTGACAAACGTACAAGTTCAAGGCCGAGGAGGACGAATGACCGCAGTGCACTAGGTGTGCATGAGGATCATGAGGACGACGAAAACGCCGAAATTGAAGTTTGGCAGCAGTCCAATATACCTAGTTTGAAGAATAAAGATGTAGTAGTACTAGGCGGCGGCGATACCGCTATGGACTGCTGCAGGACTGCGATTCGTGAAGGAGCTAAATCCGTCAAATGCCTGTATCGAAGAGATTTTCAAAATATACCAGGCTCTAGGCGTGAAATAGAGAATGCTATAGAAGAAGGTGTGGAATTTATCTGGAATACCCAAGCCTTAGATATTAGTGAAAATAATCATGGACTTTCAATAAAAACAGTAGAAACGGAATTGAAAAAAGAATTTAACTCTAAACGTCTTGTACCTGTACTGAAAACTGGTTCAGAAAAGAGTTTAAACGCTGATGCGGTGATCATAGCCTACGGTTTCAATCCCAGTCCAGCACCGTGGCTTAAAGAAAATTCGATAAACACAGATGATTCTGGTAGAGTTCTAGTATCTAAAAATGCAGAAAATATCATGCAGACGAGCAATCCAAGAGTGTTTGCTGGAGGAGATATGGTGAGAGGTTCAGATCTTGTGGTTACTGCTATATTTGAAGGCAGAACTGCCGCAGAATCGATAAAACGTTATATTATGTAATAAATAGGAGAAATACTTTAAAGTCTTAACTATTTATTTATATATAATTGGAAAATGTGTTATAGATTAAAAGTATAGGTTTCACTTTGAATAATACTAAACTTAATTACACTAATATTATATTCCTTAATGGAATACCATTAATTTCGATAGCAGGTTTGATTTACTGGTTAAAATCTGGCTCTTATAATCTGAATACCATAATACTTACAGCTGTGATGTTCACGTTTGTTCAGCTAAGTATTACAGCTGGTTACCATAGACTCTTTTCACATAAAGCTTACGAAGCTCATCCTCTAATAAAAATATTTTTTCTACTCTTTGGAGCAGCTGGGCTTCAAGGTACGGCATTAAAATGGTCTCAAGATCACCGTAGGCATCATAGATTTATTGACGATATAGATAAAGACCCTTATAGCATTAATAAAGGCTTCTGGTGGGCACATATTGGTTGGTTATTTTATGAAGGTAAAAGAGCTTATAATCCAGAAGAAGTGGCTGATCTTTATAAGGATAAATGCGTACTTTTTCAATTCAAGTATTACTTAAGAATAGGTTTCACTGTAGGTTTTATTCTTCCAATGTTAGTAGCTTGTATTTGGCATGATCCGTTAGGTGGACTGTTACTAGCTGGGGCTTTAAGATTAACCCTAAATTATCATTCAACTTTCTTTATAAACTCACTAGCACACACACTTGGTAAGCAGAATTTTTCAGACGCTCATAGTTCTAGAGATAATTTAATTACGGCTATTTTAACTTTTGGTGAAGGTTATCATAATTTCCACCATGAATTCCCATCTGATTACAGAAATGGTATTCATTTCTATGATTTCGATCCGACTAAATGGTTAATCTATGGTTTATCTAAAATAGGTTTAACTAAAGACCTTAAAGAGTCTGATAGAGACTTAATTATTAAAAAACAGGCTCTAATGATGACGAAGAATTTTAGAAACATTTTCAAAACAGCTAATTCTGCTCGTGAGCATTTTATGATCAGAATAGTAACTAAGCTTTCAGGTAACGTAGAAAATCAGTTTTCTAAATTAAATAAACTAAAAAAAGAAAAAGTAATTAGCTTATCTTCAAATGAACAAAGTCTTATTTCTAAAAAAATAAAAAAAGCTCAAAGAGAGTTTAAGTTAACTTATAAATTATTAGGAAAAATTATTAGTAGGTTTGAACAACAATTTGCTAGATGAGCAAAAAAGAGAAAATCATTATTGGTAGAAGTGAGCATGTCTCTTTCCCAGACTTTGGTTTCAAGCTTATTAAAGCAAAAATAGATACTGGAGCTTTCACTTCATCTATTCACTGTCATAAAATTAGGGTGATTAAATCAAAAAGCACTGCTAAGCTTAGTCTTAAGTTTGAATTACTTGATCCCAGTCATCCTCTTTATGAAAAGAAAACTCTTAAAGTAAAAGATTTTAAACAGAAAATTATTAAAAGCTCAAATGGCAGCTCTCGAATAAGTTATGTAATTAAAACAAAGGTTGAGCTTTTTGGGAAGAGCTTCGACACTGAATTTTCACTTACTGATCGTAGTGAAATGAAGCACCCAGTCTTACTTGGTAGAAAATTCTTAAATAAAGGATTTTTAGTAGATGTAAATTTATACGATCTCTCTTTAAAATCTGAGCATTCTAATTATAAAATAGTTAAAGTAAAGAAGAGTAAATGAAAATAGCCATTCTATCTCGCAAAAGAAGCCTTTACTCTACTCAGAGCTTGAAAGCAGCTGCTGAAAGGCTAGGCCATCAAGTAGTAGTCATTGATCATACTAAATGCTGTTTAATGATGGAGAGTGAAAAGCCGCAGATTTACTATCCAGGTAACCTTTTAAAAGATGTTGATGCTATTATCCCAAGGATTGGTGCTTCTGTAACCATGTTTGGGACTGCTGTAGTAAGACAATTTGAAATGCAGGGGGTACTGAGTACTGCTTCAGCACAGGCTATAGAATTATCTCGTGATAAGTTAAAATCTCAGCAGTTCTTTTCCATGATGAATTTAGGCATTCCTAAAACCGTCTTCGCCAAATTTCCCAAAAAACAAGAGATACCAGAGCTTATAGCGAGAGTTGGGGGTACACCGCTCGTCATAAAACTCTTAGAAGGGACTCAGGGGCTAGGAGTGGTATTAGCTGAAACAAAAGCTGCAGCGAAATCGGTTATAGAAGCATTCTCCTCTTTAAAGACGAATATATTAATTCAAGAGTTTATCAAAGAAGCTGCTGGTGCTGATATTAGAGCCATAGTAGTAAATGGTAAAGTAGTAGCTGCAATGAAAAGGCAAGGGGCAGAGGGTGAATTCAGATCCAATCTACATCAAGGTGGTAGCTCAACAGCCATAGAATTAAATGCAGAAGAAGAGATTACAGCTATTAAAGCCGCTAAAGCACTTGGACTCGGAGTAGCTGGTGTAGATATGCTTCAGTCCAGTCGAGGACCATTAATTATGGAAGTCAATTCCTCTCCTGGTCTTGAAGGAATCGAAGAATCTACTGGCATAGATGTCGCAGAAGAAATAATTAAATATCTGGAAATTAAATATTCAAAAGCTAGTCAGGTAAATTTAGCTGAAACATCTTTAGTTAATTAAAGAGATCGCTTAAAACTGCACAACTCCATTTTCTGCGTTTTTGGACAGCAGCCTATTTATTTAATAGCTGCTTGAATTAATTTATTTATACCACTATTAATTAAGGCTTCTGTTCCTTTTGGTAAGCCATTTCCAGATTCTCCCCCTTTAAGTAAAGCCTGAAAAGTATTAACTATGTTATTCATAGTCTTATCTACTGGAGTTTCTAAAATTGAGTTTAATTTAGGCGTAAAATAAGAAGAGAATTTATTAGGACTAATATCTAAAGTGAATTTAGCTGGAGCGAATTTAATATCTCTAGAAGCAGATAAATTATTCATATTTTTATAATCGACTAAAGCTTCTGTAAACTCAATTCTAAGTTTATCTTCAGCTGAAGAATTGTGCAGATCTGCCTTTTCATGAATAATTTTATGGTGAAATATTTTATCTCCCACTAAAACGGCTGACTTAGCAGAGTAAATATCTTTCGCTATGCTATTTTCCTTATTGTAGAAAGTACTTATAAGGGAGAAAATATTATCACTTTTATTAGCTCGAGCAGCTTCCATAAAAGCTTTATCCTTAGACATTAAATCAGCATAAGCTTCCACTATCGAATAAGCCTGTCCTAGATTAGGGTCATGCTTACCATTCATAATTTCATGCTTAGTCGTTAAAAGTTCTTTTAATAAATCTGGAGTGATTTTCACCTTAGTAACAGCTATTTTTTCCGTATCGCTCATAGCAGACCAGCTTTGGTCAGATATTCCTAGACCTTTTTTCTGTATACGCTCTTTAATTGCCGCATGTAGAAGACGTGGTTTAATATCTAAAGCGATGGCATTCAGTTCACGCCCATTATAGGAACTATTTAAAGGCTTTAAAATATTTTCATTAATAAAGTCTGCAAGTAATACCTTATCTAAATCAAAGATTTTAGATGGGCTTATTTTAAAAGCCGGCCAGTCAATTGCATCTGGATAATCATGTAATATTTTCCCTGCAAAAATTTTCGCCTGTACTTTTGTCGAAGGCTCATCTACAGAGACATGATTCGAATTTAACCTACTTTCAAATGGCTTCCAGACAGCTTCATCGCCAACTATGTCCTTCAACTGTGTCACCATTTGCTTCAAAGAAGTATTACTTGTAAGTAAAATATTTTGATCTTCAAAAATCTGATTTAAACGTAAAACAGCATTCTTAAGTCTATTTCTATCAGCTCCCTGAAGATCTTTCAGAACTAGTACTTTATCAAATTCATCTACCACAAAGAAAAGTTTCTGCTTATTTTCAGGATGCTCCTTATTATGCTTAGCCACTGCTCTAGATTTTTTTTCTATTTGACTAATTAAAACTTCAAAAATAGTTAGACCTTGATTATCCTTAGCAGAAGAAAATAATTTCTCTTCCCCACCAGCGATAGCGTTTATGGATTCTATAGCGCTATCTTTAAGTCTCTGAGTTTCTTGTAAAAATTTATGAAAATTAGCTAAGTCCAAGCCCACGATAACAGGTTCAAAGCCTTTCCCCTTCATCATCTCAGCCCACTTACCAAGTATTAATTTAACCCCAGCCGTCTTACCCGTACCAGGTGCACCGCAAAATAAACCTCCCGCCTTGTTTCCCTTACTATTAATATCATCACTTGAATCTTTAAGATGCCTTGAATGAATCTCTGGATTTACGTGATCTTCATAATCTAAAGTTTTAGATAATTTTCCAGCTGAATTAATTAAATTATTAATTTCTTCAGACTTATAATCAGTAAAAATATCAAAACCCTTACTCTGAGCCTGCTGTAAGTGATAATTACCCATTAAGTCCTTACCTAAAGCACCTTCAGCTCTTTTACCAGTCGCTCTACCGAATAAAGCTAGAGGACTACCTAGAAAAGTCATAGCTAAAGCTAAATTTTTAAAAGCCCCATCGACTAAACCACCTTTAGATGATTTAGAAAGCTTGGATTGAAAATTTAAAAGAGCGACACCGAGTAAGGAAACTACGTCTCCGACTGAAAAAAATTCCTTTATTTTCTCATTAAGAGGTTCATTTGGAGGAGCCCTGTCAGAATCATCGTGAACTTCTCTGTGTAACCTATCTTCAAGTTTTTTTTTATAAGAAGGATCTAATGGCTGAGAAAGAACTTTTACTAAACGATCGAAGACTTCCGCCCCCGCATCCGTAGAAACTACACTGCGAGCACGAGACAGAACGTCCATGATATTGAGACCAGAGCTCATTGGTATTTACATTATATCATTTCTTAAGGAAGTGATGAAAAACAAAGTTTTTCATCACGGACTGTCAGGCAAAGAGGTGGGCGAAAACGCAGAAATTGGAGTTCGGCAACAGTACCTACACGCCCAATTCACTTTGGATTAAAAATTAATTTTAATTGATCTTTAATTTCTTCTGGCATGTCTTCGATTTTTCTGCCAGAGTTAATGATTTCGGTTAAAGATGCCTGTAAATCAGGAACACCGCCATTGTGAGGATACATCTCTCCTAAACTATTGATAGTCGCATTATTGATAATCAGTGGTTTTTGAGCTATATTAGCTTCTAAGCCAGTAAAGGCTGCCATGGTTTGATCTAGGACCTCAGTATCCTTGGATCCTACCTCATTAGTATTTGGATTTTGAGAACCAGAACCTTCCCGAGAATTATCCTCAGAACTAATAGACTTAATAAAGTCTAGTTTAGATTGAAAAAGATCCTGTTGTGAATCAGAGAGAACTGCTTCTTCATCCTTATCTTCTTGCCTCAAAGGAGACCTTTCCGAAACATACCTAGCTCTCACATCACTCAATTCTACTGACATAATCCATACCCTCTCTTAGTTATAGGGGTTCTACCAAATGATTATTAAAGTTAAGTTAAAAGAAAAAAGACAGATATTATTAAATAGTGAGCAAAAAAGGTAAATAGCTGCTAAGATCAGTGTCTTGACAAATTTTAAAGAACTTAATTTAAGCAACGAGATACTTCAGGCATTAGATGAAATGGAGTTTTCATTAGCGTCTCCGATTCAAAGCAAAGCCATACCAATATTACAAACGGGCAAAGACATCATAGGGCAAGCTGAGACTGGAACTGGTAAAACGGCAGCTTTTGCTATTCCATCAATACAGCTCATAGACCCAAGCAGTTTATCTACTCAGATTTTAGTACTCTGCCCTACGCGAGAATTGGTTGTACAAGTAGCTGGTGAATTTACCAAATTAACCAAATTTATACCAGAAATTAAAATCCTACCTATATACGGTGGTCAGAATATTAGCATTCAGTTAAAAGCTCTTAAAGGTCAAGCTCACGTAGTCATTGGTACAGCTGGGCGAATATTAGATCATTTACGCAGAAATACTCTTAAACTCGATAAAGTAAAAATGGTTATTTTGGATGAAGCTGATCAAATGCTAGATATGGGCTTTAGAGAAGATATAGAAGTTATATTAGAATCGACTCCAAAAAATAGACAAACAGTAATGTTCACAGCAACGCTTGCTAAAGATTTAATGAGACTTATGGAGCAGCATCAAAAAAACCCTGAACACATAAGCACCATGAGTTCTAATCAACAGAGCAGACAAATTAAACAGTTTTATTACAATATTAAAGGTTCTCAAAAACACGAAGCTCTTAAACGTCTTTTACAGTTTCATCAAATCAAATCAGCACTTATATTCTGTAACACTAAAGTTAAAGTAGATGAGCTTGCTAAAGATCTTATACAGGAAAATTTTTCCACTGCTGCGATTCATGGTGACATGGATCAGCGCAAAAGAGATAAGGTCATGGAAGAATTTAGAGATGGTAGCGTGGAAATTTTGGTAGCAACAGATGTTGCAGCAAGAGGTATTGATGTTGATAATCTCTCTGCCGTAATTAACTACGATTTACCAAGATTTGACCAAGACTATGTTCACCGTATTGGTAGAACAGGTAGAGCTGGTAAAGAAGGTTTCGCTCTAACTTTTATAGTCGGTAAAGAGTTAGATCATATTCAACGTATAGCTAGGAAAAACAATTTAGACATACAGGCTGGAACAGTCCCGAGTGCTAAAGATTTAGAACTTAAACAAATAGAAACAATCAGGGATTCTGTTCATAAAGTAAGTTTTGACGAAAAATCTCTTATTAAATATAAAGAATTACTCAGTCAATTAGATCTAGAAGGTAAAGACCCTGAACTAGTCCCATTAATACTCTTAAAATTGATATTAGACGATAAAATTAAAAATGTCGAAGATAGAGTCGAATTTAAACCAGAGGAAACTTCTACGAGAGAGAGAAGCAGGTCAAAATCATTCCGCAGAGATAGTGGTTTTAGAAGAGGGGATAGTTTTTCAGGAAGTAGCGACAAACGCCACTCAGGCAGAGGAGACAGGCGCGAAAAAAGCTTCAGTGGAAATTTCGGTAAAGCAACTAGACCTAGTGGTAAACACTTTACACCAAGAAAAGCTCATAGTAAATAGAATCCGTTCTTTTTTCCTCGGCATTCAACTCGTTCGTTTAACTACATGCCCGCATACTGATTCCTGTCAATTTATACTTAGCCTTAGCTATTTATATAATATAAATCATTGGTTTAATATCCAATGAATGACTTGAAGACTAGATGATTTAGAATTTTAATAAAGGATAACTTAATGCTTAATACTCTTGATAAAGAAATTTATACACTTTTTGCAGATACTGATGAAAGCGCCTTCTCCTCGTTTACTCAAGATTCAGCTGGTAATAAGATAGGTTTTCTAAAGTCTTCTAACGGTGATAGCTATTTAATTAGAAAAAATAAAAACCAAAGCTTAAGAGCAATTAAATATTTAAAAGATGGCTCTAAAATAATATTTGTTAAAGAGTCACCTGATGGATTTCCGAGTAAGCATGTTTTTGCGAAAGATAATTCTGAGATGGTTTTTAGATATGACAGCGAATTTAATATCACAGAAATAACCTCTTATAATGCTGACGCTAGTATATTTAGAACTTCTAACGATACAGAAGGCTCTATAGTCGAAATTTATGATGAAATTAACCATAATGGCAAAACATTTACTATCAAAAAAGATAAAGAAGTAGCTTTTATTAATATAGATAGATACGGCAAGATCAAAAAGAAAGGACCAAGCATTTTACTAAGCTATTTAAAAACTAAATTTCACAAAGAACTGAAATTTAATTAAACAAATTTTCTCTCCGAAACTTAACTAAAAAAAGAGAAGCGAAAGCTTCTCTTTTTTTTGCTAGGCTTAAAATAAATGAAACCTTGGAGTGTTTTTTTACTTAATTTATTTTTTATAACAGGGATTTCTGTTTCTGCCCGCCCCTTTAAAAATCTCCCGCCTAAAGTTTTAGCTGAACACCGCCAGTTTTCAATCATGCAGGGAGTTACAAGTAAAAACTATACCAGTATTAATATTTTAAGAAGTAAAATTGATAAAAACAAATTACTCAACTCCAAAGTAAGCATGGCAAGCAAAGACAGAACTGATCACAAACGTATAAGCTCTCTAAAAATAAAAGTTACTGAAAAAGAATCAGGCAAAGAATTAGGATCTAAAAATGTATCTATTAAAAAATTTAATATCGCTCATGCAGAACTCTACGAACTTAAAATTAAATTTAGCTCTGCAAAAAATTACCTATTATACATCTCAGATAAAAACAGTGTGGATATTCGCGAATTTAGTAATTATGAGCAGCAAAAAGCTAATCTTAAAGTGGCTATCTGCTCTTGCTTAAACGATAATTATTTTTCTGAACAGATTAAAAGTTGGAACAGTGTATCAAAATTAAACCCAGATTATATATTTCTTATCGGCGACAATGTTTATGCTGATATCGGTGATAAATTAAGTGAATTAAACGGCTGCAAGCCCGAAAGGCTTTTAAATAGATATATAGAAACCCGCACTCGCTTAGAATTATTTTATTTAAAAGAACTTATACCAATTGCCATGATTTGGGATGACCATGATTATGGTAAAAATAATGGTGGCAGTGATTATAAATATAAACTTGCAAGCAAGAAAATTTTTAAAAATTTTTCTCTAAATGAAAATACTGAAGTTAGTGAAGATGGCTTAGGAGCAGGTTTTAAACTTAAACTTGCGAACATTAATTTCCTATTTTTAGATGACCGCTTTTATCGAGACAAGAAATATCATTTCGGAAAAGAGCAAGAAGAATGGTTATTCAAGAATCTTGAAACTAGCGAGAACGCAAAAAATGAAGATCGCGAGCAGTCTCAGAGTGTAATCATTTCAGGTGATCAGTTTTTTGGTAAATACCATCCTTTCGAATCTTTTGAAGCTAATCAAGCAGAGAATTTTAAAAAATTTATCGAAAAAATCTCTAATTTAAAATCAACCCCACTATTAATTAGTGGGGATAGACATATATCAGAATTACAAAAAATAGATCTTAGCCCAAATAAAAAAATCTTTGAAATAACTTCTTCACCGATTCACAGCTCTCTTCCACCTGAATTTACACTTAAACAGTTCCCAAATCCTCACAGAGTCTGGGCGGTAGCGAATAAAAATAATTTTTGTGTACTAACTTTTCAAGAAGAAACCGCTGCGCAACATAGAGTCTCATTAGATTTTTACGATAATCAAGGTGTAAATCTTTATTCAAAAGATCTACTCTAGTCATTCGTCCTACGGAGCCTGAACTTGCAAGGTTTATGAGCAGTGCCTCCTCTAAAAACGCTCAACTCCATTTTCTGCATTTTCATCATAAACATTAAGCAGGTGCATGCTGCTCAAGCCCTTTTGAGAAAAATAACTCAGCGATCAAATTAACTGTTGTCCCAAGTTGATGAACAATATCTTCTTTCTCTTTATTTTTTATTAAATTAGCACCACAGTCTATAGCAGAAGCTGCGATATAAGCATTACCAGAAAGATTCATTTCTTTATTATTATCTAATTTACCTAGAATTATGTCACCACCAAGAATTCCTCCAGTTACATGCCTTAAAATACCAGAAATGACTTTAGCTACTTTATTTTCACCAGCAAGCATCCCACCAAATGTACCAGCAAGAATAGACATAGCACCCGGAACTAAAACTCTTTCTACGTGACCATTTTTTGGAGATAATTTAAGATAACCGATTGGATCATCCAGCATATCTTTAAATACTACTTTAATAGCTTTTAGGTACTCCTTTACACCATGACCGAAGCTGTTAAATTTATCTAAACCCGTAGTCGGTTTTAAACCTGGATTAAGCTGATCAAAAGCAGTCTGAAAACCACCAAGCTGTAAAAAATTACCAAACTTAGCAAAGACTATCTGAAACACCTTTCCAAAACCAGCAAGAGCAAGCATCGGATCTTTCTCTTCAAAAGCTTGCTGTAAAAGTTTACTCGAAAAAGCAATAGCTTGAGCTTTAGTCGAAACTAAGGCTATTTTTTCTAAAGGTTTGGAAAAAATTTTAAACGGTCCTTCTTTATCTGACAGTAACTTAGCAGCTATTGAGCTTCCATTTAAGCCTACCGCCCCCCATGTAACCACCTCCATCATCTTTTCTAGCACTGAGCTTACAGATTTAGGAGAAACTCCATTCTCTGTGCCTTTAGAGTTATTTAAGTTAACGGTGTCTTTAATCTTGGAATCTGACTCATCTAACGCAAAAGATTCAGGTTCTTTTCCATGTAGACTATCGAGTTCTTCTTTTTTTGCTGCCTTTTTTGTTGCCGTAGTCTTAGTTTTCGATTCATTATCGACATGGATATTTTCATTATCATCACCTGAATGCTTTGGTGGCTGCGAAGAATCAGAACCCACAGTCTCAACTGCGGGTCTTTCCAAGACAACTTGGCTACTGAGACTACTAGTCAAATGGCACCATTCTATATTTACAGATTACTGCAATAATAACATAGTTATTTTTATAAAACCAATCAAAAAAATTTAAATTATTAGAGTTCAATCACATTTTAGGCATTTTCCCGCAAACCTTTAAACAGTAGCCTAAAAATAAAAGCAGCCCGAAAATGAAAATTCATTCTCAGACTGCTTTTGGTGTGTTTTTGGCGTTTAGGAAAAATTTGTTACTAATTATATGCCCATTTTTTTGAAATTCTAAACACTCTATTTAAAGAAAAAAAATAAAAATAAATTCAGCTAAATTTTAATAAAAAAAATTACACTTATTCCCGAAAAAGCCGATAGATACAGACATATACGGGGGGTATATGTTTTCAAATAGGTTGTACGTATTTATATTAATATTTTCTATTAGTAGTTTTCCAAATACACTGTCAGCTAAAAAAGTGATTCATAAAGAATTCTCTTGTGACGAAAATTCCAAAGAAACAATCGCTGACGGGGTTATAGTCAAATTTAAAGATTCCGAGCAAATAGCTACGAATAATGTTTTAAGTGAAACTTCAATTCATAGCAAGCTTTCAAAGAAAAATAATCTAAAATTCAAGCAAATCCTTTCTGGCAGTGACGCTGAAATTGCTGCAAAAATTTCCAAGCTACAAGGTAATAAAAAGCTTAAAGCCCTTGCTAGACTTGAAAAACTTAAACAATTTGAAAATGATTATAAGCTTAATCAAATTTTCACCATACAAGATGATCACAAGCTCACTTGTAAAGAATTAAAAAATATACTGAATGAATATAAAGGCTCAGATGAAATCGATACTATAGAACCAAATTTCATCAGAGAAATAATGTCTCCAGTGTCTTTAAACCAAGATTTAAGTGGCAGTTATAGTGAAGATCAAGCCGTAAATAAAGCTTGGGGGATAGAACAGATGAGTGTTAAAGCGGCATGGGAAATCAGCAAAGGAGCTGGAGTGAAAGTTGCCATGATAGATTCAGGAATAGATTATAATCATCCATCACTTTGGGAAAACATTTGGGTTGATAATCAGAGCGTAAAAGACAATAACTATGATGGTTTTGTTAGTTTAGATGATGCCGACATTAATGCTAATGGAAAAATAGATTCTGATTCTTACGGAAACGAAATAAAAACTTCATTTAATGGAAATATTTTTGGTGATTATTACGAAAGCTCTTCCACAGAATCACCTGAAGATGGTTTTGGTCACGGTAGTCATGTAGCTGGAATCATTGCCGCGAAAAATTCTGATAATGAAGACTTTAACGGCGTAGCTTCTGAAGCTAAATTAATAGCTATTAAAATTTTCGATAACCAAGGTAGATTCACTTCAGTAACTGAATTACTAAGAGGCATAAGATCATCAATTATAGACGGGGCTAAAGTAATAAACGCCTCTATTGGTGGTAGCTATTACTCCAAATTAGAAGAAGATACTTATAAATTAGCAGACTCACTCGGAGTTGTAGTCGTCGCAGCGGCTGGAAATACGAATTCTAATAATGATTATCAGCCAGTCTACCCTGCTAGCTATGAAACAGTTTTATCCGTAGCTGCAACTGATAAAACAGACTCTATAGCCTCTTTCTCTAATTACGGCGAAAGCGTAGATGTCTCAGCCCCTGGTAGCCAAATTCCTTCTACTATGAACAATCAAAGCTATTTAGCGCAGAGATTACCATTAAATTTTGTAAAAAATATAAGTGAAGAACATGGCATATGGCTATTAAGTGGTACTTCCATGGCAACACCTCACGTGGCTGGTCTTACGGCTCTAATTCTCAGCAAGAATCCAGAACTTAATCCAAGTCAAGTTAGAGAAATAATTAAAAACTCAGCTGATCAAATCTCTGGAGACAAACAAACCTCTGCTGGAAGAGTAAATGCACTAAGTGCCCTGAATTTAGCTACAAGTTTCAGTAACGAAGCAAACGTAAATCTCAAAGAAGTAGCTAATTTAATCTTCACAACACGCTCTAATAGAAATAAAAAATTCTCAGGTAATCTTAGTAAAAATTCTCTTATTGGCACTAATTTAGACGTCAACGATGAAACTATCGCACAAGTTCTAAAAGCCATTAATGCTGTAGATATAAATCTAAATGGCGTAGTTGGTACTACTGAGATAGAACGCTTCAAAGAAAAATTAAATAACACAAAAAAATACTTTAAAAAATTAGATGTCAATGAAGATGGTTCAGTAAACAGTCTTGATGAAACTTACATTAAGTACGTCTATTCTCTTATTGACATAAATCTAGGTTGATCTAGGCGTGTTGCCGAACTGCGTTTTCGCCAACCTCATAAACAAATTACACACCTAATTTAATCTTATTAAACCAAGCTCGTAGAGTTTATCTAGAAGCTTTACTATTGGAAGCCCTAAAATAACATCATGATCCCCCTGAACATCAGAGAACCTGAGTTCAGATCTGAAGTTAAATTTTTAATAATTTAAGCAAATTGTTAATTAGATTTCAGAGAGAAGTTTATCAAGAGAGATGGAATTTCTTGCAGAAATTCCATCTCTCTTCACTTTATGCCATTAGCATGGCTAGTACGAACCGTACTTTAGAAGCTTGTTTCAGGAGAAAGTTTTGGGC
>JBJTTW010000063.1:0-4154 GCA_046080385.1 bacterium
CTAGATTTAGTAAAAGTTTTTAAAAGCTTTTTATCCTTTAAGTTCTGCATTACTTTATCTACAACCCTCTCAGCCATCTTTCTATAACCAGTAAGCTTACCTCCAGCGATAGAGATTAAACCCTCCTCTGAAACGAATATCTCATCTTTACGCGAAAGCTCACTAGGACTCTTTCCCGCCTGATGAATTAAAGGGCGTAAACCCGCCCAAGATGATTTAATATCTTCTTTCTTTAGCTGAACATCAGGGAACATCCCATTAACAGCTGCTAAAAGATAATCTATATCATCATCTTCCACTTTAATATCATCTAAACTACCACTATAATTAGTATCAGTAGTACCAAAATAAGTTACACCAGCCCTCGGAATAGCGAAAATCATTCTCCCCTTAATCGTTTCATCGAAATAAACCGACTGAGTTATCGGGAACTTATCCCTCTTCACCACCAAATGCACGCCCTTAGTAAGATGTAAACGCTTCTTTAAACTTTCTTCACTCTGCTGCTTTAACCTTAAAATATCTACCCAGGGGCCGGCAGCGTTTACTATCACATCAGCCTCTACAAAAAGGCACTGTCGTGGGGCTACATCTTCTTCGTTTTCGTCACCCTCAAGATCCTCATGTACTATTAGTACACTGCGGTCTTTCGGATTCCTCAGCCTCGAACCTGTACGCCCCACAACAGTGCCTTGGAGAGGTTTTTCCGCAATTCCAATTTCTTCGTTTTCGTCGCCCACTGCATCTCTATCACTACACTTAACAAAAGCTAATTTCCCCTCATTATCATAATCAAAATCAATTACCTCACAGTAATTTAAACAATCAGCCCCTTTATCTATAGCTGTTTTAATAATTTCAATAGTTAAGCGTGCATCATCAGTGCGATATTCATAATATAAACCAGCACCCTTCAGCTTTTCTGCTTTCAGCAGTGGCTCAAGCTTTAAAGCCTCTTTACTAGAGACCATTAGCCGCCTTTCAGTTTTTTTAACAACCGCTAAAAAATCATAGAGAGCTAAACCAAAAGAAGTTAAAAATTTAGAATAAGTACCACCTTGATAAAGCGGCAATAACATCTTCTCGGGCTTAACTAAATTAGGAGCTATATTATGGACTACAGCCCTCTCCATACCTACTTCCTGCACTAAAGCAAAATCCATCTGTTTAAGATATCTAAGTCCACCATGAATTAATTTAGTAGATTTAGAACTAGTGCCACTCGCAAAATCTCCCTTCTCGACCAAAGCCACACTCAGCCCTCTGAGAACTGCATCTAAAGCTATGCCAGCACCAGTAATGCCACCACCGATGACCAGTAAATCATATTTTTTTGTTTTTAAATTTTCTAATATCTCAGCTCTTTTCATAATCCCTCACCGCGACACTTATAAATTAATATTTTCCGTATTTTCGCTAGAACCATCACTAAAATTTCTCACGCTCGCTATCGCTCGCTGCCAGCCAGTATAAAGCCTAGCTATCTTTTCATGCGAATACGCCTCAGTAAAAGCTTCCGACTTAGATTTATGAACAAGCGATAAGTCATCTAAATTATAATCACCTAGAGCGTTAGCCACCATCATTACTATACCTAAAGCTGTAAGTTCTAAATTCTCATTACGATTCACTTTCACCCCGAGAATTCCAGCCATAAACTCCATAAGAAAATTATTTACAGCAAGCCCGCCATCTACGTTTAAAATAAACTCTTTTAAAGACCACTGCTCAACTCCATTTGCTGCAGCGGTCTCTTTTAAATTTAGAGATAAAATTAAATCCTTAACCTGATAAGCTACCGCCTCTAGCATAGCCCTGACTAAATGAGCCTTTCCAGTATCTAAACTCATCCCCAGCACTGCTGCACGAGCATTCATATCCCAATACGGCGCGCCTAAACCAGTAAAAGCTGGTACTAAATATAAACCCGCCATATCCTCTTCACTCAGACTGCAAGCCATCGCCTCGGTCTCAGCCACCGACTCGAAAAATCCTAAAGAATTTTTAAGCCAGTTAATCCCAGAACCAGCTATAAAAATACTACCTTCTAGAGCATAATGCACTGAACCATCGGCTAAGGCGAAGGCTATAGTTTTTAGAAGCTTATTTTTTTCACCCAGCTTAGAGCTTGAACTTGTTCGCTCGACAACAGCGCCATTCTCTTTATTTTCCTTAGCTTGATCCACATCAGCCAAATCTTCTCCTATATTTAATAGAAAAAATGCTCCAGTACCGAAAGTACATTTAGCTTGATTAGGTTTAAAACAGCCATGCCCAAATAATGAAGCACTCTGATCACCAGCCACAGCCTTAACTTTTATATTAAAACCTTCTAAATTAAAATCTAAATAATCAGCCTGCGACGGCAAAGCCTCTGCCATTAAGCATTCTGGAATATTAAAGATATTAAGCAGTTCTTCATCCCAGCTTAAAGTATTAATATTAAACAGCATAGTACGCGAGGCATTCGTGTAATCAGTCCTATGCACAGCCCCATTAGAAAGCTTCCACAGAAGCCAGCTATCCACAGTCCCGCAGGCTAATTCCCCAGCTTCAGCTCTAGCTCTAATCTCTGGATCTGAATCGAGAATCCATTTAATTTTACTAGCTGAAAAATAAGTATCTATCACTAGACCAGTCTTGTGCTGGATTAGCTCACTTATATTTTGGGCATCTAGCGGGAATCTTATTTCTGCGTTTTCGCTCGCCTCATGTAAGCTTGATGAATCCCTGAGATTCTGCACATATCTATGTTTCAGCTTAGTACAATATTCAAGCGTTCTGCTATCCTGCCAAACTATCGCAGGGTAAACAGGCTTAGAAGTCTTTCTATCCCAGATAATTACAGTTTCACGCTGATTAGTAATTCCAGCATAGATTTCAAGTGATTCTATATTAAGTACATCATTAAAAGCTTTATCCTGAGTCTCATTCTTTTTTAAAGTATTTAAAACCACTTGAATAGCCTGAAGCTGGCTACTATAAATCTCTTCTGGATCATGCTCTACCCAGTCCTTACGAGGGTAATACTGTTTAAACTCAATCTGCGACTTAGTTATTTCATTTAAACTAGAATCATAAAGTATCGCTCTTGAGCTAGAAGTTCCTTGGTCTATAGCGAGAAAGTATTTTTTTTTACTCACAAGGTATTTATACCAAGTAATTAATTAAAATCTATTTTAATTTTAAAATCAAACATTCAATATCTCAGCTACTGGTGATGATGGATTCTCTAGATCATTTTCATTTAAAGATGCAGCAATCATAGTATTTGCTTTAGAATTATTTTCCCGATCGTTCTTCCTAGTTTGCTCACGTTCACCAAGCTCTTTAAGTAATAAGCCTAATCTACCGTCCCCACGAATATCACCAAAGAAATTTGCTTTAATATCGTTACTCATTTCTTTACTAAAAGATTCTATTAATCGTTTAGCTTCTTCTTCAGATTTAACACTGCACGAATTAATCTGCACCAAAACATCTTTATACTTTTCTCCAAAACTTGCAAGCAAAGTGTCAATCCGATTCATACCAGTTCTTGGATCAACATAATTTAGAGATCCTGGATTACCAGAAAATAATCCTTTTGATCCTTCAAGAACCTCCGCAATCGTCGATTCCTCTAAAGGTGGCTCCATAGACTCAAGTACCTGCCTAGCCTGAGCTTTAATTGCTTCCACATTGACACTCATACCGGTTTTAATCATAAAATTTGCAAGCTGGTCTGATACTTTATCGATCTGTTCTGGGTTTAAATTACCCCATCTACCTGAATTTAAAACAGAATCAGTAACAGGATCATAAGATGGTAATGTAACTGCACCAGATACCCCCCAAATGTCATTCACAGCAGTACCATTAAACAAGGGAGCAGCGGCACCTATCAAAGCAGTCCCCATAGTAAAGAGGTCACATGATTCTGGATTAGTAGAAGTTTTTACTGATGGCTTTGCCGTAGTAGTGGGACTCGAAGGCGTATTTACTAGAGGAGTAATAGCCATCAGATAATTATAATCTCTACCAATCTCTAACCTAAACCGAAAAATAATCTAACCCTCCGAAACTTAACTAAGTAAAACAGAGCAGCCAAACAGCTACTATACTCCACCAAATATCTACATAAAATTAGTTATAAAATGGTTAAAGAGCGATAT
>JBJTTW010000064.1:0-4710 GCA_046080385.1 bacterium
AACCTAAAAAAGTTGCTATTGTCGCTGCGATGAGAAAAATACTACTGATTCTAAACGCTATGCTCAAAAAACAGTCTAAATGGGACCAAAATTATTCAAATTATTTAAAAAATACTTGACTTCTAAGACGATTGCTTAAAGATATATTCAGAAAAATTTTAATAATAAAATAGCACTAGTCTGGAGCTTTAAGCAAGAAATAAATCTGGGCGATATTTTTTAGTCATTTTCAGAGCCTCTTCAATTCTCCAAAAAAGAATTTTCTTATGATCGCCAGACTGTAAGACCTCTGGAACCGTACTTCCAGCGAAATCTTTAGGACGGGTATAATGTGGGTACTCTAAAAGACGCAAAGCCTGAAAGCTTTCCATCGATTTAACATCATATGCCAAAAGCAAATCCTGAAGGCGTTTCAGCTCAGCTCTAGTAAAATCATAGTCATTTAGATGAAAAAGCTCTTGAGCCGTGCTAAAGCTATCAGCAGCATGGCTTTCAGCAGAACCTAAGACATTGGGCACTAAACGAGAAACAGCGTCTATCACTGTCATAGCGGCAAGCTCGCCACCTGTTAAAATGAAATCACCTAAAGAAATAACCTTCGTCGCTAAAGAATAAATCCTCTCATCGAAACCCTCATAGTGACCACAAAGCATAATGATTTGTTTTTTCCGTGCTAGCTCTGAAACTAGCTGCTGATTTAAGACTTCACCTCGTGGTGAAAAGATTATCACCTCTGAGGCACTGGGCGATACAATAGACTTCAGGCAGTCATAAAAAGGCTGCACAGAAAGTAACATCCCAGCACCACCGCCATAAGGGGTATCATCTACTTTCTTATGCTTACTCTTAGAAAAATCACGAGGATTATGAGTAAAAAGCTCACAGTGACCAGCATCTAAAGCATTACCGATAATACTTTCCTTCGTGTAAGCATGAATTAGACTAGGGAATAGAGTTAGAACATCAAAACGCATTGAAAACCTCAGGAAATACTAGCATCTTTACATTAAGCGTCAAAAGATTTCATAGGATACTGACTATAGCTTCATAAAAAAAGTTTCGGATTTATAAATTCCTTATCCTTAGTGTTAGCTAAAAGATATCCAGCTGCTTCTAAATAATTATTAACGACCTTATGCGGTATAGCATAAAAGTCAGCAGGATCATCAATTACAGTCTGATTATTAAGCACCGTCAGCAATTGGATTTCAGACTTATGAGCCTCTATCATCGGAACAGCGTTACAGCAATCATAAGGCACTACCAAATTAGATAAATCAGCCACCCTTATATCATCCTCTTTAGGACTTAAATCCCAATCAGCTGGATTTACATATTCAGACTGAAGCAATTTATAAGAATGTTTCAGAGGAATAATCTTCGGTGAAAACTGAAGACACTTAAATACTGAAGGCAAAAAGGTGTGTGCAAGCTGCTCAGCTGCTACCCTCGGGTGAACTACCCCTTCATGCTGAATAGGATAATCGAATACTGGTGCATGGGCAGAAGGAATTAGAAACTGCTTGGAGACCATATGCGAGATTTTCGCTTCTATAGAGCCGATAGGATCTGCAGCAGCTCCATCTAAATATTTTTTAGAGTTTTCTGAATCTAAGGCTAAAGGTAATTTAACTAATAAAGCTAAAGCTGTCGCCCCAGCCTCTACAGCCTGCTTGCAGGCATTTAATAATGGAACTATATTACCAAGTCCTACTAGACTAACATTCAGAGGTGTCTCCGTATAAAAGATCTTCTCTATCACATCCAATCCATAAACATTCTCTGCTGCGTGAATAGCATTTTCAGTAATTTCTTTCTCCCTTAAAGCCGCTCCAGAGTCCATAACCACGGCTATTTTATGTTTCACGTTCAGGCGCAGGCATATTTGATTAGCAAAAAATCTATCTAAAAGATATCCTTCGAGAACCGTCACATTATGAGGAATATCAGTAAGCGCCGCAGCATTTATAACATTTGGGTGAGTGATAAGCAGATCAGATGCTTTCGCTAAAAGCTTAGCGACGGGGGTGCCATCACCAGCATAACCACCGATTTTCGCACCAATTCCAGTAGGAATAATTAATGCATTGATATTTCTATAAAGTTTCTTTACCGTCATTTAACTTATTTATTATAGAGAATATTAATGAGTAAAGGCTAATTAACATGGGCCTTGGTTTTTCTGGCTTTCTAAATATAGGTGACATAAGTTTCAGTACTCCTCTGGGGCTTGAGGTTGATACTAAGATACCGACATTAGAAATACCTGCATTACCTGAGATTGAAATTCCAGATCCAGTTATTATTGAAGATACATTCACTTCTGAAGAAGTAGCTAAACTGCCTACTCCTCCCCCCAGTCCCAGGTCCTACAACAATAAACCCAGCAACAACTCCTCCCACAAAAGTGGAGCCAGAAAAACAGCCTAAACAAGAAGATGAATTTATAACAGCGTCACCTGATACTTTTAAAAATCTCAACACTAGCAATTTTTCACTGCGCCAATCGATTTTAACGATCCCAACATTAAATGGTCAGTCGTAGAGTTCCCCACAGATGCTTTTAAATTTGATCCCAATGCCTTTAACAATATTTCCGTCAAGAACATTGATTCGGCATGGATAAATTCCGCGAATGTAACATTCACTGAATCTAATATCAAATTCACAGATTTTTATGCAATACCATTCTGTAAAATAAATTAGACCACTGGTAATTGAGTCCATTTTCTAGAGCAGAGTTGCTTAATTTTGTTTGGCATTTTTACGAATGAGTTCCAAGCGGAGCAGCAGGCTTCAAGTATATCTTCGTAATTATCAAAGACTCTATTTGCAAGGAATCTTTGCTTCAAGAATAGCCAAACCTGCTCCATGAGATTAAGCTCGGGAGAATATGGAGGTAATGGTAGGAGAGTAATATTTGCTGGAATTTTCAATCTGGAACTTGTATGCCAAGCTGCCTGATCCACGATCAATACCGCCTGCTTCCCTGTACTAACTGATTTAGAAATCTCTTCTAAGTGCAATTGAAATGTGTAAGAGTTACATTCTGGAAGTATCATAGCTACTGCTTTCTCCTCGGCAGGACATGCAGCTCCAAATATATAGGTCGAAGTAAATTGTCTCTGTCTTACTATTCTAGGTCTAGTAACCTTTTCAGCCCAAGTTCGTGTTATAGTATTTTGCTGACCAACTCTTGACTCATCTTGAAACCAGATCTCTGTATCGCTAAAACTCTTTCCCTCTGGCAGCGATACTAATACTTGCGAAATGAACTCATTTTTTAAAATTTTCCTGATTTTCAGGAATTGATTTCGGATGGCGAGAGCGAGCTGATATCCACACAAGGTCAAGTTTTTTTAATAAATTGTAAACACTATCCTCATGATAAATTACGTTGAATTTTTCAAGAAGCATTTTTTGAATATCCTTACCTATCACTCTCCCTCCTTGTTTTTCTTTTTGCATTTTTTCTAATTCCTCTTTGAATGCTGCTTCGTCTTCTTTTGCTAGTTTTGATTTCCTTCCTCTTCCAGCTTCGTCATCCAATCCTACTAAGCCACTCTCAAAAAATCGATTCTCCCAATTGATTATGGTTTGCAATTTCTTCTTTAAAAACTTTGCTACAAATGGCTTTCCGTAACCCTCTTTTAAATTCATTAAAGCTAAGTAACGCGTCTTCTTAATCCCATCCCTCTCCTTCTTGTATAAAAACTCAAAATCATAATCTTCGTATCGGTGCATCTATCTATATTTAGACACATTTCTTACTTCTTGGCACATCTGCTGTCTAATTATTTTTGTGGGTTGGTATTAGTCGATTTTTTTACTAACGATATTATAGGTAATCAATTAAAAAAAATTATCGCAGAGGCTTTACCACAGCAAAGTCCAGACAATAAATTCCTGTGTAAGTTATCTAAAGATCTAACAGATTCACTCTTTGGATCTAAAAGTGACAGACTTAGCCTCGACTCTGGTATTCGTAGAATCCTAAACTCCAAAATTGATAGCTATTTACCATTCTTTCACTAAAGTCAAGCAATAGCTTCTATTTAAAGCCTCTGAGAATCAATAACTCTAATATGTACTTTAATATCAGCTCTTTCATTAACGGCTTCAATAATCTCATATCTGCTTAGATAGCAGTTTAGAGACTGCTGCCTAGCTCCAATTTCTGGCTTTTCGTCATCTTGGGTGTGTAGCGGAACTCCAATTTCTGCGTTTTCGTCAACTTCACTAATGGGAGACTCTTTGAGTAAATTTTGGTACCTGTCTAAAATATTACTCGGAGACTGACTTGAAACTGTATTTAACAAATCATTTCCATTTAATGAAGTATCATAATTCCCCACTTGAATATCTAATGGCTCATAGTGAATAATCTCATCGACTAAACCCTCTCTTAAAAAGCTTTTCATTAAATTAGGACCAGCTTCTACCATGATTCTTGTTTTTTTTTCAGAGCTTAAATGATCTAGTAGTGCGCGAAGATTTGGAAAGACTTTCCGGTACTGTTGCTGAACTCCAATTTCTGCGTTTTCGTCGTCCTCATGATCCTCATGCACACCTAGTAAGCGGAGCTTGTATTTCCGCTTGCTCGCATACGACACTGGTGTCGCATCCTCGGCATCGCTGGAAATTAAGCGGAGCTTGTATTTCCGCTTGCTCGCATACGACACTGGTGTCGCATCCTCGGCATCGCTGGAA
>JBJTTW010000065.1:0-10051 GCA_046080385.1 bacterium
AGTTGTTATTTCGATCTTTTATATCACCTTGATCGTTGCGTAAATATCCCTCACTATCAAATTTGGGATTAACTAAACCATCTATAACAGCCTCATCAAATTTACCGTTTAGAATATTCTTTAATGCAAAACTTATTGCGTTTAAATTTAATTGAGCTTCTTTTGCAAATTGTTGATTTTTAGAGTTAATTTGAAACAGTCGCTTTAAGACTTCAGCGTCACTGGGACTGAGGTTCAGATTTTTCAACTCAGGAAATGCCCTCTGGGCAATCAAGTTGTTATTTCGATCTTTTATATCACCTTGATCGTTGCGTAAATATCCCTCACTATCAAATTTGGGATTAACTAAACCATCTATAACAGCCTCATCAAATTTACCGTTTAGAATATTCTTTAATGCAAACTCAAATCCTCGATTGAATTTACTGTCTTCCTCTAAACTTTGTAATGCTGGTGAAGACGCTTGACTTAGACTTTGGGTAGAATTTGATAAACTAGCAGCGCTAAGCTTAAAACTAAAAACTGATCCTATATTCATGTTATCCTTCCTTCTTTCCTAGCTTCCTTATTTATTAAAACGAAGTTAAGGATCTTATATTGATAAAGAAATTTAAAAATCATCTAATACCATTCTGGAAAGCTCTTTGAAATCCAAGCAGCCTAAAACCAGCACTGCGCAAGGGATGCACAAAAGTCTTTTTCAAATTAAAATGGTATTTTGGTATAAACAGTAAGAATATCCAACACACTTAAAAATCCCGGCTGGTCTAGCATTCGCTTCAAGAATAACTAAATCCCCATTCGCTAATTCTAAAAGATCTATCGAAAAGATATCAGGGAGAATATTACTTGAACTTGCAAGCTTGTGAGCAGTCTCCTCAGACTTAAAGCGGGCATAATCTTTAAAAGCGGATAAAAGTTGCGAGCATAAAGCTAAAATCTTTTCAGATAAAGTTTTTGCTGAAAAAACATTATCATAAAGAAAAACGATTTTGTATTCTTGCTGAAATTCAAATTTTTCTTGAATTAATACTGAATCATATTGATGAATTAAAGCAATTTTTTCCAAAAATTCAGGAGTTTTAAGAATAATATCTTCAAGGTCAAAAGAATACTGATCTATAGATTCCGTTCCCGAACAGGGTTTTAAAATAAAGCGCATGGGAGAAATCAGTATAGTAGGATAATCCAATTTCAAATCAGAGACAAAAGTTTGAAGAGTCGCAGACAATTCGCTCAGAGACTCTTCTTTCGTAATAAAATAAGTTTTCGCCTGCTTAAAACCCTCTGCTAGCATAAAATTATAGAATAAAAATTTATTATCAAAGAGTTCAGCAAGAGAGTGATAAGGATTCAACTGCTTAAGCCCCAGTTTAAAAGCATGATCTGATATTAATTTATGGTTTTTAATTTCATTATCCAGACCGAGATGCAAAGATAAAATTTCCACTTCTGCATTTTTATCAATCTCTGATAAATTAGTAGAATCCCGTCCCCAATTTAAAAAGTCTTCAAGTCTAAGAACAGAAAAAAATTTATGTAAAGATTTTTTTAAACTATAAGAATTCAAAAATTTCAAAGTTAAACCTAAATACTCTGGATCTAAGTCACAGACTATAAAAACAGAGGAAGAAATATCATCGGCAGCTTTATGCACAGCTAAATCTAGGGGATTACTCTCAATCTTCAACTTCTGCGTTTCCCTTAGATATAAGCTTTATAATTAATATGCCTATAAGAATTACCTGGCTCATAGAGCAAAGTCTTAATCGCTACATACTGCTCAGCTCCTTTATTTTTCGGATCATATTCATAACTAATAAGACCTTTATCAAAGAAGAAGGCTTTAACTCTAGCTAGGTTAACCTGTTTATGAAAAACCCCTCTATCAGCCATAGCAAACATATTCATAGATATATCACGGACTTCATTACGATTTAAAACCTTAGGGTGAGTAGGATTTTTAGGTAAAAGATGCTCACTGCGCACCCTACCATTAACAAAAAAAGCTACCAGCTTAAAATGTTCATCAATAGAGAAAGTCACATAACCATTTAAAGGACTTTCATCAAAAATTTCACGACTAATCTCAGCGCCATACTGTTTCAGATTTCCAGCATAAGTAGAATTCAACCTAGCAGAAGCTTTCGCAGTAAAGAAAAAAGAAAAACAGCAAATAATTAAAATTCCAGTATAAAAATTTATTAAGCGCATATGAAAATCAAAAATTTATAGTTACCTCATGTATCATTGTATATCAACAATGGTAAGAGCTGATACTAACACCAATAAGTTATTTAACTGGTTATGGTTTCGTAACTTAATCAAAGTTATAGAAGACTATACTGATCTTGATTTAATCAAAGAAAAAGTTAGTAGTTCATTAAAATCATATTTATCTTTTTTAGAGGTGGAAATTTTCATCTTTGGTAATCTAAATCAGGAGCAAGCCGATGGTTCAGAAATAATGCAAGAACTTATAGATAGTGAGTTCTTTGATAGAAGATTAATTGAAGATGTCTTGATTTCTAAAAGTCCCAGCAGGGTTGGCTCGTACCAAATCACATTCCCATTAGAACTACGTGGCAGAGTTATAGGCTTATTTCATTTAAAATCTTTTGATGAATTAAGCGAGGAGAATATTTCCCTACTCTGGGCTTTTGCAGACCAGCTTGCTATCAAGGTAGATGAACTACAGATGCCTAATAATCTAAATACTCTTTCAAAAATTAAAATCAAGCAAATCTCTGATTCTATTTTTAATAATCTCAAAAATTTTTTAGAGGCCTCATTAGTAAAACTAAAAGTACTAGAACAGAAAAACCAAGAATTAGTTGAAATTAATAAATTCAAAGTAGATCTGATCAACAACGTTTCACACGAGCTAAGAACTCCTCTAGTTGGTATTCTTGGCTTTAGCAACATGCTACAGAGACACCAAAACAGCCCAGAGATTATTAATGAAGCTTCTTTACAGATAGTAGATGCTAGTAACCGCTTATCAAGAATGATAGATGATCTTATTCAACTAAATAGAGCTAATAACATTGGTTGGCAAGTAAGTTTTGAAAAAGTAGACTTTAAAGAAATGATTGAATTTGCTTTAAAAACACTAGCTCCCTTGCAAACCAATCACCAATTCAATTTCAATTTCAATGATAATTTAGCAGCATTAAGAGCAGATAAAAAGCTACTTCTGCAAATTATTGAAAATTTATTAACCAATGCCATTAAATATTCACCCGATGGCGGAGAAATTCTTATTTCAGCACATTCCGATGACAAGCATTTTCACTTCTCCGTGTCAGACCACGGTATCGGGATGACAGAAGAGGATGTAGAAAAAATCTTTGATCGCTTTTATAGAGTTAAAAGTGCTAAAACTAATAAAATTCATGGATTAGGCTTAGGACTTGCTATCTGTAAAGATTTAATCACCGCTCTTGATGGAGAAATTAGCTGCAAAAGTGTTCTAGGAGAAGGTTCTACTTTTACTATTAGCTTACCATTATATTTATAGAGAGCGCTAGACAATTCCATTTTCTGCGTTTGTGCATCGGTCTCTTTATAAAGAGGTTGATTAAAATAATTCAGGATGATAATTTTTCAGATTAGAATCAAGGACTTTTGCACCAGGCATGAATTTTTCCACTAAATTCCAGAATCTCGAACTGTGATTTTTTTCAACAGTATGCGTAAGCTCATGTAAAATCACATAATCAATAAGATCTACAGGTAGCCTCATTAAATGCAAAGATAAATTTATATTATTCCCATATGAGCAGCTTCCCCATTGGCTTTTCATATTTTTCAAATATAGATTTCGATATTTTAGCTTATGCTTAAAAGCTAAATAAGCTACTCTATCTGGGAGATATTCTTTCGCTTCATTCCTTAAAACTTCTATTAAAACATCTTTAATTAAGTCTTGTATCTTTTTATTTTTTTTAAAATCAATCGATTCATTATAATAAAGCTTAATTTTATTTGCTGATATTCGGAACTTAGTCTCTAAAACAGCGCCTGGTATAAAAACCAATTCATGCTTAAATGTCTTATATTTTTTATCAGGATAAAAAATCCCATCGTGCGTCTCATTCTGTATTTTTTCTAAATGCTCTTTAATCCAAGAATGATGCTGATTTAAAAAATCTTTACAATCTTCAAAATTAACCCACTTAGGAGCCGTTAATTCAAGACCTTTAATTTTACTAGCCGTCAACCTTAATCTTTTAGCCCGCGGGTTATTTTTAAACTCTATTAAAGCTAGTTCTTCAGGTTCAAGCATCTTTTTGATTCTAACCAACCTTAGGTTCAGTACCACTAAGCAACCTCTTAATGTTAATAGAATGCTTAATAAGTACTATGTAAACAAAAGCGATTACACCAAAGATAATTATATTCAATGGCTCCCCAAAAAGATAGAGCCATATAGGAACTAATGGAATACATACTATTGAACCCAAAGAAGAATACTTAGAAAGTTTAACCGTTACTATCCAAATTAAGATAGTAATCAAAGCCACTAATGGATTTATAGCAAGTAAAACACCAAAACCAGTGGCCGATGATTTACCACCTTTAAAACCAATGTATAAGCTTTTACTGTGTCCTATCAATGGTACTATAGTCAAAAATAAAAATAGATAGGATTCACGTGGGATTATCTCCCAAAAAAAATTCGTTATAAGAAACAGCGGTAAAAATCCCTTAGCAATATCTAGAGTTAAAACTAAAATAGCCTGCCATTTACCTAAAACCCTCAGTACATTAGTCGCACCGATGCTTTTACTACCTAATTCCGTTAAATCCTTGCCGTAAATAAGCCCTAAATAATAACCAAAAGGTATAGCTGTTACCAAATACACCAACACGTAAACTAAAATAATGGATGCCCACTCAATCATAAATTACTCCAAAGGCTCAGCAAGCTCAGTTTGCATTGTTTTAGATAGCATTTTGTAAAGTGCTTTAGCAGATTGATTCGCAGGATCAAGATCTAAAGCTTTACGCAAAAGCAGCTTCGCATTTTTATAACGTAAAGTCTTATCAGTTTCCAAATTAGTTAAAGTACTAATGGCATAATCTCTATGAGCAACAGAGTTTAACTGCTTACTTTTTTTAGACGCATGTTTATCAAGGAGATTTATAGCTTCTTGATATTTAGCCTCTTTTAAATAAATTTCTCCTTGCCTTAAATCCTGAAACTCTTGAAAACAGGAACTGCTTCCAAAGACAATTAATATGAAAAAAAAGATTTTTTTTAGAATAGTCACAGACTATAGTTTAACATCAAAAATTGGTCTTAAGCCAGGTATACAAGACCCATCAACTAAAGCTGAAGTTTGTCTTCTAACGGCTGTTTTATATTCAGTTCTAATAACAAATTTATCCTCAGAAACTGGAACGCAGGCTTCAAGCGAGAATCTGCCAGTCCAAGTCTGTGTAGATGGTAAAATCTGCTCCCCCCCAAAGCTTCTAGCCGCATTTTGAGCCAATTTTTTATTAAGGCTTTTAGACATAATAACGATACTGCCATCTGGTTTTAGTGCTGCTGCACCAGTAGTGCATTTACTGCCTTTATAACTACTTAGCACCCACATCATCGTGCCATCATCAAATCTTTCAACCCCACTTTTTCTATCTGTTTCAGTATTGTTTTCAGCAGCAGCACCAGCTACACCAATATGAACAATATTACGTAAACGCCCGCTACCATCTATGTAGGACTCTGTCATTACCATCGCTTCACCCATATGAAACGGCGTATAAATAACATTGATAACTTTTCCAGCTTGGTCTTTTTTAACTATCTGCATAAATGTCGCATAACCATTATCCTTATCAACGCAGACATAACTATGCTCTAATGCTGATTCCTTCCTAACCCAAACAATAAAATCTCGTTTATCCTTATCTTTAGCAACATCAATGCCCAACATATGTTTAAATGCAATAAAATTTAAATTAGCAAACTGCTCATATATTTCATGTAATTTTTTTTGAGTCATAACCACTGGATGTGGTGAATAACCAAAGCTTGGTAAATTATCAACATGATAAATCTTCTTCTTAATCATGAAAATATCCCTAGTCGGTCTAATTTCTAAATCTGGGTGAAATAAGCCTGGGGTATTATGCTGCGGAAGCTTACCAGCTCTATCATCTTTAGCGGCACTAACAAGCTCAAGAGGTCTTGCTCTGCCTGGCTTAGTATAAATAACCATCTCTTCACTTTCTGTTCTAGTATTTGCTTTACGAAAAGAATGATTCTTGATATGTATACTGTTACGCCCACAGTAGTCATACTGATGTGAAATCTGAGTAGTATTTTTACCATCTTTATACTTAGGTAAAAACTCTAAATTAGGCAGATCGCTACCGTCAAGTATTTGTTCTGGCGGCTTTGCACCCATAAACTAAAGTTTAGACTCCTACTAGAAAGTGGCACTATTGCCAAAGTATTACTAATTGTATTGTTGAATGAGTGAATTAAGCAGAGGTTAAGAATTAGACGAGTTTATAAAAATTAAAGACTATTTAATTCTTCTAAATAAATTTTCTCTTCTAAATTTAGCTTCTCTAAATCACTTTTGGCTTCTTGAATCCTTTCCTCTGGAGCTTTATTCAACATAGAAGCTAAACGAGTTTCTAACTGCTGTTTGGATTTATTTAATTTACTGAGTTTATCTTCTAGATTGGTTTTTAACTTATCTATATCGACTAAGCCTTGTAAAGGAATATGAAAGAATATCTCATGTACGCTTTCTGATTTAATAATAAAACTACTTAAAGGCTTCCCTGGAACAGGTTTATCAATAAATATATCTGAACATTTAGCTATTCTTTTAACATAAGGGCTAATTTCGCTTAAAGTAAAAATATCTGCTTCACTAGGATTAGATATAAATAGTTTCATTTCATCTCCCCAAGAAATATTTAAACTCTGCCTAGCATTTCTAATTTTAGAAATAATTTCAATCGCTAACTTCATCGACCAAGTAACATTTGCTTTTTCTTGAAAAGCGCCTACACCCTTAATTTCAGCGAGTACTTCCCTAAGAGCTCTAAGAGAAGCTATCTGTCCTTCTTCACCTGGGAATTTAGCAAAAGCCATATATGGCTTGGTTTTATACTCTTCAGTAAAATATTCATCCTCTACTTCCGAAAAATCTACGATCTGCATTAAGCTCTGCCAGATTTCCTCTGTCACGAATGGCATAAATGGCTGCAAAGCTCTAAGAGCAGAGGCTAAAACATAAAACAGCACCTGATTTTTAGTTTCTAAATTATCCTGTATTTTAGAAAACTCTATATACCAGTCACAGAAATGATTCCAAGTGAAATCAAAAATCAACTCCTGTGCAGCACCGATATCATATCTAGAAAAAGCATTAGAAACATTAGCTAAAACATGTTCTAATTGATAAATTATCCATCTATCAGCAAAAGTCATTTCATGGCACCACTGCGAAACTCCAATTCCTGCGTTCTCGTCGTCCTCATGATCCTCATGTACTTCTAGTACACTACGGTCATTCGTCCTCCTCAGCCTTGAACTTGTTCGTTCAGCAACGGTGCCTTTAACGTATTGCGGAACTCCAATTCCTGATTTTAAAATAGACTTAACCTGAAACTTACCAGTACTTTTATAACTAGGATCTTCGACTAAATTCATGCAAGTAAATTTCGCAGAGTTATAAAGCTTATTAGCAAAGCGTTTATATTTCTCCATCACCTCACATTCCCAATCTTTCACTTTAGGATCTTCCTTACTTGGAAACGATTTACCTGGGAAACGCACATCCTGACTAGAAAAAACTCCTACCTGTGCGTACCACATTCTAGAAGCATCAGCACCATAATTTCTAACTAAAAGCAATGGATCTATAGCATTACCTTTAGATTTACTCATTCTTTTACCATCTGGCGTCTGCACTACTGGGTGAATTAGCACTTTACTGAAAGCCTTTTCCTGTCTAAAGAATTCACTAGAAAATATCATTCTAGTTACCCAGAGATTAATAATTTCTCTTGCAGTAGCTAAAACAGTAGTCGGGTAGTACTTCTTCAGCACAGCTTCATCATCAGCCATACTAATAAACGGCCATAATGCACTACTAAACCAAGTATCTAAGACATCTGTTTCACCTTCAATAGGAATCTGATGTCCCCACCATATCTGACGGCTAATACACCAGTCCTGAATGTTTTCAAGCCAAGCTTTAAAAGGTTCTTCGTATCTCTCGGGAATAAAATCAGTTCTCTTTGAATCATCTAAGCCCTTATTAGTAACCCTGTTTAAAGCCATTTCAGCAAGCTGCTTCATACTTAGATACCACTGATCACTTAAGGCTGGTTCTATTTCAGTATTACATCTATCATGCAGACTTTCAGTCCCTGTATATTCTGTAATCTTTACTAAAGCCTCACTTAAAGCCTCTTCTACAGCAGTTCTAGCTTTATATCTATCCAGTCCTTGAAACTCAGTAGGAACTTCAGGTATAGCTAAAAGCTCAGCTTTATCATTAAATATATTCAGCTCAGCAAGCCCATGCCTTTTCCCTATCAGGTTATCATTGAAATCATGAGCTGGAGTGACTTTTAAAGCTCCAGTCCCGAAATCTAATTTAACCTGTTCATCTAATATAACTGGAATAGCTTTATTAATAAATGGTATTAAAACCTTTACAGAATTAGGTTTAGACTTTATTTGATTAATTAAATTTAAGTATCTTTCATCATTTGGATTAATAGCTACAGCGGTATCACCGAACATAGTTTCAGGTCTTGTCGTCGCTACGATTAAGTGCTGCTCGGGAACTCCAGTTTCTGCGTTTTCGTCGTCCTCATGATCACCATAAGGCTTTTCTAACTTATACTTAATTTCATAGAGCTTTTTAGTCTTAGCAGATTCTTCTATCTCTAAGTCAGAGAGAGAAGTTAAACATTTAGGACACCAATTCGTTAAGCGTTTCCCTTTATATATATAGCCTTCAGCATGATACTTTTTAAAAGCAGCTAGCACCGCTTCCTGATACTGAGCATCCATAGTATAACGAGTGCGATCATAATCTGGACTAAAACCTAGCCTCTTCATCTGCTCAATAATCTGATTACCAGACTGTTCCTTCCAAGCTTGAATTCTCTCTAAAAAAGCTTCTCTACCTAAATCTTCCTTTCTAAGTTTCTCTTCATTCTTCAGTTTTTTCTCCACTACCAGCTGCGTTCCGATACCCGCATGATCTGAACCTATCTGCCAGTGAACATCATAGCCACGCATACGATGATAGCGAATTAATACATCCTGTATAGTTCCACCCAAGGCATGCCCCATATGCAGCTCTCCAGTAACATTAGGCGGTGGCAGGGCTATACTAAAGACTTTGCGACCATTATTTAGGTCTTTATTTACTTGAAATATCTTTTTATCAAGCCACTCATCTAACCACTTTTGCTCAGCTTCAAGGAAGTCATAACTAGCTTTAAAAGGTAAGGTCGTGTTCACATCTATTAATTGTACTAAATGAGACTGTTGCCGAACTCCAATTTCTGTATTTTCGCCTAGGGGTTCGTGTTTTCGTCGTTGTTAATTAGATAGATCTTTTTATAAAAACAATACAATGTAAAAAGTATTGGAGATATAACCAAAGTGGCAACAAAAATATTATAGATAGTACTATTGATCATTATCATTTTATTTATCCTTAAGTGGAAGCTCTTCCAATATATCCAAAGCCCTTAAAATACATTCTATACCTAAATATAGAAAGAAGACACTTAGAAGAAAAGTTATGACGTTAAACTTATTTACGAGGCTATCCCAGTCTGTAAGTAAATTAAACAAAATAGAGCAACAAGGAGTCATCAAAGCAAATCCTGTGTACTTAAGAATTTCAGCTCTAAAATCAATCTGACTACCTATGAAGCTGCCACAAAATAGCTTAAACCCTAATACTAGCCATTGATGTAGTATATAAATCAAACATGATTAAGGAAATTCAATTTCAGAATGCTTTAAGCTTAAAATCGGGGCAGCTTCATAGGTAAT
>JBJTTW010000066.1:0-60346 GCA_046080385.1 bacterium
AGCACATAGTATTTTTTCTTACGAAAAAATACTATGTGTCAATAATCTGTGATAAAAATATTAGTTGTAGTTAAAAAATTCCCTTCTACTTTTCTCAATTATTGGTTTAATTTTTCAGTCCACTTTAGAAGAGATAGCTAAATTAAAACCTAAAAGAGTAGTTTTTTATGATGAGGTTTTTAAGGATGATGTCGTGAAGCTTAATGCAGAGCAGACTTTAAGGAAGTTTGGGGTGGAGGATATTAGGGTTATATGAGTGATCTAATTGAGCGAGAAGATTATCATAGCTTGCTTCTTGAATTAAAATCTAAAATTCATCAGTCACAATTCAGAGCAAGCTTAGCTGTTAATAAGGAGCTCATATTACTTTACTGGCAAATCGGTAATTCTATACTGGTACAGCAAGAAAAAGAAGGCTGGGGTTCCAAGATTATAGAGCAATTAGCTAAAGATCTGAAGAGTGAATTTCCACTAATGAAGGGCTTTTCAGTGCGTAATCTTAAGGAAGTGATGAAAAATGAAATTTTTCATCACGGACTGTCAGGTCAAGAGGTTAAGGATCCGCTCCCCGAGCTAGGTTTTATACCTCGGTCGGGGTCGAAAAATGCTAAAAATAGCATTTTTCAGCGGATCCTTAAGTATATGCGTAGCTTTGCTGAAAATTATAGAGATTTAGAATTTGTGCAAGTGGTTCTTGCACAAATCACTTGGTACCATAACATAACTCTTTTAGATAAAGTAAAAGACAGCACCGAAAGAAATTTCTATATTCAAGAAAGTATTAAAAATGGCTGGTCTCGTAATGTGATGGTACATCAAATAGAATCTAATCTTTACAAAAGACAGATTCAGACAGAAAAAGTACATAATTTTCAAGAAACATTAAGTAAGCCACAATCTGATTTAGCACAGGAGATACTTAAAGATCCTTATAACTTTGATTTTCTCTCTTTAGGAGAAGAGATTAAAGAAAAAGACTTAGAAAGTGCTTTAGTAAAGCATATTACAAAGTTCTTGTTAGAGCTAGGAGCAGGTTTTGCTTTTATAGGAAAACAGTATCACCTAGAAGTTGCAGGGCAGGATTTTTATATAGACCTACTTTTCTACCATATTAAACTACGTGCTTATGTAGTCATTGAGCTTAAGGCTGGAGATTTTAAGCCAGAGTACGCTGGGAAATTGAACTTCTATCTCTCCGCAGTAGATAAAATTTTAAAAAGTGATGATGATAAACCATCTATTGGTATTATTCTCTGTAAATCTAAGAGTAAGATCATCGCCGAATATGCACTAAGAGACATTACTAAGCCGATAGGAGTTTCTGAATATATGCTTACAGAATCTATTCCAGAAAATTTCAAGGGGGAATTGCCGAGTATTGAGGATTTAGAAAAAAGTCTTAGTGATTATCAGATAATTACTAAAGAACAGGACGAATAACTAGAGGATGTTAGGGTTATATAAATAAGGTGTGATTATGGAAGAACTAGAGTTATTAAAACTACTATCTCTAGGAGAAGATAGTAGAAGGCAATTTAAAAAAAATATTCATAATATTGATTCCCTTGCTGCTGAGATGGTGGCCTTTAGTAATAGCAGTGGTGGACAGATATTCATTGGTGTATCTGATGATGGCAGTATAGATGAGGGACTTAGTCGAGAAGATATTAGTAGGCTAAATGAAATGCTTTCTAATGCTGCAAGTCAAAAAGTAATCCCACCGATTAATCCAGAGAATCAAGTAATCACAATTAACGATAAATTAGTAATGGTAGTAAATATTCAAGAAGGAATTAATAAACCTTACCAAGACAGCAGTTCTCATTTTTGGGTTAAGAGTGGAGCTGATAAACGAAAACTTACAGCAAGAGAAGAATTACAGAGGATATTTCAAAGCTCAAATTTAATACACGCTGATGAAATACTAGCTAAGGGTCTAAGTATTACTGATTTGGACATGGAATATTTTCAGCAGTTTTTCCAAAAACGTTACGGAGAAAGTCTTTATGAAGCTGAATCTGGAGTCGCAAAATGTGGCGAAACTCACTTGGGATATTCAACTGATGCTTTGAACAAGCTCTTATCTAATTTAAATCTCGCTAAAGATGGACAATTAAATTTAGCAGCGGCTTTATTATTCACAAAAAATCCTTCTAATTATTTACCTGCTTTTATAGTTAAAGCAGCAGCTTTTCCTAGCCTAGAACTCACTACTGAAACATATTTAGATAGCCGTGATATTACAGGGAAACTATCAGATATTTTTCAGCAGACACTTAGTTTTATTCTTATAAATATTCACCACATACAAGGAGACCAAGGTATTAATAGTATTGGTATCCCAGAAATACCACGTATAGTTTTAGAAGAGCTGATAGCAAATGCTTTAATTCATAGGGATTATTTTATTTCTGCACCAGTAAGGGTCTTTATTTTTCTGGATCGAGTGGAGATCATTAGTCCAGGGCATCTGCCGAATAACCTTACTGTAGAAAATATTAAAGCAGGTAACTCTAATATACGAAACCCAGTCTTAGCTTCATTTGCGAATCATATTTTACCTTATAGGGGATTTGGATCTGGTATTTTAAGAGCTCTGCAAAATCACCCTCATATTGACTTCGAGGACGATAGAGCAGCGAATCTATTTAAGGCTATCATTTATAGACCAAGCTATGAGAGTGTATCATGCTAAAACTCAAATTTGATGCCAATCAAGCATATCAGCAGGAAGCTATAAGCTCTATAGTAGATATTTTCGAGGGGCAGGCATCTGTGCAATCGAGATTTACAGCCCTAGAGAGAGATAGAGGTATAGTTGGGAAAATAACAGAACTAGGTTACGCTAATAAATTAGATCTTATCGATGAAGATCTGATGAAAAATTTAATTAAAATTCAGGATCGCAATGGACTGAAACGTTCTAAGAGTCTAAAAGATATAGAATATGGAGTGCCAAACTTCGCTATAGAGATGGAAACTGGTACTGGTAAGACTTATGTTTACAGCAGAACTATCATGGAGCTTAATGCTAGATATGGTTTTACTAAATTTATAATAGTAGTGCCGAGTGTCGCTATTAGAGAAGGTGTTTATAAATCTTTACAAATCACAGAAGAGCATTTTAGGGAATTATACACAGGGAGAGCTTTTCATTATTTTATTTATAATTCTTCTCGTCTTAATGAAGTAAGAACCTTCGCTACTAGTGACGCTATAGAAATAATGATTATTAATATAGACGCTTTTCGTAAGGGCTTTGAGGAAGGTAAAGATAAGGCTGCGACTGTAATTCATAACCCTTCAGATAAGCTAGAAGGACGTAAGCCTATAGAATTTATTCAGCAGACTAATCCTATAGTCATAATAGATGAACCTCAGTCTGTAGATGCTACTCCTAAAGCAAAGGAAGCTATTAAAGCCTTAAATCCACTCTGTATTTTAAGATACTCTGCTACTCACAGGGAGACTTATAATTTAATGTATAAACTAGGTGCTGTAGAGGCTTTTGAGAAAAATTTAGTTAAAAAAATAGAAGTGCTATCTATTGATAATGGAAGTTCTAATTCATCACGTATTAAACTTCTAAGTGTTTCGGAGAAATCGGGCTCTTACTCAGCTACAGTCATGCTGAACTGCATAGATAAAAAAGGTACTCATAAGTTTAAAGAGGTCTCTGTAAACACTAATAAGCGAAGCAGTCTCTATGTTGTTTCTGGGGAAAATGATGAGTATAAAGATCTTAATGTCAGCAATATCTGTGCTCAAACAGATAAAGAATACATAGAAATAAATCAGACTGAAATTATAAAGATCGGACAGGCAGAAGATGATTTAGTAAGTAAAAGAGCTCAGATCCGCTGGACTATAGAAAGCCATTTAGATAGAGAGGCGATTCTGCTAGAGCAGGGTATTAAAGTACTATCTCTGTTTTTTATAGATAAAGTTCATAACTACAGGGAATCAGCAGACACTCAGAAAGGTATTTATGCCGAGATCTTTGAGGAAGAATATCTAAATCTAATTAAACTACCTAAATATAATCAGCTTTTCGCTAAAGAAGAATTTAAAAGCTATGCTCTGAATCCTCGTGTAGATGAGGTTCATGCAGGGTATTTCGCCCAAGATAATAAAGGTACTTATAAAGACACTAATGGAAATACTAAACCTGACGAAACCGCTTATGAATTGATTATGAAGAATAAGGAGAGACTCTTAAGCTTTGATACACCACTTAGGTTTATTTTCTCCCATTCGACTTTAAAAGAAGGCTGGGATAATCCTAATGTCTTTCAGATCTGTACTCTAGTAGAGAATCAGGATCTTATGACTAAGCGTCAGAAAATCGGTAGGGGCTTGCGTTTACCAGTGAATCAGGCTGGTGAAAGGGTTCTGGATGAAAATGTTAATATACTAACTATAGTCGCAAATGAAAGTTATGATAGTTTCGCCGAAAATTTACAGCGTGAAATAGAGAAAGATACGAATATTAAATTCGGAGTTATTACAGAAAGGTTATTTGAAACGATTCGTATACAGAGAGAAGGAGAGCATACAGAGTTAGGCTATGAAGCTTCTCTAAGAATTTATAACTATTTAAAATTAGAAAAACTAATTGATAAAAATGGTAAACCTAGCTCAGAACTCAAAGAAGCCTTAGTGATGGAATCTTTAACTTTGCCAGAAGAGTTTTTAGAAATTAAAAAAGAAATTATCAGTACTATAGTGCAGACTCAGAAGCGTTTACCAATACTCAATAGAGCAGATAAAGTGAAATTAGAGCTTAATAAACAGGTTTATTTAAGTCCAGATTTTATTGAGCTTTGGGAACGTATTAAATATAAAACTGTTTATAGAATTGATTTTAGCAGTGACGAACTAATAGAAAGCTGCACTAAGGCGATAGCAAGAATGCCAGAAATAAAAACCAATCCAGTAATAGGAAGATGGGTTAAGCTGCAAATAGATAAAAAGGGAATTTCGGCTAGCGATCCTTTACGCATTAGGACTTTGATTCGGGAAGAGTATGAGGATAAACGTTTACCAGATATATTAAAATACGTGGAAACTTATACTAGGCTTAAAAAGAGTTCTATTGCAGAAATTTTAATTAGATCTAAAACTCTTGATGCTTTTTACTCAAACCCTCAAGAGTACATGGAAAGAGTGGTAGAGGCTATTAATGCAGAAAAACGCAAGATAGTCGTTAATGGTATTAAATATGAAAAAATAGGTGCTCACGAATTCTACCAGCAAGAACTATTTGATGATAAAGAGCTAATAGGGTATCTGAAAAACAATGCCATTCCTGTATCTAAAAATGTTTACTCTCATGTACTTTATGATTCTGGAGTAGAAAAGCTTTGGGCAGAAAGGTTGAATAATGATCCAGATGTGAAATTATTCACTAAACTACCGCGCTGGTTTAAAATTGAAACGCCACTTGGTGACTATCATCCCGATTGGATGATTTTATTAGATAAAAATTCAGAAGAAAAACTTTATTTCGTAATTGAGACTAAAGGCTCCATTAAAGATGAAGATTTAAGATATCTAGAGGATAAAAAGATTCAGTGTGGTGAAAAGCATTTCGAAGCTTTAGGTACTGGAGTGAGTTTTACCAAGGCTGACGATTATAATACTTGGCGAGCTGGGGTTTAAATAGCATCGCAGAAGACCAAAATCCCACTATTAAAACATCGCAGAGCTTACAGTATTCTACAGCCATTTTCATCACATTGATAAGTTGGTTGAAATTCTAAAAGACTTTCTAAGCCGACTAAAGCTTGACCATAACCCGTAGGGTACTGCTTGGCATTAGCGACCATAATCTTAATCATAGAATTTAACTTATCTAAATAAATATTCTTATTAGTTAGTTTAAACAGCTCAATTAAATTACCGAAAGCGATAGAATTTCCAGAGGGAAGAGCACCATCGAAAAATTCTTTATTTGCTAAAGGTAATTCCTGAGCTTCTTTATCAGCGTAGAAAAAAGCACCATTTTTATCATCCCAGAATTTACGAAACATAATCTCCTGTGTATCTACAGCGATATTAATTAGTTTTTTAGTCTCTAGGCACTGCTCGCCAGCTCCAATTTCTACGTTTTTGGCAACAGTGCTCTCTGAAGTCTCAGATGCTTTAATTAATTCTATTAAGGCAAAGATAAAAAAGCTGTAATCGTTTATACATGCAATATTTGACGAACTAATGCCGAGGCGTGAAGATTTCAGTAGTTCACCATTAGGCTTGCGCATGATTTTTAAAAGTGAATCTGTAACTTTAAGAGCAAGATTTAAAAACTTAGTATCTTGAGTTGCCTGATAAGCTTTCGCTAAACCTGCCACCATCAGTGAATTCCAATCAGTGAGTATCTTATCGTCTTTTAATGGATGGATTCTTGTTCTACGATGTGCATAGAGCTTCTCCATTCCTGTTAGTGAAGAATCATTTAAATCTTTGCGATGCAGAATATTTCTACCTGTTTTTTCCTTAGTGCTTTCATCTAAAAAATTCCCCTTTTCCTCTATCTGAAAGGTTTTTATCATTAGAGTTAACTCATCTTTATTTAATATCTCTTTAAGCTCTTTCATCGTCCAAGTGTAAAATAATCCCTCTTCTCCCTCACTGTCAGCATCTTCAGCGCTGAAGAAAAGATTCTCTGATGAAAGCATGTCTGTTACTAAGTATTCATATATTTCATCTAAGACTCTTTTATATACAGATATATTATTTTTAAGTTTTTCCTGATTTAAATTCAGATCTTTTAAATTTATAGAGTTTTGACTTTTTTGAGAATAAAGTTTTTCTAAAACCAGCACGGCATCACTGTAAGCAAGCATAAGCGTAGCTTGGTCATATAGCATCTTCTCGAAATGTGGTAACAGCCACTCTCTATCTGTAGAGTAGCGATGAAAGCCATAACCCAGTTGATCAAAAACACCACCAAGGCGAAACTGTGTCAGGCTTTTAAGCACCATATCAAGAGCAGTCAAAATTTTTTCCTTGGCTTCTTGAGGGTGCTGGTTTATAAGGCGTTCGTAATATTTTAAAAGAAAAGAATATACATGCGGACTAAAGAATTTAGGCGCTGGTCCGAAACCACCATATTTATGATCAAACTGGTGACTTAACTGCATAAAAGCTTTATCTGATATCTCTTGAATCTCGTTACGAAAAGCTTTTGAGCTTTCATTTATTTCTAAATTAAATATCTCTTTTCCTATTTCAGATGCTAGTTCTGAACTACTATCTTCACCTAAATGATACTTTCTATAATTAACACTAATGTTTTCGGCGGTGGTCTCTAGCTTCTCTTTATCGTTTAACCACATCTGACCAAGATGATGAGCGATTTGAATTATCCCAGGCATCTCATAGCCATTAGGATAAAGTTTACTTAATTTAGGGAAATAAGTCCCTGCATAAAATACATGCTTTTCTGGTGTAAGAAAAAGATTAAGAGGCCAGCCCCCTCTAGATATAAGCATTTGAGCTATACCCATATAAAGACTGTCTATGTCTGGTCTTTCCTCTCTATCGACTTTAATACAGATGAAATATTGATTTAAAACCTTGGCTACATCTTCATTCTCAAAGGATTCATGCTCCATGACATGACACCAATGACAAGTCGAATAACCAATAGATAAAAATATAGCTTTATTTTCTACTTTAGCCTTAGCAAAAGCTTTTTCAGACCATGGATACCAATCTACTGGATTCGCAGCATGCTGTAATAGATAAGGACTTTTCTCGAATACCAGCCTATTCCATTTATGACCACCATCTTCTGGAATTTTTTTTAAATCCTCGCCTTGGGGCAGGTCTTGAAGTACTTTTTCTATGGTGTAATTCATTTAATAAAAATCTTAGCAATTATAGCCAAGCAAAACTCTCTTTAATAGACTGAGCTATAGCATCAGGATCACTAGCTTTACCCTTAGCTTTAAATTTAAAGAAACGCTTTTCAGATTTACGTAAGCCTAAGTTCAGGTTAGCGACAGAGGTTAAATTACCAAGATTAAACTCGCCTATACCTACTTTTTGCAGGAAGCTTTTAGAATATTTTGGTATCACCCCTTGCCCACGAACATCTTGAAAATCTTTATCTTTGTTGTAGTCCACATAACCTTTTGCCAAAATCTCTATCTGTGGTGCTTTTAATAAAAACTTCTCTGTACTTACCTTTCCACGATTATAACTAAGAGAACTAATTAAATGATCAAAACGACCACCTTCAAAAGTAATTAGAGTATGCACTATGTTATTCATATCTAAACTCTTTACAGCATTAATTGCTGAAAGTATACGCTGCATTAAGCTTAACTGGCTGAGCTTACCATTTTTAATGATTAGATCAGCTTTACCTTCTAAGTTAAAGAAAACCTCGTCTGGGAGGAGACCTTTAGTCTTACCCGTAAAATTAATATCTAGTAAACCACTAGGGATCTCCGAACCTAATTTCCAAATGCTTTCTGCAATTTCATGAGCTGGTAGCTTATTACCGTTAATCTTAAATACTGAATCAAAGTTTAGATAATTAAAATCTATACTAGATTCAACGAAACCTTCTTTAATACGAGCTTTCAGATTTCTTACTCTTGAAAACTGTTCATCTACAGCTAAATGAAAGGATAGATCACTATAAGGTAATCCATTCCAGTCACCAGCAGTCATTCTCATCTGCATTTCAGCAGGTTTATTAACTACAGAAATAAATTCTATCTTAGAACTTTTACTAAACAGATCACCAATACCAAACTGCTTTGCAGTTGCTGGTCCTAGAGTGAATTTACACACAGATAATCTATCAAGATAGCTACCGTAAGTGTCACAGAGGAAATTACCATTATTGAATACTAAATTAAATGGTTTAATAGTAGCGATATGTGGTGAATATAGATTTAGATTATTTTTCACAGTTTCCGTTTCAGGAGGAGATTCCACAAGAATTTCATAATTCAATTTTTCTCTATTTCGGTAATCTCTTACCTGAAAGCGTCCGAATAATTTAGCTTTATTAACACCTTGCTTAAAAACAACCTTCGCATCATTGGAGCTAATCAAACTAGGAGTAATAGTAATTTTAGTTTTAATTTTAGTAAGAATTTTTTTATCTAAATCTAGCCAAGTGGAGAATTTACAATATTTAAGTTCATCAAGAAAAACTTTAACATCTAATACTTGCTTTGCTGGTCCGCCATTTAAAGCTAACTCGGAGCGGACTAATCCTTCGTAATTCAAACTAGTTTTAATCGCAGGCGGGGAATACTTATTAAGCAAACTAGAGTGCAGTTTCCCCTTGAATAGTAGATTAAATAACGGCTCAAAACTTTCTTTACCAATATTTTGAATATCGCCATTAAAGATTCCAGAACTAGCTCCAGAGCTTAAACTTAAATCCTCAAAAGTAAATTTATTATTCCTAAAACTGAGTTTCCCATTTAAATTTCGCACTGGCTCTGAGAATTTCTCATGGACACTAGTCAGAGAAACATTTTTAAAAGTGCTGTCGACCTCAAGCCCAAGAGGATTATATTTAAGAACAATATCTAATAATCCATTTGGATCTATAACAAAATCCTTTATTTTAGGTACATTAAAAAGGCTCAAATAATAAAGGTCTTTCGCTAAAAGATTAGTTGCAAGTAATTCTATTGATTGTATATGACCACTTGTATCCATAGCACCCATGCCCTTAATTTCAGCACCATTAATATGAGCTGAAAGGTTTTTAGAACTAATTAATGTTTTGGAAAGAATGACTTCACCATTTACATCACTGATAATAGGCGTATCTTCGTTGATTTGAAAATTAAGATCTTTAATATCAAAGCGCCCTTCCATATTGTAATCACCATGATTAGGTGTGGTGATCTTCAGCTTAATATTCGCAAGTTCACCATAAAGACTGTCTGGGAGTATTTTTTTAAACTGAAACGAGTCTAAAGCACCAGACTCTAAAATCCCAGAAAGGTCTAATTTCTGTGCTATAAAATCAAGTTTAATTTTAGGCTTCGCTGGTGCTGCTGGAAATTCTATTTCACCATTACTAGAAAAGAAACTACCATTAATAAAACCATTTAGCTGTTTAATTTTTAGGTCATTATTATCTATCTGTAAATCAGCATTTAACTGATTTACAGATAAAGGGTAATCCTGTTTTCTAAATCGACCATCTGTAATTTTGGCAGTTCCCTTAAGGAAACTATCGGTTATTTGCAGGTCTATAAAAGCAAAACCTTTTAAAGTCGAGTTACTGAGATAGTTCTGATATTCTTTAAAGAAATTAAAACCATGGAAAATTTTCTTGAACTTCTCTATGGCAAAGTCTTTGGTGAAAATTTTAATATCAAATTTTTTAGTCTTAGTATTAATCTTTCCTGTAACATTTAAAGCACTCTCATTGAAAGGAATACTAAGATTTAGAATTTTAAAATTTTCACCCTTAAAACTCAGATCAGCAGTGAGAAGCTTATCTAAGACTTCGAAAGTTTTGTTAATTCTCTGCTTGAGATTAAGCTTTAGCTTTAAGGTTCTCTGTTTAATATCAGAGCTATAACTGACTTCACCATTGAAAAGATCATTATAATTAATGATCTTAATTTTACTTAATATAGTTTTTAAATTTTCATTATCTATAAAAGTAAAATGATTTTGAACTAAGTTGAGTAAGTCATTATTAGTGAGTTTTACTTTTATATCTATGTCTGGGTTTTTACTTTGCCATTTTTTAAGATCTCCAGTAATAGCAAAAAACTCTTGATCAAAAGATGTTTCAAGCTTATTGATATGAATAGATTCACTTACATTTAAATCAGCGAGGATTTGAGTTTTTTTAAAACCACTAAAATTCTCTATATCTTGTTGTAGATTTATTCTTAGCTGGTCTTTAATGCGATTAATTTTAATATCGCCATCTAAAATGGCTTTTGCTGCGGAATATTTATTAATAGCCTCTCGTATTTTCTGAAATTCTTCATAGGAAAGAATAGTCGCTAAGAAAAACTCTAAATGACTGATCGGCAAATGATGTAATTCTGTATTTAAAAAGAAATCGGGGTCTTTATGAAAATCCTTAGAGAAGTTTAAAAGCCCATTTACGCTTAAAGAGGTTCCTGTTTTATTGAGCTGCTGAGAGCTTGGACTCAGTTCTACAAGAAAACGTTTATGCTTTTTTTCTTTCTTCCAGTTCAGGGTAAGGTTTTCATAAAGCACTTGATGATTCTGAATTTCATCTATAACTCTAATATTTATGTTATCGATTTTCAGTAAGTCTATTTCAGGCATTTTGCCTTTTTTCTCTTTCGCCTTAAAAATCTTATAGATATTCCATTCGCCTTTTTTATCTTTAATAACTCGTAGTTCTAATAAATCAGTGCTTAAGGAATTAAATTTCACTTTAAATCTAAGTAAATTAGGCGTAGATAAAACGGCATTTAATTTATTCAGGCTAAGAACTTCTGTGCGAGACTTATCTGAGATTTTTAAGCCTGTAACTGCGATATTAAGCGAGCTTGGCTTAAGTTCTAAACGAAGATCCTTAGCACTAATCTTTCCATCTAGCCTTTTATTAATCTCCTGGAGTAGAATTTTTTTAGCTTGTTTAGAAATATCATTATTCTGCGCATAAATAAATACTGAAATCCCGCCCACGACACTAATCGCAGCGAAAACGAGCAGAAAATTCAGGAGGTTTTTCATCAAGGAGATTTTTTAAATCAGTTAAAAGACACTTGCTTAAGCTAGCTTATCTCTATAGTTATTTTAGCTGTAATATGCAGTTTATCGTTAAAGCTCATCGCACACACCCCGAAGGAACGTAAAAAAACGATTTTAGAGTATCGTTTTTTTACCAGTGGATTCTCACTGACACCCTACATAAAACAGAGAAGATTTAACAGAGAGGGTTTAGGGGAGACGCCAACAAAGAACCTTAAAAGCTCATCGCGCACACCCCGAAGGAACGTAAAAAAACGATTTTAGAGTATCGTTTTTTTACCAGTGGATTCTCACTGACACCCTACATACAAACAAAAAAGATTTAACAGAGAGGGTTTAGGGGAGACGCCAACAAAGAACCTTAAAAGCTCATCGCACACACCCCGAAGGAACGTAAAAAAACGATTTTAGAGTATCGTTTTTTTACCAGTGGATTCTCACTGACACCCTACATAAAACAAAAGCCTACTGTAAGTAGGCTTTTGTTTTATTGTAATGGCGGACAGAGAGGGATTCGAACCCTCGGTAGCTTGCGCTACGACGGTTTTCAAGACCGCTCCGATCGACCACTCTGGCACCTGTCCATTCAACATTTTACACTAAGCCCCTAAGTGAAAATTAAATTTTTTCATAAAGTTTTTGGCACTTTTACTGAATCTTTGGACGCAATTCTACCTTAATTCCACGGATTCCACTAAATCAATAACCCCAATATTTTTTTTAACCTCTTTCCCGGCCACCATCATAGAGAGGATAACAGGTAATTTGCTGTTATCTGGTATTTCATCTAGAGTGATATTAGCAATTATCATCTTTTTATTAATCAAATCCGCTTTCTGATTATTAATTTTTATATTCGTGATATTTTTTTCTAAATTAAAGCCATAGGTCTCTATATCACCTATGCTAATGAACATTCTCTTGGAATATAATCTAGGATTGGGTCCTAGGATTTTAGCTTTTGTGATCCCAAAAAAAGGTAATAGATCATCTTCTTTGGTGATCGTTACAACACTGCTAATAAGCTTAGTGTCCAGCTCTTTACCGAAATCAGCTATAAGCTCAGCACTTAAAACTTTTGCACTTAAGTTTCCAGTATAGTTAAGCCTTTTAAGCTTTCCTTTTATCTCTATAGTTTCTGAGTTACTGTCCCTAATTACAGCAGAGACGCTTTTAGTGTTCAGAAGATTAGCAGTACTGGTTTTAAATGAAACATTAATAAGTGAACCCTGCGGGTCAACATTTTTAAAGAAAGTCTGCCTGTTGATATTAATCTCTTTATCAAGCTCACAGTATTTTTTAGGATCTACAGCAAGTTTAATGCTTAATGCTGAGAGGTTATCTAAATTGGGCCCAGTGATTTTTATAATAAAATCATCTGCCTGTAAGGTATTTAGAGAGCTTATGGCAAAGGCGAAACAGAAAAGGATTGTCAGGAAGATTCTTTTTTTACTATTAAACAGTTGCCTAGTCTTGAACTTTAGGTCTGATAATATTCTCACAGCTTACTTAATTCCCTTGCGAGCAGAGAATTTAGGTAATGCCCGCCCTGATTGCTAATCACTTGCATTTGAAAATTCAGTGGATTAATTCCTGAAAGATAAAGATCACCGATGAGATCTAAAACCTTATGCCTACTAGGCTCATCAGAAAATCTTAAAGGCATAGTGAAATCAGTTTCAGTAATACCTACTATCCAGTCACTTAAGCCGAGCATCTGGTTTTCAGCTTCAGTACTGAAAGTTCTAGCATTAGCGACTTCCTCTATCGCATCTTTATCTAAAGTCCAAGCGTAGGACTGTTTCCCTATCTTGGGATGATTCCAGTCCATCTGATAAGTAGCACTAAAATTAGTATCTGTAGGAATAGCTTTAATATATTTATGTGCTTGATTAGGATCTTCGATGTAAATTTCTTCTTTAAGCTTGATCTGCGATTTTTTTAAAGTCTGAACTAAATTATATTTTTTAAAAAGCTCTAACCATAAATTAGCAGAACCATCCCCGAAAGGCAGCTCTTCATTATCTAGGTAAACATCTATATTATTAAGATTCGCTAAAGCGCAAGCTGCTAGAAAATGTTCAGTAAGGCAGATGGAATCCGTACCATTGCTTAGAACAGTGTTTCTCTGTGTGCTGGAGATATTATTTATGTGAGCGAGAACAGCGGTATTTTCCGAAATAGTTATCAACTCTTGATCTGGGATATTTATTAAATCTCTTTGAACAAAAAATCTAATTCCCTTATTATTATTTTTAATAATTTTAGCTTTTACATCAGCTCTACTAATAAGTCCTTTCGCAGATATCTCAAGACTTTTAAAAGTCGCATTAGGTAAGCTCATTCTGAAAATTATATACTGCAAAGAAAAAATTATTCTTTTTTCTGAAATCTGATAAGTTCATAATATCTTAAAAGTGTTAAAATCTTAGTTCGCGTGGCTGGGTAGCTCAGTTGGCTAGAGCAGAGGATTCATACCCCTCAGGTCGGCGGTTCGATTCCGCCCCCAGCTACCACTTATTAAAAAAATTTATGACCAAAACCATAGCCTCTTTTGGAAAAATATTTTTAATCTGCCTATTAGTTTTCACTTTAATCCTAACTGGCGTTTATGCTTTTTTTGAGTTTTATTTTAAAAATAACTGGGCGAAAATTGTTAAAGAGCAGATAGTTAAGAACACTGGGCTGAGTGTCGAGTTCAACCAAGTGAGATTCAGTTTTCTGAGTTTTATTAAGCTCAACCCTAGTCTAGTAATAGAAGATATTAAAGTCGGTGAGGCTTTAACTGTAGATAAATTTTATATAGAAGCGAAGTTAAAATCTTTACTGAAAAGAAAGCTCTTAGTGGAGGCACTTTTAGTCGAATCACCAGTGTTTACTTTAGTCGAGAATGAGAAAAGAGAAGTTTCTTTAAAGGGTTTAGATTTCACTAAATTACAGGAGTTACTAAAACCTAGTGAGGATGATCTAATGCGCGAAGAGATGAACACTAGAGATAAAGGTCTTAAGAGTCTTAGCTTAGATTTACTAAAAATTAAAAACGCAAATATCCTTTTTGAGCCATATAAAGGAGCTCCCCTTAGATTCAGAAATTTAAATTTAGATATAAAGGATATTTATGTCAGTGATAAACCAAGAGAGAAGCTATCTGAGATAGATTTTCATACGAATTTCTTTGATAAAGGTGATTCTAAGCTGAGTTTTAAAGGTTCACTAAAGACTATTCCTTTGGATTTAAGTAGCATTCCAGTAAAAGGATCTTTAAAAGCACAGATTAATCTTAAAGACTTGCCTAAAGCTATGCTGGATACTTCTGCTAAGCTGCTTGCTTTTAACGGTTCGCAGAAGCATGTAGATCTTAATGCTAGTTTACGCGGTGATATTTTAAAAACTCTGTATGGCTCTGGTACTCTTACTTTAAATGATTTTAGAATAGGTGCGGCTGAAAGAAACCTTTTAAAGATAAGCTCTATATTAAATTTAAATACGGCTATGAGTTTAATAAAAAATCCTAATCTACAGTTTAATGTCAGTAAGGGTTCTATGAAGATAGAGAGTGTAGATAAAAATAAAAATGCTACGGGGAATTTAAATTTCACTTTAAATACTAATGTAGATTTAATTAGCTTTGCTATGCAAGTCAGTTCTACTGGAGCTTTGAGTGGTCTTAGAATTCATGAAGTTTTACATGCTTTTGATCCGAATTTTAAAGCACCTATTGAAGGAACTTTCCAGATACCTCAGTATAGGCTTAGTTTTAGTGGTAAGACTCCAGAGCAACAGTCTAGGAGCCTTATAGCTAACGGTAATTTTAAATTTACTGATATTAATATTCCGATGATATTAGATCTGAAAAAGAAAAAAGATAAATATATTAAATTCTTACCTATAGACACTACTGGTATAGATAAAGCTTTAGAAAGGAATTTCCTTGCAGCTAGCTCTGATTTCTCCGTTGCGAGCAAGCTTATGCAGATGAATAATCTTGTAGCTGAAAGTAAATATGCGACTTTAAAAGGTAGTGGTAGCTCAAGTTTTAAAGGTCTTTTAAATTTTGATTTAAATTTAACTGTGCCAGAAAGGCTTATGATGGCATTTAATGTTCATGGCGAATCTAAAAAACCTAAAGTGAAAATAAAAGATTTTCAACTGATCGGAAATCAGCCTTTAGCATTACCGAAGGATTTAGGACTAAAAATTACTCGTGAGCCTGTAGCTAAGGCAGTTACGGAGAGAGTAGATAAAGCTGTTAATAAAGTAAATACCAAGCTTGACTCTATTCCTCTTACGGATGAGACTAAAGCTAAGGCGAAAAAGAGTATTAATAAGCTTTTAGATTTAGGAGCTAAATATGGGGTTTACACTAAGCCAGCCCAGGATCCAGTTCCTGCACCTGCGCCAGTTTCTATGCCTAGTACTCCTGTAACCGATACCAGTTTGAGTAGTACTGCTGTGCCAGCGGAGATACTAGTTACTCCTTGAATTCATTCGTTCGGCTACACGCCCTGCTCGAATGCTGACTAAAATACTGCTCAAGAATAATAGCAGCAGCATGCATATCTATAAGTCCTTTATTTTTTTCAGTAAGATGAACACCCATATCTAAAAGCCTTTCTTTAGCTGCACTACTAGTCAGTATTTCATCTTCAAAGCATATATCTAAATTAGAAAACCTTTCCCGAATCAGCTCTGTAAAGCTTTCTACTTTAAGAGTCTGCTCGCTCTTATTTCCGTCTCTGTGTTTAGGAAGACCGATTACTAGTTTAATAACTTCATATTCTTTCATCAATGACTCAAGGGTTTTTATAAGTTCAGCTTTAAGAACGGTTTTATAAGGTCTGATGCCTAACCCAAGAATGTCACTAGTGGCTATGCCTACACGTTTTTCACCTATGTCTAAAGCTACGATTTGTTCCATGTTTTTCAATTCTATTTTAAAAATCGCTGCACTTTGCCTATAAGTCTCTTTTATTAAAGCTTTGAAAATGAAATAATAGCACCGTGCTTGCAGCTAGAACGTTTAAGCTCTCCACTTTAGAACTAATCGGAATACTAAGGGTTATGTCACAAGCAGAGAAAGCTTTTTCGCTTAGACCTTTTCCTTCATTCCCCATCATTAAAATTATTTTTTCATGGCTTTCAGGTTTAAAATCATAATATGCATGTTTGGCTCTAGGAGAGGTCGCAACTAAAGTTATTTTTTCTTGACTGTCGAAATTCATTTTTAATTTTAAAAATTCTTCTAAATTTATCTCATGGAATTTTACATGAAACACAGCTCCAGCACTAGCTCTAATTAATTTAGGATTATAAATATCCACGCAGTTATCTAAGAAAATATTCTCACAGCCACTTGCTAGGGCAGTTCTAATAATGCCACCTAAATTACCAGGGTCTTGAAGGTTTTCGCAATATAGGCTAACTTTCTCCAAATTAGGTAGGTGATTACTTAAAGGAAAATCAGTTTCCATTTTGTTAATAGAAGACTGTTGCTGAAATGATTTTTTAGAAAATATAGCTAGTGATTCTTGCGGTGTTTCAGTGCTGGCTATCTTTTTCATCAGCCCCTCTGGAATTGAAAATATTTTCTTGGTCTTACTCGCAGCAGTTTTTTGAAAAGTTTCTTCTAGCTCAATACTATTCTGTGATTCTTCTTCAAGGATATAAAGATACTTAAGGTTCAAATCAGCTGCCATAGCCTCATTTATTAGTTTAAAACCTTCGACTATAAACAGATTTTCCTTGTCTCGATTCTTCTTCTCCAAGAGAGACTTAGCGAGTTTAATAAACTGATTAGTGTCACTGTTTAATTTAGCGGGCATCAGTCCTCCTCAGCGTTGAACTTGTTGGTTCAGCTACACGCCCTTAGTAAACAAAACCTTCGTCAACTTCAGGATGAGGGGTTACATTATTTAAATTACAGTGGCGAATATAGTCACCAGCGACTTTATCGTAATTTTTTTTATAAGACTTAGAGTCAGCCATGCTGTCTAAATAGTTTTTAATATGCTCAGGTACAGTCTTTTTAAAGGAAGAGCCAGATTTGAGATACAGGCTTTTGAGTGCAAGTCTCAGGTTCTCTTTAGTACCCCTGAACATTACAGAAACTTTATCACCAATAAATCTTAGGCTTAGTAGGGTTACACTATAGTTTGCTAAAAAACGTTCTAATTGGTCTAGGGAAAAATTAGATATACAATCCCTTTCCAATTCAGCACTTGCATTAACTTTCATTCTATTTATATTTTATAGCAAAATTCTGAATTTGTAGCTTAGATAAATTTTAGAAAAAAAAGTTAAATTATGCTGCTAGAGCTATTGACAAAGCTGTATAAAAGCCGAGAATCTGATCGTGAGTGTGTTTACTACTGATGCATATTCTCAATCGGGCGATTTTTACAGTCGGTGGTCTGATGCTTGTGCAGATAAAACCTTTTTCTAGAAGCTTGTTACTAACAGTAAGGCACTTATCTATTTCTTGAAATTGTATAGTGAATATTGGGCTGCCGAAATTTGTCCAGAAGAATTTGTTTTCACTATTTAGGTCATTTTTGGCTTTAAGATTACTGAGTAGCGAATCTAAGTATGTAATATTACTGAAAAGCTTTTGGCGAAGATCATTTCCATGAATGATCTTTTTGATATTATGCTGAGCGATTTTCATTAATAAAGGAGAACTCGCTGTGGAATAGACGTAAGTTCGTGCTTTATTGCGCAAGAAGTCAATTAGTGAAGATGATCCAGAGATATAACCGCCTTCAAGACCAATCGCTTTAGACAGTGTCCCCATTTGAATAAGGTTGCTGAAATCTTCTTGGGGATTCTTTTCTTTATATTCATTGATAAGACCTGCTCCAGATTGTCCATATATGCCAGTGCTGTGAGCTTCATCTATATATATAAATGATGAATATTCGTCAGCGATGGATTTTAAATCAGCCAAGGGGGCAAGGTCACCATCCATGCTAAATACGGACTCTGTGATGATAAAAGAATTGGTATATTTATAACGATATTTTTGGATGAGTCTCCTCAATTCCTGAGCGTCATTATGTGCAAAAATATATTTTCTTGCATTGTTAATCCTGAGAGCATCCCACATACAGGAGTGTGCAAGTTCATCAATGAAGACAACATCCTCTTTATCTATTAATGCGGATAAAGCGCCAAGATTTGCTAAATAACCACTACTGAAAATGATAGTATCTTCAGAGCTTTTCCAGTTTGAGATACAGTCCTCAAGCTCTTTATGCTCTAGGTGCGTGCCAGTTGTCAACCTTGAACCACCACTGCCAAAAGGTACTTGCATTAATTGGGGGTGTGGCGAAACTCCAATTTCCGTTAAATTATTGACTGAGTAATTTGTAGCATTGATATTTAATATTTCCGAAATGAAGCATTCAGCAAGCCCAAGATAGTCATTACTTGAGAAATTTATTAGTTCTTTCTGTCTTGAAAGTCGCTTATTAATTGAATTTTGATCTCTGTATAAATTTTGTTTTTTAAGATCATTGATTTTGTCTTGAAAAATCCTGTCCATTATTTAGATAATCTTAATGCCAAAATATCATTTAATTTGGAAAAAACTTTTTTTATATCCTTTACCTAGTCTTGATTTTCAAACAGAAAGCTTATATTTTCTGTAAAAGCTTTAAGGTATTTAGTAATTAGTTCTTCTGCTTGAATGTTATCATCAAACTCAATAGTAATGCAGTCCAGTTTCTTGTCTTTAGAGTAAGAGCCAAGTGAGCCAGGGGTTGGATAGCCAATGTCTTCAGTAAATTCCAATCCTGTATCGCGTGCAAGTTTTATAGCAAAGTCTTTATGAGTACCGAGCCCGTCATAATTTACTTGAGGAGCATTCGGAAAGCGAATGAAGTGGTTAGTATGAAAGCTAATAATTAAATCAAAATCAAGCGCTTCTATCAATTTAGTTAATAGTTGAGTTTCAATTTCACTTGCAGGAAAGTCACCAGGATAATAGGGATTTTTTTCACCATCTATTCTAAATTTCGCACTCTGCCAATTTTGGCTTGGCATATTACGATTTAAATCTACGTCGTGATGATTATGGCGAGTGAAATTTTTTAAACCATGTGGATTTAATATTGGTATTGCGATGATTCTAAAATCTTTAAGTTCATCTAAGTTCAGTTCTAGATCATTAATTTGGATGGCATTGCTCTCTGCTTCATGCGCGGTTAGTCCAAGTAGCTCGGATACTGAGAATATTCCTATTGATTCTTTGTTGAGAGCAACACTGGTATGCAGTGAAACTCCATTCTCTGCGCTTTTGTGAGAGTCATCCGTGGATAAAATTTGAGAAAGAAGATTGCTCAAAAAAGCAGAACTCTGAGGTTCTACTCCATGCGTTCCCGCGATTAACAACAGTCTCATCGACTTACTCCTAGGCTTTAATAGGGAAAATATTTTGTAGTTTCATTGCAAGCCCCATGTCACCTTTAACTTTCAGCTTGCCTTGCATAAAAGCCATTTGACTATTGAGTCTGCCTTCACGAATGGAGATCCAGTCTTTATCGCTCATCGCTATTTCTACACTCGGATTTGATAATGGAGTAGAACTGAATTCACACTCCTTATCTTTTATTGAAAAAACCCATGTTCCACCTTCTGGGCCTGAAATATTAAACTGATAAGTTGCAGCGATTCCTGCTGCTCCTTCTGGGTTGAAATGCTTGTGCATTTCCTCGAAAACTTCACCAATAGTCGCCATGATTTTTATCTTATCATTGAATTTTCAAAAGATTGCAAACCTAGTAAGTTAATTGCTAGAATAATTAGCCTGCTTAATTGTCTTGACTTGGGACTAATAATGTAGATGGTAAAATAATATGTCAATAGAAATAAAAGAAGCAAATAGCGTGAATGATACAGCCACAGAAGCTGAAAAATTGGAAAAGCTTGAGGCGAAAAAAGCTGAGGCTAAAGAATTACTAAGAGCACTGGTAGCAGCTGGTTCACATTTAGGGCACCCTACTCGTAAGAAAAACCCTAAGATGGATGCCTACATTCACTCTGCGAAGAATGGCTTGCATGTTATTGATGTTTCTATAACGGTCTCTAATATGATGAGGGCCGCAGAATTTTTAAAAAAACAAGTCAAGCTTGATAGAAATATTCTGCTAGTGGGTACTTCTAAGCAAGCTTCTGAATTAGTTAAGCTTGAGGCTGAAAGAGCGGGTATTTTCTTTATTAACCAGAGATGGTTAGGTGGATTGATTACTAACTTTGACATAATTAGATCTAGATTAAACACTCTGAGAGAGCTTGAGCATTCTAGAGATACTGGTGGTTTTAAAGGTCTTGGGAAAAAGGAAATAGCATCTATTAATAGACAGATTCTAAAACTTAATAGATCATTAGGTGGTCTTAAGAAGATGAAGGGTAGACCAGATGTGGTTATGGTTCTTGATCAGAAGAAAGATGCATTAGCTATAACTGAATCGAAGAAGCAAGGCAATATTACTATAATTTCTTTAGTGGATACAGATGGTGATCCGACTGGTATAGATTTTCCTATCCCTGCTAATGATGACTCTATTAGTTCACTTAGCTTCTTACTTAAATATTTTATGGATGTGATTTTGGCAGCTAAACAAAAAATATCTAAGAGATAAGCTATTATAGTTTTCGAGAGATAGAAGGAATTTAAAAGAAGATGAGTTTTGGAGCAAAAGACGTAGCTGAATTAAGAGCGATGACTGGTGTCGGCATGATGAAGTGCAAAGAAGCCTTGACCGAGTCTAATGGAAACATAGAAGAAGCTGTTAATTATTTGCGAAAGAAAGGTATAGCGGGTGCTGCTAAGAAAATTGGTAATATCGCTGCTGAAGGAATTATTGCAGTGGCTGTGGCTGATGATAAGAAGTCTGCGACTCTTATTGAACTTAATTGTCAAACTGATTTCGTTGCTAAGAATGATGATTTTATTAACTTTGCTAAGAAAATTGCGAAGATAGCTTTAGATACTAAGTCTAATAATTTAGAAGAAGTTCTAGCTGTAGATTTTGAAGGAAAGCCTTTAAGTGAGACTATCCTTGAGCAGATTTCTAAAATTGGTGAAAAAATAGAGCTTAGAAGATTAGCATATTTAAAGACTGATGGTGTGGTAGCTCCATATATACACCCAGTTGGTTATAAAATTGGTGCTTTAGTTGCTTTATCTGGTACTGCTGTAACTGAGGATAAAGCTTTAGATCTTGCTATGCACGTAGCTGCTAGTAATCCAGCTCCAGAGTTTAAAACTAGAGCGGATATTTCAGCTGAGGTAATTGCTACTGAGAAGAATATAGAGATGCAGAAAGATGATCTTAATGGGAAACCTGATGAGATTAAAGAGAAGATTGTTGAGGGTAGAATCGGTAAGCTTCTTGCTGTGAAGACTTTAGACGAACAGCCATTTATTAAAAATCCAGACCAGAAGGTTAAAGATTATTTGGGCGGGGCGACTATTGATGCTTTTGTTTTACTTAAAGTTGGTGAAGGTATACAGAAAAAAGAAGATAACTTCGCAGATGAAGTAGCTTCTATGATGGCTGGATCTTAATTTAGAAGTCTGGTACTGCCGCAGTGGCGGAATCGGTAGACGCGCTTGACTCAAAATCAAGTTCCCTTAAAGAGTGTCGGTTCGAGTCCGACCTGCGGTACCAATAAATTAAAAAAGGGATTAATATATATCTATGTCACAAGATCAACACAGGTTAAAATCCCTAGATGCACTGAGGACGCATGATTCTGGTTATCAGGATATTTTTTATAAAAGAAGCCAAAAAGATAGATTTAACAAATATTTAAGCAGATATCTTCAAGGTAAATCTCTTAGCTTGCATGGTGAATTAGTTAATAGGCCAGACCTAATGGACTCTCTAGATATTAAGAGTCTATTTATTTTAAATGCTTTAACTTATGAGATTCATTTAGAGGAAAAGAATCTCTTTGTGGTAAAAAGAAATGAATTTATAGCTAACTCTCTTGCAAAGAAGCTTTTAGATGTTTATACGAAAATTTATAAATATGTTCAATTAGATGAGGACTTAGATAAGAGATTTAAGAATATAGATTTTTATACTATTGTTAATTTATTACCAACTGTAATCGTTTACTATACTGATTTTATATTAGTCAATCAACTTGAAGAGCTTTATCCTAAAGCCTTTGAAATATTATCTAATAAAAACTTATTTGATAATCTAAAAGAAGAATCTTTAAAGCCAGAGAGATTACGTTTACTTGCTTTATATCATAGGCGTAATAAAGATTTAGGGAAAGCCGATGATGTCATGTTAGAGTACAGAGAGCATTATCTCCCAGACTTAACTAAGAAAGTTAGCTTAAAGAAATTACCAAATAAGCATAGTTACCCACCTTCAGAAGTGGTTAATAACCTAGGTGTGCTTTATCAAGAGATCAAGGATATTCAGGCAGAGGTCTGCAATCTCACTGGCGTTAATGAAGATACCTGTTTTTATTATAGTTGTTCAGAGTGCTGTCATAATGACTATCCTGTACTCTATTACTCTGAATATAAATATTTAGTCCAGAAACTCAAAGAAGAAGGGCGTGATATCGAAATTTATAAAGCCAAGGCTAGAGACATCCAAAGCAAGCATGTAGAAAAGTATGGCTATGAGCTGAAGCTCACCAATAAACATAGACCGACTAAAGAAGATGCGAATCCTAATGATTTTAAATATAGTTGTCCTTTCTTAGGTGAATCGGGTGGCTGTTCGGTACACCAGATTCGTCCGATGATGTGCAGGGCCTACGGTCTCTCCACTTCTGATAACAGAAATGTTCAGTCTTGTAATTATTACCTAAAACAACATCAGTATAATTCCAATTATGAGAATATTCGTTATGTTTACGACGTCAGACCTTATGTAGCTTTAATTGAGGCTAGTGATGCTTACCAAATCAAGCAGGATTTTAATGAGAGTAAAAATCTCTGTGGTACTTTTATTGCTTGGCTGTGTAGTGATTATTAAACGCTTACTCAGGAAGAGACCACTGCACAACGTGCAGTTTCAAGGCTGAGGAGGACGAATGACCGCAGTGTACTCAAGGTACATGATACCATTCTGGAAAATTCTTTTGAGTCCAAGCAGTCCGAAACTAGGACTGCGCAAGGGACATATAAAAGTCTTTTTCAGATTAAAATGGTATTTTGGTATGAGGATCATGAGGAGGACGAAAACGCAGAAAATGGAGTTGTGCAGTAGTCTCAGGAAGTGTATTCTGCATTAATCTTCACATAGTCATAACTTAAATCATTCCCAAGAAAATGTGAAGAATTTAGAACCTCGTCTGCAAGCGATGGCGTGGTCTCTTTATTGTTAACAGTTAATTGACTTTTATTTAAACCAATAGTTATCTCTACGTGCCTTGCCTGTTTCAATCGCTTAGCGAGTTTATCTAAATCCTCTCCGAAAAGCTGTGCAGAAGCATTTTTAAAAACACAGCTATCCAATAGATTTACTTCAATTAAGCTCATGTCTAAGCCTTCTAGCAGAGCTTCTTCCCGTGCGAAAGCTGCAACGATACGTCCCCAATTCGGGTCATTACCAAAGATAGCAGTTTTAACTAACATCGAATTGATAATATTTTTGCCAATTTTTTGAAGATTTAATGGACTGATGGGTAAATGTTCTAGCTTTAAGTCTATGATTTTAGTTAAACCTTCACCATCTGCAATAATTTGATAACAGAGTCCTTTGCAGACCTCTTCAAGAGATGATTTGAATTCTTCTCGGCTAATTTCTTCCCCGCTAAAATTATTTAAGAGGAGAACCATGTCATTAGTACTAGTATCACCATCTACACTAATGTTATTAAAAGTAGCATTGACGATTTCACTTAGAGTCTCTTGCATAAATTTCGTAGCTTTTTCATTATTCAGCCCAGAGATTTTTAGATCCGTAATAATAAAACCAAGCATAGTTGCCATATTCGGAGCTATCATCCCAGAGCCTTTACAGATGCCAAGAAATCGCTGTTTCTTATCCTGACTGATTTTCGGGGCGGTATCTGTGGTCATAATCGCTCTAGCGAAATCATAGACAGCTTCATAGGATTCAGAATTTCTCTTTTCTTCTATTTTTTCGGTGAAAACTTTTTTAGCGTGACTGAGGTCAAGTTTGCGTCCTATAACCCCTGTACTTGCCGACAGCACCTTTGGACACTGCTCCCAGACTCCAATTTCATCGTTTTCGTCGTCCTCATGATCCTCATGTACCCGCAGTACACTGCGGTCATTCGTCCTCCTTAGCCTTGAACTTGCGCGCCTATGAGCAGCGTCTTGTGTGGACTGCTCCCAGGCTCCAATTTCAGAGCTATTTGCAATAAAATTTTCAAGCAGTTTCCTCAAATCGTTATCGGCTTTAATCCCATCTTCTCCAGTGCAGCAGTTAGCATTACCAGAATTCGCGATAAGACCATAGACGGTTTTAGATTTTAATTTTATGTTCTGCTCTATGCATATAGCTTTCATCGCATTAGTCGTAAAGGTACCAGCCCATGAACATGGTTTCTCTGAAAATAAAACTGCCATATCCAAGTTATTCGTTTTAGATGCAGCTTTAATTCCCGAATGAAAACCCGTCAGAGAAAAGTATTTAGGCAGCGACGGTATATAGGCTTTAGCTAAAAGGGTGTAGCCTTCTGCACCGTAGTAAAGCGCTAGAGGCATTAAGGCGTAACTGTAAGCCTGTACGCCTTGTGAAATTAGTAAGGCTTTTTCTTCTTCAGAGGGTACTTCACCATCGGCAAGAGCAGCCACTTTAATCCCTAGGCACTGTTGCGGAACTCCAATTTCTGCGTTTTCGTCGTCCTCATGATCCTCATGCACACCTAGTGCACTGCGGTCATTCGTCCTCCTCAGCCTTGAACTTGTTCGTTCGGCAGCAGTGCCCTCTAAAGACTGTTGCGGAACTCCAATTTCCGCGTTTTCGTTGTTAAGCTGGGATTTATACAATTCAGTAACAGGGATAAAACCTATATTTCTAGGACTAGAGCCTGTTAAATTAAGATGATCTATAATCCAGAGTTCTTTTCCGGCTAGCTCTTCTGTAAGTGGAATTACAGGAATAAAAAGTTCTTTGATTTTCATCTTTCCATGAGCCATAGTGGTTGAAATACGGAGGATGCTGTACCATTCTCACCCGTTAAAAGATTTTTTATAGAATCTCTCTGTGACATCTTCATGCCGAATAGACCTTCTAATGAAGAAAATTGACCGCCATCCCAAGTCTCTCTAAAAGCGAGGCTGTCAGCGCCTTTTACTTTATATTTAGTTTTTAATAAATCTTTCAGAATAACTTTAGAGTCTTCTAATGTTCCAAGATGATCTACTAGTCCGACTTCTTTTGCTTGAGAACCCGTATAAATTATCCCTCTTGCAATAATCTGAAGTTTATCTATCTCGATACCTCTACCAGCATGAATATCATTTAAAAATTGATCGTAACTGTTTTCTAGGAGCTTATTTAAGATGCTTATTTCTTCAGGTATTAATTCTCTTTGACTAGAACCTATGTCCTTAAATTTACCTGCTTTAAAAGTCTGATCTTTAATCCCAAGTCTATCAAAAAATCCTTTAAGATTCACTCCCTGACTAATAACACCGATACTGCCAGTAAGAGTACCAGGGTTAGCGACTATGGAATCAGCGGCACTTGCTATGTAATAGCAACCACTGCCACATATGTCTCCCATAGAGACTAGTACTGGTTTTTTAGCTTCGCGAAGTTTCTTTACCAGTTGGTAAATTTCTTGACTAGCTGCGACCGTTCCACCAGGACTATTCATTCTTAAAAGAACAGCTTTCGCTTTTTTATCATCTAAGGCTTTTTGTAATTCCTGTTTACAGCTAATGGCATCGGTAGCAGAACTAAAAGGGCTGCTTTTTGCAAAGCCATCATAAATAACACCTTCAAGTCCAATGATTGGAATATAATCCTGATAGTTACCAATTTGAGATAATAATTCTTTTTTAACCTCATTCCCAGAGTGCATTTGACCTTGCCCGTCTTTTAAAAGAACCATGCCAAGGATGGAAGATAATAAACAAAGAGCTAGCAGCGTGACAACGACGATGACTTCTCTTTTTTCTTGCTTAATTAAACTCATATCAATTAATTGTAACGCTATTTTAATTTTTAAAGCTCTATATTGGCGGCAGTTCTATGAATTTTGCTACAATAGGCTAGCAGATGGAAGAGAAAAAATTAAAAGCAATGGTACTTGCAGCTGGAATCGGTTCTAGACTCGAACCACTGACTAGTATTTTACCAAAACCACTTGTGCAGATAGCTGGTAGACCGGTGATGGAGCATATACTTCTCTTACTGAAAAAGCACGGCATTACAGATGTCGTATCTAACACGTATCATCTTGCACCGAAGCTCCATGATTATTTTGCTGACATTAAACAGAGAGAAGGTATTGATATTCATTTTATACATGAATCGAAACTCTCTGGCGTTGCTGGTGGTATCAGGGCTTGTAGAGAATATTTGAAAGGTTCTACTGTTTGTATTATTATGGGCGATGCACTTACTAACGCTGATTTAACTAAATTATTACAAGCACACCAAAAAGCAGTTAAAGAAAATAACTGCAAAGTTACTATCGCAAAGATGCAAGTGGAAGATACGACGCATTTCGGGGTAGTCGTGACTGATGGTAAAGGTCGGGTTATTAATTTTCAAGAAAAGCCAAAGCCAGAAGAAGCTCTCTCTAACTGGGCGAATACTGGTATTTATTTCTTTGAGCCTGAAATTTTAGATATGATTCCTAGTATAGAAGAGGCACCTGTATATGATGTGGCTCATGATCTTTTCCCGAAGCTTCTAGAAGCTGGAGTCTATATGCAGGCTGTGGCCGTGGATGCGGATATTTATTGGGCTGATATTGGTACACCTCAGCAGTATATTCAGACGATGAAAGATATAGCTTCTGGTTCAGTAAATTTTGACAGCTTTAAACCCCTAATTCGCTCTAAAGATATATCTCCGTTAGCGAGTTTGATTGAAGATAACGAAATTGGTGATAAGACTGTGATCGCTGATACTGTAAGCTTGAAAAACTGTGTGATTTGGGATAATGTGGAAATCGGTGAGGGAGCTGATCTTGAAGATTGTATAGTAGTTTCTGGTGTGAAAATTAATCCTTATGAAAAACATAAAGGAAAGATTCTTGTAGCAGAAATGCCTATTGCTGCTAATTAAAAGCTTTGTTCTTTTTCAACAAACTAATGAGACTGAGACGTGTCATAATTTCTTACGTATGATTATTGGTGTTCCTAAAGAAATACTTGCACATGAAAATAGAGTAGCTATGACTCCAGATTGGACTCGGACTCTTTATGAAGCTGGACATAATGTCTATGTTCAGGCTGGTGCTGGTGTCGGTAGTAGTTTTCATGACGAGGCTTATAGAAAGGCTGGAGCGGTTATTTTAGATACTGCGGAAGAAGTTTTTAAAAAATCCGATATTATCGTTAAGGTAAAACAGCCTTTAGAGCAGGAGTATAAGTTAATCGAGGAGAGACATATACTCTTTACTTATTTACACTTAGCTTCTAGTAAAGCTTTGACTCAGGCTCTGACTGACACTGGGGCTCACTGTATAGCCTATGAGACTATAGAAGATAGATCGGGTAGATTACCTTTACTTAAGCCGATGTCAGAGGTGGCTGGGCGTATGTCTGTTCAGATCGGGGCGAGATTTTTAGAAAGAGGTGTTAATGATCAGCATCCAGGAAGAGGGATTCTTTTAGGTGGTGCTGCTGGCGTACCTCCTGCGATAGTAACTATTCTTGGTGCTGGTATAGTTGGTAGAGCTGCATTGAAGATAGCGGTGGGTATGGGCGCGCATGTTAATGTTTTTGATAATAATTTAAATGCTCTTTCAGAGATAGATGATTTATACGGCAGTAGAGTCGCTACTATTTTTAGTACTTCTTCTGCAATAGAGAAGAGAGTCTTAGAATCAGATTTAGTTATCGGAGCTGTATTAATTAGTGGTAAAAAAGCACCTATGTTAGTCACTGAGAGTATGGTTAAACAGATGCGTTACGGTTCAGTAATCATAGACGTGGCTGTAGATCAGGGTGGCTGTATAGAAACTAGTGAAGTTACTAGCCATGATAATCCGATAATCGTTAAGCATAACGTGCTTCATTATGGTGTGGCTAATATGCCGGGTGCAGTACCTAATACTAGTACTCATGCACTGTGTAATTCGACTATGCCTTATTTATTAAAGCTTGCGAATCGTGGCATCTCTGCACTAGACGAAGATCCAGGTTTTAAGAAAGGCTTAAATATCGCTGATGGTAAGCTTTTGATTGATATTTAGGCTGCTTGTTGCTAAGATCGATTTTCAATGAATTTTTTATCTGCTACCTTTTCTGAAAATATTAAGAAGATATGATATAATCTTAATACGTTTAGTATAAATCCTACACGTCGAATTGCTGCTGCTAATGTAGGTATTGGTCAAGGTCAACAGAATTTAGTTAAGGCTGAGAAAAAGATGCAGCAAGTGGTTTTAGGTGGATCTGGTTCTGCTGGAGCTGCTAGGCATGAGCTTTTTTTAGCTAAGTCGTTAATTGGTTTGATGCGTGAAATATCTCAATTTTGGCTTCAAGAAGCCAAAATTGAACAAGAAGCTATGCGGCAAATGCGTCTTGTTAACAAAGATTTAGCAACTGCTTAGCGAATCTTAGATGATACTTTAAGTCTTTTAAAAGCTGCTCTATGACTTCATCTTCTGTGTTTAATTATTTATCAAATAACTCACTTTTATTTACAAGCTCAACAAGCCTTTCTCTAAAGTTTTTCTGAAACTCATCAGAGTTTATATCCTCAGTCCACATAATTAAGGCTGATTCTAAAGTATCTTCATAGTATCTTTTACGAATGCCCTGTCTTTTAAATAAATATTTTTCATAAAGACCTTGAGCTTTAATATTACTTACTCTCACTTCAAGAGTGAGTGCTTTAATGTTCTGGGCTAGAGCTTTAAAAATCTGGGCTACAAGAAGAGCCTCTGCGACACCTTTTCTCGTATGATTTTTAGCAGTAGCTATAGTCGTGATGTGCATTTCATCTATGATCATCCAAGAGCCTAGGTATCCTAAAATTTCATTTTGGCACCGCTGCCGAACTTCAATTTCTGCGTTTTCGTCATCTTTATATAGGACATTATAGTCACCAACAGTATTATCTAATTCACTAACGAAATTATCCCGAGTCCAGTGTACTTCACCGTAGGCATCTGCTTCTATGAGGCAGATTTGGTCTAAATCTGAAAGCATCATTCTGCGAATTTTATATTCAGGCTTAAGTTTAAAATATGAATAAACGATTTCTTGCACTATCTCTGGTTCTATCTCATTAAGCGGTTTTAAGACGAAACTCCTGCTAAACATTCGAGGGTGAGGAATAGTCAGTTCCGCAGAATCTAGTTTAAGTCTATCAAAGAGCAGAATATCTATATCTATAATTCGTGCTGATTTTCTGCCACGCTCGGCTCTATTACAGTCGATATTTAATTCAATTCGCTGTAGCTCTTTTAAAAGCTCTATGGGGGATAAATTTACCGATATTTTAATGACGCCATTTAAGAAAGGATTCGGACCTGCTTCTTCTATCGCTGGGTTTTCAAGCCAAGCAGAGCATTTTAAAATTCTCACTCCCTTGCACTTAGCTATCTGTGAAAGAGCAGTTTCTAAATTTTTTTGTCTATCCCCTAGATTAGATCCTAGAGACAGGTAAGCGGTGTGCATGGCATTATATATAATGTAAATTATAGGAAATATAGCCATAGGATTTGCAGTTTTTTATTTCTTAATCGCTTTTATACTAGCTTCATTGTTTGGAAGCTTTGCTAATGTGCTTATTTATAGGCTTCCCTTAGGGCTTTCTATCGTAAAGCCAGCATCCTTCTGTCCTAGTTGTAATCATAAATTAGGCTTCTGGGAAAAAATTCCGATCTTTAGTTACGTTTTTTTGCAAGGAAGATGCTTTCACTGTGATACTAGAGTTGACATTCGCTATCTAAATGTTGAGCTTCTTGTGAGCCTATGTTCCATTCCCTTTATATATAAATTAGTTTTTCTGCCGATTCGTGCTTTCGTGGAAGTAGGTATGTTATTACCAGAGTGTTTAAAAAGTATATTTTCTTTTTTATTTATTCTGGTCTTTTTAGTAATAGCGGTAGCAGTGGCCGTCATCGATAATGCATCAGCAAGAATCCCGCATTCCTTAAGCTATTCTGGGATTATCTTTGCGATATTTTTTGCCAAGTTTTGTTTAGCAGTACCTTTTATAGAGAGCTTTGCTAATCTTGGTTTAATATTAGTGTTCTTTGATGCGTTTAATCATTTTGCAAATAAAATAATTTATAAAAAATTCGCTCTGCCTATCTGTCCTAGTGCGCTTACTTTAAGGTTTAAGTTTTTAGAAAAATATATTTCCTTTATTTATATTTCTTTATTTACTCTTATATTTGTTTTGTTTTTAGGCAATCATTTTATAGGATTGAAGATACTGCTTTGTTATTTAGGGTTCGCTTATTTTATTAATGAGATAGTTTTTGATTTTTTCTTATTTCGTTTTTATTCTCCAGAGTTAATTCATGATCAGGAGGAGGAGAATAAAATTTATGATAAAAATAGTGAATTTTTTTCATCAGCCGAATTTAAGCCAACTGAGCTTAAAAATGCATGGGGTGGTGGCGATACTATTATGATCGCTTTTATTACCATAATAGGAGGCATAGAATGCTCATTACTCAGTGTGGCTATAGCTTTTTCAGCTTTGTTGATTTTTCGGGCGCTTATGAAAGATAAATCTAAGACAGTCCGTTTAGGGCCAGCATTGGCTCTTGCCGTATTTGTTGCTATCATACTAAGAGTTTGAAAGATACTAATCAGGCTTTAATAATAGATTTTAGTTTAGAGAAAATACTTGTCTCTATAAATTCTGTCGTCCGTAAAACCCAAGTCAGTACAGAAGATTTTTTTAAAAAACCTAAACAGGCTCATCAGGATTTAAAACAAGAACTGAAATCTTATGGCATTAGCTCCGCTAAGGTCATTTTTTCTTTACCGATTCGTTATATAACTTATCAGGTTATTCCACTTCCAGATGAAGCCCCGCAAGACGAGAAGCTGAAGCTTATGAGTATTGAGTTAGACAGGGTTAATTTTTTAGATCTATTTTCTTGTGAAAGATTAAATGTTACAGACAGAATGGTCGCTGGTGAGAGAATCTGTGATTATCTTTTAGTAGCTCCACAGAAGGCCGTTAGGTTTAACTGTCAGAGTTTTTTAAAGAAAATAAATTCTAAGCTGTATAAATTCGTCGCTAATTATAATCTTTTTAAACCAGAGCGAGATTCTGAGATTTTATCAGCGTTCACACATTCATCTAATATGGAGATAGTCTTCTGGAGCTATTCTTTCCCTATAGCTATCTCTACTTTAAGTTCTACTAATGACCCTGCGAATGATCTGAATCGTTTTTTAGATATTTATCAGAATGATCTTGAGAATAAAACTTTAAGTATAGAAAATATAGATATTTATGGAACTAATCTAGGTGAGTATTCTTTTGGTAATTTAACTCATAAATTAACTCTGAGAGAGGATTATGAAAGATTCCTAATGGAGAATCTGCCTTCTGTCAGCTCTTTTCAGGATATTACTAAAAAAGTTAAACTTCCATCTGAGCCTTTTAGATGGGATCTTCCGAATGTCATTCATTTATTTGCGGTGATATTTTTAGTTTTCAGTTTACTTTTAGGGCTTTTCGCGACTTTACAGAATATGAGTTTAGATCAGAAGTACTTAGTATTTCAGAATGAAGTTACTCAGTACGAAAGGCAGATAGCAGAGAAGAAGCGTATTAAACAAGAGATAAGCGATTTAGAGAAAGAAAGAGAATTTTATTATTCGATAACTAGAAGGCGAGCACCTTGGGATTTAATTTTAAAGGAACTCAGTAAGCTAACCCCTAAAGGCTTATGGATAGAGCGTTTTAGTGCAGCTAAGAATAATTTAGTCATGATAGGTAAGGCAGAAAAAGTAAATGAAGTTTCAGCCTTCGCTGTGAATTTAAGTCATAGCTCAAAGTATTTCTCTGAGGTACTTTTAAGCGGTTCGCGAGATTATAGTGATGGACTAGTTTATAAGGAATTCCAGATTACGGCGAAGCTTAAGGCGCCAGAAACTGCTCCGATGCCAACAAATTAGTTTGGGACTGTAGCCAAACTCCAATTTCTGCATTTCTTCCCCTGACTGTTTTTAACTTTTTAATTCGGCTATTCCTAGTAAAATAAAGCTTATGGAAAAGAAAAAAGTTTTAGTTTTACTTGCTGGTTCTGGAGCTAAGGATGGTAGTGAAATCCGTGAGACCGTGCTAACACTGACAGCGATAGAGAAAGCTGGAATGAGTTTTCAATGCACTGCACCTAATAAGCCACAAACAGATGTAATTAATTTTATAGATGGCTCTATATTAAATGAGCAGCGTAATGTCCTTGTGGAAGCCGCTCGCATAGCTCGCGGCGACATACTTGATCTTGCGAATGTGTCTATGAATGATTATGATGCTATTGCGATCCCTGGTGGTTTTGGGGTAGCTAAAAATCTCTGTAGTTTTGCTTTAGATGGAATAAAAGCCAGTGTTGATACGGATACCAAAAGAATTATTCGAGAAGCGTTTACTATGAAAAAAGCTATTTTAGCTATCTGTATAGCCCCAGCTTTAGTAGCTCTTTCTTTGCATGATTTAGAACCAGAGATTCTACTCACTTTAGGTCTTGATGATGGTCCTAATCAGGCTCTTGAAGCGATAGGTGTAAAATCGGCTAAATGTTTAAGCACAGAATGTGTAGTGGATGAGAAGCATAAGATAGTATCCTCGCCTGCTTATATGGATGATGCAGCGAGTCTTGTGGATTTAGATATGGGCATTAATAAAGCGATGATAGCTTTTAGTAATTTAGTAGAGGATTTTGAAACTGTTCATGCCTAAATATCCTTTATTCTCGGATCTATCTTTTTTAAAACCAAGTCAGCTAGAAGATTCCCCAAGACTAGCATTAAGCTTCCCAGTAAAAGGTTAGCCATAACTATATTAATATCCTGTTTTCTTGCTGCTTCTAAAGTAAGTAAGCCTAAGCCTGGATAAGCTAGAACCATCTCGATGAGAGCAGAGCCAGCGAATAAGCCAGCGAACTCAAAACCGAATAAAGTAACTAAGGGGTTAATCGCATTTCTTAAAGCGTGTTTCCAGATGACTATGTCGAATTTCAAACCTTTCGCGAAGGCAGTTCTAATGTAGGGTCTATCTAATATTTCTAATAAATTCGCCCGCATCTGTCTCTGTATGCTAGGTATGCTAAGCAGAGTAAGTATGCTAACTGGAATAAAGAGGTGTCTAGCTACATCTATAAAGCGTTCAAAAAAATTCATCTCATCTATAACGACACTAGTAAGCCCGCCGATAGGAAACCAGCCACTATAAAGAGCGAACAGTAACATAAAAATAGCAAGTATAAAACTTGGCATCGCCATTAAAGAAGAGAGTAAGAACCTTACAGAGAGATCAAGCCAGCTGTTTTGCTTAATCGCACAGATTACTCCAAGCGGAATAGCGATAAGCCAACTGAAGAAAATCGCACAGAGATTTAAAATTAAGGTGTTTTTTAAGGCTGGTATTATGACGTCTATGACTTTTTGATTGGCTTGAGTGTAACCGAGATCTCCTTTAACTAAATTACTTAACCACGTTAGATACTGATAGAAAAAGCCTTTATCTAATCCTAGCCTTTTAGATTCAGCTTCTATTTGAGCGGCTGAAATCGCTGGATTCAATCTAAGGTCAGCAAGAGGATCACCGGTCTGTATCTGAATTTCTTTAGTATCAAGATGTATAAAAGCTATATCTAACTTTACTTTAGGGATTTTAAAATCAGCTTTCATTAAGCTAAAAGTTAGAAAGCTTATAAACAGTGACAGAAAGATGAGATGAATAAATCTTTTAGAAATATAAATTAAATCGCTCATGGCTCGTCTATTTCTTTAGTCGCCTCAAAATTAATAATATCGGATCTAGTCATTATACCGATTAGCTTTTTAGGATTATGTCTATCGACGATTAATAATCTGCCTATATTATGCTCATGTAAGCTGATAATGGCTTGGTGAAGGTTATCATCTTCGGTAAGTATAATAAGTGATTTTGACATTATTTGAGAGACCTTGGTATTTCTCTTGAGATTCTCTTTTAGAGCCTGTTTTAGGTCATTGCGGGTAACTATGCCGACTAGGTTTTGTTCAGCATCTACTATGGGTAATGCACCATGAGTAGTTCTTTGAAATACTCTATTTAAAGAACTAAGTGAAATGTTCTCCTCTACACATTCTGGGTCTAGAGCCATAGCCTCTTTAACACTAAATTGCTGTAAATAAGATGGGCTGGTGTATTGATTTAGCTTTATACCTTGGCGAGAGAGAAGGTTTTCATATATTCCACCAAGGTGTAATTTCTCAGAAGTTACATTTGCGATAATACAGGAAAACATTAAAGGGAGTACTAAGTCATAGTTACCAGTTAATTCAAAAAGCATGACTATGCTTGTGATGGGTGCTCTAGAAATAGCTGTGAAAAAAGCTCCCATCCCCACAAAAGCGAAGGTCGAGGGATTTAAATCAAGAAAAGGAAATAATGAATTTAAACTATTCCCGAACATCGCTCCAAGTAAGGCTCCTAGAATTAACGATGGTGCAAATATACCACCAGGAACACCGCTGCCATAAGCTATTAACGTGAGAATATATTTAAATAAAAATATCAGTGGTATCATCCACCAAATATAAGCTTGTGCTAGTGTGCCTTCTAGAGTAGCGTGCCCGCCACCTATAGCTTCTGGTAACCATAGAGCGACTATGCCTGTGAAAAAACCAGCTATACCACCATGTGCCCAAGCTGGAATAAAAGCTAATTTTTGTTGATAAAAATTTAGGGATTTTAAGATAGATTTTTGGAAGCTGATACCAATAACACCACAGACTATGCCAAGTATTATATAAAGAGGAATTGAGCTGAGACTCATTCCAGAACTGGATTGAAAATGAAAAGTAAAGAAATCACCATAAAGTAATCTACAGGTGATCGCAGCAGAGACAGTCCCAACTATTGCTGGTCCAAGAGAAGTGCTGGAAAAATCTTTATCTAATTCTTCGATAATAAAAAGTACGCCAGCGATAGGAGTATTAAAAGCAGCAGCTAGACCAGCTCCAGCCCCACTCGCTAAGGCTCTTTTTTGATGTTTACTATTCATTAGCCTTGCGATTTTACCGCCTAGGCCAGCACCTATGTGAATTGTTGGTCCTTCACGTCCTAGTGATAAACCCGAAGCGATGCCCACTATAGCTCCGAAGAATTTAACGATTACAGTTCTTAGTCTAATTGTGATATTTGGGTTATTTAATGCATGTTTAACTTGTGGTATGCCGCTACCACCAGCGTCTTTGGCATATTTCTGAGTAATAAATCCAGCAAATAAGCCTCCGGAGCTACAGATGAGAATAGGATAAAGCCATTCATACCAGTATTCACGATGATAGAGGTTATAGTAAAAAAGATGACTTAGTTTCTCGGTCAGAACCCTGAATGCAACTGCAATACAGCCAACTATAACCCCAATTAAAGCAACCCTAAGTAAAATCTGAGTCTTAGTATCAAAGCTTTTTAAAAAAAGGTATTTAAGTCTACGCAACTGAGCTTCTATTCTTCTTGTGTCTTAAATTTTATCAGAATGGGCGTACCAATAAAACCGAAATACTCTCGAAGTTTCTTTTCTATAAATCTCACAAAGGTAGGAGGGATTAATTCAGGGTAGTTCGCAAATAGCAGAAACTCTGGTGGTTCTGTGGTAATCTGCGTCGCATATTTAATCTTAATCGCCTTCTGTTTCACTATCGGCGGTGGCTGTAAAGAGAGAATATCTCTTAGAACTTTATTAAGTAGATTAGTTTCTATGCGGCGTTTATGCTGTTCGCTGACTTCTATGGCTCTAGTCCAGATCTTATCAGTTCTAGTACCTTCTAAGGCTGATATAAATTCTATTGGTGCATAGTCAACGAATCTTAATTTAAATAAAAGCTCTTCTTTAAAGGCTTTGAGCTTAGTCTGATCATTTTTAATTTCAGGATCTACTATGTCCCATTTATTCATAGCGATTACACAAGCTCTGCCTTTACTCTGTATCAGTGCTGCGATCTTTTGATCCTGTTCGCTTACTATATCGTCTTGAGTGCTATCTAGAATTAAAATAGCTACATCACAGCGAGCTATGCTGTGGGTTGTTCTTATCGTCGAATATCTTTCTATTTCTTCTTGAACTTTAGACTTTCTTCTAAGCCCAGCAGTGTCTATTAACTCGAATTTATGGCCATGCCTATTTAGAAAAATATTTATAGAATCGCGCGTAGTGCCGCTAACGTCACTCACTATAGATCTTTCTTCACCGATGAGTTTGTTATAGAGACTAGATTTCCCGACATTAGGTTTACCAATAAAGGCGATCTTAATAGATTCTTCTGGCTTTTCATCACTGGCTTTTAGCCCAGCACCATAATTTTCAATAATATCAGTTAGCATATTATTCAATCCTACTGAACCGTGTAAGGCACTGAAACCATAAACCTTGTCAAAGCCAAGTTTATAAAAATCATAAACAAGGCTTTCTCTTTCTATGCTATCGACTTTATTAACAGCTACATAGACTCTGTCAAAGAATTTTTCTCTTAAGATGCTGCATATTCTCTGGTCTTCCATTGTCATGCCAGTATTAACATCGAGTAAGAATACTATTGCATCTGAATGTTCCATGGCTATTACTGCTTGGCGATAAATATCATCAGAAAAAGGATCTTGTTTATCAAAAGTTATTCCACCAGTATCTAAAATAGTGAAAGGAGTATCTTCCCATTCAAAAGTAACTTCTTTGCGATCTCGCGTAATACCAGCTTTTTCGCCAACTATGCAGACTTGTCTGCCAGCCAATCTATTTACTAGAGCGCTTTTGCCGACATTAGGTCTGCCTATTAATGAGATGCGAATGCTTTTCATGTTTTGCTTTTAGGATTAGACTTAAATGATCTAATATATGGTCAGCACTTAAGGATTTATTCTGCTTAACTAATTTTATAATTTCGAGTTCATTAGAATCATCTAATTTAGGATAAATTATATTAATTTCGCTTTCTTTGCTATTTATAGCATCAACGCCATTTGCGATTATCATATCCAAGTTCTTTGCTATCAGTTTTTTTCGAGCATTTTCTATTAGGTCTTCGGATTCAAGTGAAAAGCCTACTGTTATTTGGATTGGGCTTTTCTGAGCAGATAAATGCTTAATTATATCAGGATTTTCTTTGAGTTCTAGGGTAACAGTACTTGTGGTATTACTATCTTTTTTAATTTTTTTTGATAAATGCTGCATTGGGCTGTAGTCTGATACGGCTGCTGCCATGATTACAGCATCTATAGATTCATTGAAATTCGCTTCCATGGCTTTAAGCATTTCTTCGGATGAGTTAACTTCTAAAAGTAATAGATTAGGATGATCTAGTAGAGCGGATTTGATAGGGTCTTTTCTATAATTTACTGTAGATACAAGTATGACATTAGCGCCACGATAGAGAGCTTCTTGTGCTAGTGCAAATCCCATTTCTCCAGAACTGTCGTTGGAAATGAATCTAACGGGATCTAAATATTCTTTAGTCCCACCAGCACTGATAAGTATATTGTTGTCTAGCAAGTTCTGGGGTTTTCCTTTAGAGTTAAATTGTAATTTAGAGTATTTAGACAATATCTTTTTGCTTAGTATTTTATTTACTGCATTGAGGATAGAGTCTAAATCTGCTAACCTACCTATTCCACTTGTTTTACAAGCTAAAGCTCCCACGCTAGGTTGAATTATTGAATAAGCATAGCTACCACTTAATTTTTTGATATTATCTTGAACTCCTGGATGTAGCCACATATTGGTATTCATGGCTGGAGCTATTACTACGGGGGCTTTAGTCGCTAGGATTATATCGTAGATTAAATCATCACTGATGGCAGTCGCGAGTTTACCAATGCAGTTAGCAGTCGCTGGAGCTACTAATATGAGATCTGCTATTTGAGCTAAATATATATGATCTATGTAAGAATTATTAGGGAAGGGGTTCATAGTCGATTCTTCGACTGTATGTTTAGACTCTTTGGTGAATACTCTATTAGCACTTATAACTTCTAAGCTGAGCGGACTCACAAAGCTTGCAGCTGAACTGCTTAAAACCACATAGACATTAGCTCCTAGTTTTTTTAACTGGGAAACTAATTCGACAGATTTATAACTAGCTATGCCGCCAGTAACTCCAAGAACTATAGTCTTATTTTCAAGAATTAGTTCCACTTAGGTTAGTAACGATTTTCTACTCTGTGTACGTAAACTTCTTTAATCGCTTTAAGAATGGGTGGGTAAGGACTAGGTTCTTCTTTATCCTGCTCTTTAATTCTTTTAGCTACACCAGCGATCTCTCTAGTCATTTCATAGATATTCTCTTCGTAATCTATAATCTCACTTAAGAACTTATTAGTAGAATCACTCTGATTATTAGGCATAAGTCAAGTAATTATACCACAGCTTGAGCTAAAGACTGTGTAATGCTTTTATAAACTTCATCTGGGCTGAGTTCTGCATCTAATTCAATAAATTTACCTGATTTATAATTATTATAGAATTGAGTTAAAGGTAAACCAGTTTCCGCTTCATAAGTGCTGAGTCTTTTTTCTATAATTTCAGGATTATCATCTTTCCTTTGGTACAGATCTGAGCCACATAAATCACAGCGGCCTTCTACTTTAGGCGGAGTGAATAGGACGTGGAACATACCTTTACAGTTCGGATCTTGAGTTTTAGAACACATTCTTCTACCGCTAAGTCTTTCTACGAGAATTTTTTTGCGGACGTTTAACGCAAATATATAATCGAGTGGGCTAACTTGCTCAGCTAAGAATTTAGCTTGCTCCAGTGTTCTTGGGTAACCATCTAGTAAAAATCTATTAGTGGTTTTTAATTTGCTTTTAACTATTTCATTCACGATGTCGTCTGAGACTAGTTCGCCGCGCTCAACGATAGCTTTAACTTCTTTCCCCAAGGTAGATTCACTCTTTATTTCGTTTCTAATAAGATCACCAGTGCTAATGTGTTCAAGTTTAAATTCCTCCGCAAGCCGAGCTGCTTGCGTTCCTTTGCCTGCACCTGCTGGACCGATAAATAGGATTCTTAAATTTTCCATGTATGGAGAAATTCTAACATAAGCAAATTAGTTCTTAAGGATCCGCTGAAAAATGCTGTTTTTAGCATTTTTCGACCCCGACCGAGGTATAAAACCTAGCTCGGGGGAGCGGATTCTTAACTTCTTCACCTGACAGTCCGTGATGAAAAATGAAATTTTTCATCACTTCCTTAAGCATTCGCTAAAAAATGCTCAAAATAGCATTTTCATTATTTCCTTAAAGTAAAAGACAGCAGTCACCATAACTAAAGAATCGATATTTTTCTTCGACGGCTATCTGGTAAAGGGTTTTACATTCTTCTGTGCCGATTAATGCACTGACTAATAGTAGTAAAGTGGACTTAGGCAAATGGAAATTAGTTAAAAGTCCATCTATAATTTTAAATTTAAAATTCCCAGGATAAATATATAAATCAGTCTCACCACGCAGCTTACCAGTAATAGCTATGCTTTCAAGACAGCGTAAGCTAGTAGTGCCGATAGCGATTATTCTTTGACCACGAGTTTTAGCGGTTTGAATTTTATCCCAGTTTTCAGAGCTAATTTCATAAGATTCAAAATGCATTTTATGGTCTTTCACTTCGCTTACACTGACAGGTTTAAAGGTCCCGATTCCCACATCTAGATTTAAGTCTATAAATTCAACTCCTTTCCTTGTAAGTGCTTGAATGATTTCTTCGCTAAAATGTAGCCCAGCAGTAGGTGCGGCAATACTGCTGCCGAGAGAATCCTGCTTAGAATAAACTGTCTGATAGCGTTCCTTATCGCTGTCTTCAGCACTCCTTTGCAGATAAGGTGGTATTGGCATAGTGCCGTGATTAGTAATTATGTTTAGAAATTGCTCATAGCCTTTGAATTCGACTATCATCATCCCATCTTCATTTGAAGACCGCTGCACAAGTCCATTGTGGGCATGCAGCCGAACTCCAATTTCTGCGTTCTCTTTAAAAATAATTATTTCTTCTGAGGAACCACTTATGATATAGGATTTAGGAGTGTTTTTGATTTTCTTTCCTGGCTTAGCTAGAGCTATCCAGCGATATCTTTTATCATGACGCTGCTCGCAAGCTCCAATTTCTGCGTTTCCGCCCGCCTCATGATCCAGAAATTCCTTAACTAAAAGTATTTCAATGGCTTTGTTTTCAGGCTTCTCTTTATCTATAACAAAAAATCTTGCCGCTAGCACTCTAGTGACATTCCTCACTAAAATATCCCCAGCTTTTAAGATAGAGCATATATCTTTAAAGGATTTATGTTCAATATTTTTATTAAGTTCTTGCAAAATAGTATCTTTGAGATTTGGTGCTTCCTGAATTTCTCGCTTATAATAGAGCAAGCGAGAATTATCCCTTTTATCTAGTGGATACTTAGCGACTAATTCCTCTGGTAGCTCAAAATCAAAATCGTCAATTAACATAGTTCCTCAATGATTAAACTGAGTATAATAATCACCACATATAATAGAGCAAATTTGCTTGAGCAATTGTTAAATGATATTTTAGAGCAACACGTAAGTTTAGCTCCTGAAGAGCAGTCTATTGAGTTAATTCTTGTTGATAATAATTCTGGGGATGATACTAAAGCTGTTATTTATAAGTTTATTGAAGCGAATACTTTAAGCGTGAAGTACGTCTTTGAACCTATACAAGGTATTGCCGCTGCACGCAATGCTGGCATAGAGAAGTCGCAAGGTAATTTACTGGCCTTTCTGCATGATGATATTTCTTTAGATGAAGATTGGCTGAGAGAAGCTTACAAGCTGGCTTCTAATTGTTTACAGCATGAAATAGGTGTCTATGGTGGGCGCTCTATACCTCTTTGGGAGGATGCTTTACCTGAATGGCTTGATTTAGAGCCACCTTATGGTGTTGATCAAGAAGTCTTCAGGGGACATAGTTATGGTGATGAAGAGAGATTTTATCCTTTCAATACAGAGTTTGGTAAGGCGGATTATCCATCTGGCATAAACGTCTTTATCCGTAGAGAAATTTTTATTAACTGTGGAATTTTTAGAGTGGATTTAGGAGCTAATGCTGAAGGTGGTCTTGGCTCGCATGAGGATTATGAATTTTTTGATTACCTCGCTGCTATAAACATTCCAATGTTGTATGTGCCACAGTGTATAGTCTTTCACCCCATTAAACCAGAGCATCTAGACGAGCATTATGTAAGAACTAGTTATTTTAAAACAGGTAGAAGTCTTTATTGGATAGCTCATACTGACAGGCTTAAACGCTCTGCCCCAGATTTATTTCAGATTAGTAGTGGAGATAGATTGTTTTATCCAGAGTTTACTAAAATTAAAATCGCAAGAATCCCTCTCTATTTACATTTGAAGATATTTTACGTTGCTTGTGAATTATTATATGTCCTTGTCCTATTTGATAAGAAAAAATTGCACTACGTTACCTTTAAGCTCTGCCAGGCTTTAGGTGAAATGAATGCAGCTGTCCTTTTAGCACAACGAGAGAAGAATAAGAAATTTAGTTTTAAAGACAGAATTATAAAAAAGAAAGTGATCGAATTTAAGGAAGAGTGAATCTCTTTAAGGATCCACTGAAAAATGCTGTTTTTAGCATTTTTCGACCCCGACCGAGGTATAAAACCTAGCTCGGGGAGTGGATCCTTAATCTCTTTACCTGACAGTCCGTGATGAAAAATTTCATTTTTTATCACTTCCTTAAAGTTCTGTTTGATCAGCTTGAAAAACTTTTAAGAGTGCTTTATAGTGTACGAAATTTGCACCATCTAGATTAATATCAGCGATTTCACTATCAAAATCACATTCAACATGAATAGTATTAGGGAAGTCTTTTTTAAAATCTAGAATAAGAGACTCCTGCACAACTCCATTTTCTGCGTTTTCAATAAAGTTTTCTGGCTGTGGATCGCTCTGACATTGAAAACTTAGTATTAAATATTTTAAAGACCTCTTTGAGCTTGCGGTTAATTCTTTATCCGAGCTTAATATCAGATCACTCAGGGATTTAGTTTCTCGTGAGAATTGTAGCAACTTGGCTTCTGGAAACACTTTCCTGATAATTTCAAGCTCTAATTTAGGGTGTTCAAAAACCAAAATATAATCAGGTCTAAATGGTAGGGAACTGGATAACTCTGCACCTAAGCCATTTTGAGCTTTATGATTTATTTGAATACTGTCTTGAACTATGTTTGACATCTCTTGTATTAATTTTTCTCTGTAGCTATGGTCTAAAGTGTGTTTTACAGTACTGTTTCTATTTAAACTAAAATCCTGTTGCCTTTTCAGTGTTTTTTTATCCTTTAGTCGATCTTTAGTTAGTTTAATTTTTTCTATGGAATTTTCGATACGCTCACGCAGAGATTTACTAAAATGGCAGGTAGGACTAGATCTTTCTATCTCTAAGGCTTCGTCTAGATTAGTGTTCCAGATAATTAAATCATTGCCAGCTTTTATCATTAACTCACAGATTCTTTTATAATCCCCAAATTCACTCAGAGCTTTCATTGTGATCTCATCAGTCACACACAATCCTTTAAACTTAAGTTCTTGCTGGAGAAGACCTTCTACGAAAAAAGGATTAATACTTGCTGGTAGTTTTTCTAGTATTTCCTGCGTAGGTTTATTATTAAAACCACTATTCAAAAGCTTTTCTTGAATATTTGCTGGAAGCTTATAAATAGCGTGGGCCGTCATGACCATATCTATTTCAGAGTTTATCGCTGCACGAAAAGGCTGAAGATGATCATTAAAGAATAATTCTTTGCTTAAATCTATATGGGGTAAAGAGTGATGAGAATCTTTGATTGAGTCACCATGTCCAGGAAAGTGTTTGGCACAGTTAAGTAGGGGATATTTTTTTAATTCATTTATAATAACAGTAGCCTGCTCAGAGACTAGTTTAGAATCGTTCCCAAGGCTTCTTGTACCGATAATGGGATTCAGAGGGTTAGTATTTAAATCTAAGCAGGGAGCGAAAACTAGATTAAAGCCCAAATCAATTAATTCAGAAGCAAAGAGCTGAGTGTGTGCTTTTAAATAGTCTGGATTCTTTCTGCTAGCAGTACCTAGGGCATAGAGACTTGGCAAACTTGCTGAAACTTTTCTAAGGCGCTCTACTTTGCCACCTTCTTGGTCGACACTAATTAAAATATCTTCGCCTAATAAATCTTTTAAATCGGTAATGAGTTTTTTTAACTGAGCGGCTTCTTCTATATTTGTATCAAAGAGAATTAATCCAGCTGGCTTTAGCTCTAAAAGTTTAGCTGCGGTTTCTTTGTCTAAAGTGTCTCCCTTAAAGCCACAGATGAAGAGATTGCTGAGTTGCATAATGCTTTAATTATCTCATGGATATTTTATTATCTGAGTTTTAAAGTATCTAATTTATTGGATATTTTAAGAATAACATTATAAAATACCTAATATATTAGATATTTTATAATCTAGTGGGTATAATATCTAATATATTGGATATTACAGATGGCTAATTCTAATTGGGCGAAAGTCTATTTAAATAATGATTTTGTTGGTTACTTAGAGGAACAAGCAGGTGGAAGAACTTGTTTTACTTACGATGAGAGTTTTATACAAAGCAGTAATAATCCAGTATCGGTAACATTACCTTTAAATATAAATAAGCATTATTCTGAAAATGGCTTACATCCTTTTTTTGATAATCTTGTCGCAGAGGGATGGCTTGCCCAGATTCAAGCTAAAGCCTTAGGTATTCGTGAGAATGATAGATTCAAACTGTTAATGGCTTTTGGTCATGATTTAATCGGAGCTGTGACGGTAGTTGATCCAGATCCACAGTATCAGATCCACCTTGATAAAAATGATTATGTAAAAAAAATAGCTGTAAAATCTAAAGCTTCTATGTCTGGTGTGCAGCCTAAAATATTAGTAACTTTAGGGGAGAATGGTTTCGTACCTGTCAATTTAGGAGAGACTTCTACGTATATCGCTAAGCTGAAAGGTAAGTATCCATTAATTTTAGAGAATGAATATCTTTGCATGAAAGTAGCTGAAATCTTACTGAAGCCTGATGAAGTTGCGGAAACCCAGCTTGCGAAAATAGAAGGCATTGGCGATGCATTGTTGGTGAAACGCTTTGATAGACTTGAAAACAAGGCTAAAGTACATTTTGAAGAATTTGCTTCGCTGCTACAAATGAAGGCTATAGATAAATATGATTTAAACTATAAAGATTTAGCTGATTACATGAATAACAGTGAACTATGTAATAAAGTTGACGTTGAAAAGCTCTTTAGAAGAGTTTTGGCTTGTATACTTTTAGGGAATACCGACGCACATTTGAAAAATTTTGCTATGTTACATAATGCTGCTGGTCTAAAGTTAAGCCCTCTATATGATATGGTTTTTGTCAGGTATTATGAAGAATTGACTCCTAATTTAGCTTTGGGATTTAATTCTAAGCTTGATTTACCCTTAGGCGATATTAAAGCTAAGCATTTAAAGATACTGTGTGCAGACTTTAAGTTACGTGAAGCAGTTTTAGAACAGGCGGTAAAAGATTTTTCCTCTAGGTTAGATCACATTTATGATTTTATAGAAGCTTCTAAAAAAGTAAACCCTTTACTGAGAAAAGCTTTCAGAGAACATATTAAAAAAAGATGGAACGGCATATTCAAAAATATTTAAAAACTATAGTTTCTGAGATTAAGTCTGAGCGAAAGAAACAAAAAATATCTCAGAAAAGATTAGCTGCTTTAACGGGAATCAGCACTCAAACTATTTCACGCTTTGAACAAGCTGAAGAGAATATACAGTTTTCTACCGTACTTCAACTTGCAGATGCCTTAGGCTTACATCTTGAAGTCGCTTCACCAAAAGGTTTTCAGCTCTTAGTTAAAAGACTTTTGAGATATGCTTTAGAAAAAGATATTCCTGAAGTGGCTGATTTAATGCTTGATGAAGAGATTAGAGCTATTGTAGAGAGAGTGATTCAGTAATTTTAAGAGACCGCTACGGTTTTTATTTAAATCAAAGCCCACTTATTTAAATAGTTTTCATATAGAGCTAATCCCTGTATATGTTCATCGGTGAAATCATAATTTAAGGTCTGAAAATAACTACTTAAAATATTCTTCTGCAAATTAGTCCTAGAATGAGTTATATCTATTATTTCATCCAGATCTTGGTTAAGCCCCATGGCTTTTGCTGTAAGGATAAGTTCTTGTAAAAATTTTTCCTTCTGAGGATTTAGTTTATGAGCCCATAGCCCAAAGACCATTGGTAAGCCATTCGATAAATCGAACCATTCTTCACCAAGATCATAAATATATTGGTAATTTATAAGCTTGGCAACACTGGCCTGTAGCGGAGCTCCAATTTCTGCATTTTCGTTCGCTTCGAGTAAAGCTTTATCACCGATTAATAGTTTATTAGGTAAACCTTCTCCCTTACCAGAAAATTTAATAAACTCAATATTATTAATATCTAAAGTATATTTTTCAGCTAACAGTATTTTTAATAAACCTACGGAACTTGCACTTTCTTCGCTTATATATATCTTAGGCTTTAAACCCTTTTGTTGTAAGCTTTTTAATTCTTTTAAATTTTGAGTAGAGAAGAATAATACGCTTTTAACTTTGCCAAAGGCACTAATAGAGATTCGTTTAAGTAATTTACAGTGTTCTTTTATCTTTAGATAAGCAAAGCTTGAAATAGGAGCTGCGTCTATTAGACCTTCTGTAAAGAGTTTATTTAAATGACTTGGTGCACCAGTACTAATCTTTATTTTAAAAGTATCTTCGGCGTGTAGCCGAACTCCAATTTCTGCGTTTGAACTTGTTCGTTCGGCTATACGCCTATTTTCAGGTACACGCCCCCTGGATTGAATAATTTTATTTAAAGGGTAGTTAAAAATTTCGCAGTTAATATATGAAATTTCGCCAAGTTTAATTAAGGGAGAACCATCCGAAGAATCTCTGCTTATCTGTGTTTCAGTAATGTTCATATTTAGCTGCTATTGGCATTTTTCTACCATATCCAAAGGTTAATTCTTTAACTTTAATAATAGGTGGATATTGTTGTCTTTTATATTCGTTTCTATCTATCATGCCTAAGATGCTGAGTACGGTTGGTTCATAGAAGCCCATTTCGACTATTTCTGTAAGTGATTTTCGCTTTTCAACGTAATTCATAATAATCGCATCTAGCTTAGGATAAGGCGGTAAGCTATCTTCATCTTTTTGATTTTCTCTTAGTTCAGCTGTTGGAGCTTTTTTGCAGATGTTATCGGGAATGGTGAGTCCTACATCTAGCGAAACAGTATTTTGGTTGATGTAATCTACTAGAGCATAGACTTCTGTTTTCAATAGATCACCTATGGGGGCTATGCTACCGCAGGTATCACCATAAATAGTGGCATAACCTACAGCTAGTTCAGATTTATTGCTGGTAGCTAATAATAGTGAACCCTCGGTATTAGAAAGAGCCAAGAGAATATTTGCTCTGAGCCTCGCTTGCACATTCTCGCTTGCGAGTTTACTTATTTTGGGCACAGTCTCCAACATGGTTTCATGAAGTTCTTTTATGCTAATGCTACGGTAGTCTATGCCAAGATTTTTTGCAAGCTGCTGAGCGTCTTTTAGGCTTTCATTACTTGTAAATTTAGAAGCTAACATTATGCCGCTGACATTCTCTTTGCCGAGGGCTTGAACTGCTAAATAGGCGACTAAAGCGGAATCTATGCCACCAGAAAGACCCAGTATTGCTTTTTTAAAACCACATTTTTTGAAATAATCTTGTATGCCGAGCTTGAGAGCGGAGAGTATTTCGCCATAGGCTTTTATATCGCTGATAAAGAGTTCAGTATTGTTTTCTTGGACATCTAGCAGAACTCCAATCTCTGCGTTTTTCTTCTCTTCGCTTATGAATGCTTTTTCTTCATTCTTCATAAGAGATTCGATATCTATTTCCATAAGATCTTCAATAAAAGAGCGTCCCTGTCTTGTTACATAACCATGTTTATTTACTACGAGTGAAGCACCGTCAAAGACTAGGTGGTCATTAGAACCTACTTGGTTACAGTAGAGTATCGGCACTTGATGTTTTTCTGCGGCGTGAGTAATAAGGCTCTGTCTAAGTTTAATTTTATTGATGTAATAAGGAGAGGCAGAGCAGTTAATGATTAATTTAGCTCCGAGCTTAGTTAATTTAGCGATGGGATCTATATCGTAGAGATTTTTAAGTTCATCTGCCCATAGATCCTCACAGATACTGATTCCTAGCTTATATCCACCGAAATCTAAAGTTTTAAATTCTTTGTTTGATTCGAAATATCTTGTCTCATCGAATACATCGTAATTAGGGAGTAGAGTTTTTCTAAATACATCAGCTACTTTATTCCAAGTGATAAAAAATACGGAGTTGAAAAGCTCTTTACCAGTAGTATCGTTAGAACTTACTCCTCCCACTAATATACCTAAATTCGCAGGACAGATCTCAGAGAGCTGTTTTAAATAGTCACCTTGTCTAATTAATAATTCTTTTTTAAACAGTAAGTCTCTTGCAGGATAACCAATTAGACTCAGCTCTGGAAATATTATTAATTTAGGATTAGAATCCCTTTTACTATTAACTATATTAATAATATCTAGGTGCTTCTCGAAATTAGTTCTAAGGTCACCAACTACAGGGTTAATTTGTGCTAAAAAGGCTTTCATTTTATGCTAGTATCGTGTCCTATGATAGCTCAAGGTGCTTCTCTTAGTTCTAAATTAGACCAAATTTCTAGCCACTTGAAACCGCTTAGTTATGCGGTAGATGCAAACAATAATATTACAATAGCAGGACTTAAAGTAAAAGATTTACTTACTAAGTATGGTAGCCCTTTGTATATTCTCTGTGAAGAAACTATTCGCACTCGCGCAAAGCTCTATGTAAATGCTTTTAAGAAATTTTATTCAGGTGAAAGCTTAGTTATTTACGCAAGTAAGGCACTTAACTGTAAAGCAGTCTGCAAGATTATAGATTCTGAAGGCTTAGGTATAGATGTGGTTAGTGGTGGGGAGCTGTTTACTGCATTATCAGTAGGCTTCCCGAAAGAAAAAATTATTTTTCATGGTAATAATAAAGCTAAAGATGAACTTGAGATGGCGATAGAAAATCAAATCGGTTCTATTATGCTTGATAATTTTTATGAATTAGAACTTATTTCAGAACTCCTTCATGAAAAGTTTTCTGTAGATACGACAGTGAACATCTCTATTAGGGTGACTCCGGGTATCGAATGTCATACCCATGAATATATTAAGACTGGCAGAATTGATAGTAAGTTTGGTTTTGATCTGTCTCAGGTTGATGAACTTATCTCTAAAATACTGACTCTGAAAGAGAAGTATAAAAATATAAATATCAAGGGTCTGCATGCACACATAGGTTCACAGATATTTGAAACTATGCCGCATAACGATGTTGCGGGAGTTTTACTGAATCAATACAGAAGCCTTAAAGATAAATACGGCATTAGCCTACAGGACATTAATGTCGGTGGTGGCTTAGGTATTAAATATCATGAACACGATGATCCTCCAGAGATTAATGACTGGGTGAAAGTGGTAGCTGATTCTATTATCGCTAATTGTAAAACACTAAATTTAGATTTACCAAGAGTAATAGTGGAGCCTGGTAGAAGTATAGTAGGACCCGCTGGTATAACGGCTTATAAGGTCGGGAATATTAAAAATATTCCAAATCTGCGTAAGTATGTGGCTGTTGATGGTGGTATGGCAGATAATGTCAGGCACATTATGTATCAGGCTCGTTACTATGCTGAGCTAGATGGAAAGATTAGTGATGCTAAAACTGAAAAAGTTACTATTGCAGGTAAATTCTGTGAGTCTGGGGATATACTGATCCGTGATATCGATCTTCCAGAACTAAATCATGATGATGTCCTTGTGGTCTATTCGACAGGTGCTTATAACTATAGTATGGCAAGTAACTATAATCGCGTGCGAAGACCAGCCATGCTACTTGTAAATAACGGCAGAGCCGATATTATTATAAGGAGAGAGACTTATGAGGATGTCGTACAATGGGATGAACTACCTCAGAACTTATCTTAGAGAACTAGCAGAAAGCTTTTAAGGAGGTTGAACCACTATCCCAGCTGATAACACTAGTCTAGAGCTGAACTATTTAGATGTAGGCGAGCTTTTGTATAAGTTCTTAGATATAGAGTTTAATACTGTAAGTCTTTTTACGGTAGCGATACAGCTTGCGATTTTAGCTTGGTTAGTATATCAGGCTTATGATCGTTTTAAAGGCACGCAAGCAGAGAGAATCTTAAGGGGTTTAATTATGCTTCTGCCGGTAATGATGCTTTGTTATATTTTGAAATTAAGTATACTTACTAAAATTTTTGAGATATTTTCACAGACTTTTATTGTAGGTTTGATCGTTATATTTGCTCCAGAGTTTCGCAGAGTGCTGATTCAGTTAGGTGGCGAGTTTAATCTTTTAAGCTATATAGATGGTCATAAATCTTTAGATCAGTTGGAGAAGGCGAATAAAAATATTGTTGCTTCTTTAGAGATGTTGCAGAAAAAGCGAGTAGGGGCTTTGATTATTGTAGAAAAGTCTCAGGCGGAGCGTTATTATATTAATGCAGGTTTTCCTATTAATGCAGATATCTCGAAGGAGCTCATGATGACTATCTTTGATAATAAATCTCCTTTGCATGATGGTGCTGTTATTATTCGTGGAACTCAGCTTGCTCTTGCTAGTGTTATATTGCCGATGACAGAGAACCCTAAGTTAGATTGGCAGTATGGAACTAGGCATAGGGCTGCTATTGGTTTTAGTGAAGTTACAGATGCTCTGTGTTTTGTGGTTTCAGAAGAGACTGGTGATATTTCTATGGCAAAGCAGGGGAGATTAAAGCGATATGAGAGCCTCGTAGCTTTAGAGCAAGAGCTGAGTGATTTTTATAAGCATATTTATCGTAATCGGAGTAAAAGAACGCAGATATTTAGTACTTTAGGTAAGGTTTTAAGGAAAAGAAAAAAAATAATAGCTAGCGATGACGGTGTTTGATAGAATATTATGAGCTATGAATCAGGAACTAAAAAAAGATATTCTCGTCATTGATGATGATCCAGCTATACTCGAGCTTATAAGTTTTAATCTAGAATTACAAGGCTATAATGTTGAATCTTGCGATAATGCTATAGATGGTTTGGCTATGGCGTTTCAGAAGCCACCACATCTAATTATTCTTGATTTGATGATGCCTAATATGGATGGCTTTACAGCCTGTCAGCGCATTAGACAGAATGATTTAACGAAGGAGACTCCAGTATTAATGCTTACAGCTCTTAACCGCACTAATGATAAAGTTACGGGTTTTGATTCTGGTGCTGATGATTATTTAACTAAGCCTTTTGAGCTTCCTGAACTTTTTGTACGCGTTAAAGCACTTCTTAGAAGATCTGGGGCTATTACTTTAGCTCAATCGATTCCAGAAGTTCTTCATTCTGGAGATATTACTTTAATGCCAGAATCTAGAGAAGTTAAAATCGAAGATAAAATTTTAAGACTCACCCCTATTGAATTTGAAGTTCTACATTGCTTAATGCAGAATCATGGTCAAACAGTATCACCAGGGCTTATTCTTAAAGAAGTCTGGGGTTATTCACCCGAGGATGATATAGATACCATCAGAGTGCATATTCGCCATTTAAGGTCTAGAATAGAAGCTGGGGCTAAGAAGTATATTAAGACTGTCTATGGTGGTGGTTATCAGCTAATCCCAGAGGGGTTTTTAAAGAGTCATTCTGGGGCAGTTTAGATTTGTTAAAGGCTGATGTGTAACCTATATCGGTCTCTGTTAGAATGTTCTTATGACTTTTCTTAAAAGATTATTTTTCTTAGTTCTTGTGTTGAGTTTATCCTTAGGTGCAAGTCCAGCTTACAGCTCGCATGGAGCTGTTTCTAAAGTTACTTCATCTCTAATCTCGGCTCCTTTGGGTGGCTTCTTTGGTCTTGCACGTGGAGCTGTTTCTAAGTCTTCACAGTATGCTTCATCGTTCTCTACGGAATTTGGCGAAGGACTTCTTCCGCGATTAGTTGGTGTGCCGTCTGGTTTTCTTGTTGGTGGTGCTGCAGGTGGTCTCACAGGCCTTTTGCGTGGTGTGATTAATGGTGTAAGAATTAGTCAAGATAGTCCATTCTCCGCTGCGGCTATGAGTTTGGATGGTGATTTTATTGATTTCGATCCCTATGATTTTAATGCTACATATTGAACACGAAAAAGCAAAAATAGGAGATTGGCAAAAGTGCCATGCGAGCAATAGAGATTTACGATACTACACTTAGAGATGGCGCACAAATGCGTGGCATCTCTTTTAGCGTGAATGATAAGCTCAAAGTACTCAGGCTCTTAGATGATATTGGTGTCGCTTTCGTAGAGGGCGGCTGGCCTGGGGCGAATCCGAAGGATATAGATTTTTTTACTGAAGCGAAAAAAATGAAGCTGAAAACCACTCAGCTAGTAGCTTTTGGCAGTACTCGTAAGGCTAATACCAAGGTAGAAGCAGATCCTATACTAGCAGCTCTTTTGCGAGCGGAGACAGAGGTTATCTGCATAGTGGGGAAAAGCTCTGCCCCGCAGGTTACTAATACTTTAAAAATTTCCTTAGATAAGAATTTAGATATGCTCGCTGAAAGTATATCTTTTTTAAAATCAGAAGGGCGACGGGTGATTATAGATGCAGAGCATTTCTTTGATGGTTATGTGGCTGATTCTGCTTATTCGCTTAGGTTTGCTAAAATTGCGGTGGAGGCTGGGGCTGAGACATTAGTTCTCTGTGATACTAATGGTGGCAGTCTGCCGGAGCAGGTTTTTAAAATTACTAAAGAGATTATTGAGATTTATGACGGGACTGCTTGCAGGGACATAAGCTCAAAGCTGCTCCCTATTAAAATTGGTATTCATGCGCATAATGACTGTGAGCTTGCGGTGGCTAACAGTATTAGAGCCGTGAGAGCTGGTGCTACTCAAGTACAGGGAACTATTAATGGATATGGAGAACGCTGTGGTAATGCGAATCTGATTTCTATAATTCCTAATTTAGAGCTTAAGTATACTGAAGAAAAATTAAAGTGTTTACCTAAGGATAAGCTAAAACATTTAAGCAGTCTATCTCATGCTGTGGCTGAAATTGCTAATCAGCACCATAATGCTCATCAGCCTTTCGTGGGAGCTAGTTCCTTTGCTCACAAGGCTGGCTTGCATGCTAGTGCAATGAAAAAACAGGACTTTAGCTATGAGCATATAGACCCTGTTCTAGTTGGTAATGCGACTAAGATTATTATCTCAGAGCAGTCTGGGGTGAGTAATATACTAGATTGGCTACAGAAGAAAAAGCTTTCCCCGAAGGCGAGTGATGAGATTATCGGGGAATTCGCTAAAACTGTTTTAGAGAGAGTGAAGAAGCTAGAGCATAAGGGATATAGCTTTGAGAATGCTGATGCGAGCTTAGAGTTAATGGTGCGCAAGTTAATAGATGCAGAAGAGTCTGCTGAAACTAAACTCAAAGCTTATAAGCCCTATTTTAAGTTAGTGGAGCATAATGTCTATATTTCAAATGGTGAGAAGACAGAGGCTACGGTGCGAATCGAAATAGCAGGCGAGGAAATCCACTCTGCGAGCGTGGGTAATGGTCCTGCGAATGCCTTAGATAAGGCTCTCAGAAAAGCTTTAGTAAATTTCTATCCTAAGATAGAGGAGTTTCAGTTATTAGATTATAAAGTGAGGATTCAGGACAGTTCACTTGGAACGGCGGCCCTGACTAAGGTTCAGGTTAATACTGGAAATCTAGCTGAAGACTGGGATACTATCGGAGTTAGCACTAATATTATTAAAGCCTCTTGGGATGCGATTGTTGACAGTATTGAATATGGTCTAATTAAGTATGCTGTTAAGCCAAAATCTTAAAAATTTTTCATAAAAGATAATACCGTATGAAGGACTTTTAACTTTGTAATTACTAAATAGCGTTTATACTACTTCTTGTAAGCGTTTAATCGGTTTTATAAGAAACTTTTTAGGCGTGATCTCTCCCACACTTTTCCAGGTTTATGTATTAAATTTGGTTGGCAAGTCCTTAAAACACCTGAAATATTTTGAGGTGTTCAATGAATGTTCTCTTGGCTCCAGTAGCTGTTTTTGGTTTAGCTGTTTTGGGGGCGGCACGACAGGTGCAGCACAATTCTTCTAATTCTCTGCCGTCAAATTTTAGCTCAGAGCAGTCTTCAGCTGCATTGGAATCTTCTGATTATCGCTCACTAGCTTCGTCGATCTCGCAGCCAGCTTAAATCCAAATAAACTAAACACAATTAACAGGGGCAAGAAGAAATTCTTGCTTTTGTGTTTAGAGGCTGATGTATAGTGGGATTGCTCACGAAGGCGCAAGTAAGTCCACAAGCTGAGAACCACGAAAACGCAGAAATTGGAGTCTAGTAGCAGTGTCTTAGAGGCTGATTTGCAATCGGGCTGCTCACAAAGGTACAGGTTCAAGGCACTGTTCGCAAGCGTGCAAGTTTAAGACTAGGGGGATGAATGTCCGCAAAATGTAGTCGAGTATTCACATCTTTGAAAGATTAAATTATCCTAAACCCACTTGATTAGCCATATTAGAGGCTGTATAATAATTCTTCTATAACTTTCCATGTTTCTGTACCAAACATGGTTGACGCGAGTCTTAAAATGTTTAATTTTTAAACAGCAATTAAATAAAAATCTTCAAATGTGTGAGGAGGAGTTTTTTGTTTATGTTGTTTTCTTTTGAGGTTTCTATAATGCTATTCGAGGAGAATCTTAAATAATTGTAAATAATGTAGTAATTCTAAAATCTTTGTAGTACTATGATATAAACCAAATTAATAACTTTCCGTGTTTCTGTACCAAATCCGGTTGGCGAGAGTCGTAAAACTTTTAAAAATTTAAAAACTATAAATCTTATTTATTGTGTGAGGAGGGATTTATGTTTATTTCTGGGGGGGTTCTTTTATGAACCCTTTAATTCTGCCTGCCGCATTTCTTTCGTTGTATGCTACTTTGAAGGCTGTCGCTGGCTTTAGTCACCCTGAGGGATTGAGGGACTCTAGTAGTTCTCTATCTGATTCTGGAAACTCGATTACTGGTGGTACAAGAGATAATGGTTGCAGGATGGCTGCTCGGTCATAGTAAGGGCTTAAAACGCAGAAATTGGAGCCTCAAAATAGTGTCACTTTGCTGCTCTTCTGGGGCTATTTTTGGATTGAGATTACTGTGAGTTAACTGCTTTCAGGCGAGTGAGGGGGGATAATTCTATTCGCTGCTTCTCCATCTCTCGTAATACTATCGTTAAGGGCATTTTTGAGATTCGCTGCTGCTTGAATACTGTCTGTGAGTTTGGAGTAAATCTTGTTAGCTTCGTTGGATTTAACGAACCAGTCTGTAACATTTAGAGGTGTTTTCGCTAAGCTCTTTATAGCAAGAAGGGCAGTTTTAAGGAGACCAGTATTTTTATATTCGCCGAGATAAGACGGTAATCCAGGCTGGAATACTTCTTCTTTTTTCTCATCAAAAAGATGCGGAATATCTTTAGCTTTCCTGCGAGTAATGGCGCAGCTGATTTTTTGAATTAACCAGAAAGGGCTGGAAGCTGGGCTTAGCTTGATTATGGCTGGATAAGTTCCCACCGCTGCGTGGAAGTTTTTACCCCACCACATCCAGCACTTTTTCAATTCTTCTACCAAAGGAGAGAGTATTGGTTTAATCAGTGTATGAGCCACGAATTGAGTATCTTTATCTATAGCCCCTTTTTCTGATTTTTTCATGAAACTTTGTACAAAAGGTGGTGCAGTAAATTCCAGAACTATGTTAAATAATATCGATTTAGTAACTGGATTTATCATGTCGCCACCGACAAGATTAGATAAACCCTTCATCATAGCCTGACAAAATGGCATTATTAACTTTTTGGGAATTATGTCATGGAAAGTATCCATAAAGCTTGAGCCAGTTCTTACGGATGAGTGTGCGTAACTGGTCATCGCAGAATCTATACGGTTAGCACTATTCAGTAAGATTGCAGCGGCACTTGTTAACGGAGTATTAGCATCCTGAAAGCCAGTGGCTTGAGCTTTTTTATCTAAAGTGAAATTCGTTAAGCCAAGGCTGAGTAAAGAAGTGAAGCCAAAATGTAAAGGGTTAAATTTAGCTAATGATTTAATTTCTTTTTTCTCACCTAAAGAATTAACTGTATAAAGGGTTTGACCTTGTTCATCTTTAAGAACCTCACCAGCTGTGATGCCTAGTAAATATTTATTAATAAAATTTACAAAGGGATCTAAGGTTGTTTTAATGTTAAAGCCAGTTGGGACCTCAATAGTTTCACCATTTTCTTTTTGAACAAGTTTTACTTTTTTGTTACCGTCTTCGTCTTCGCCGCGTATCCAGTGAATTAATTTAGCTACACCTGTATCTTTCATCGCTTCAATTATTGCTTGTTGCCGTGGACTTACTTCACCAGCATGATTAGTTGCGTTGGTAAGGATATTATTTTCGGCAGTGACTGTTCTTAAGATGAAAGTGGAAGGTCTTGCAACTATGTCACTGATCAAAGTATTTATTATCGGGAATTTCTTGGAAAATTCAGGAAACTTTCGCCTAAATGCAGATATAGACTGGTCTTGAGCAATATCTGTAATTAATCGTGAGAGGAAAGAATCAGCAAAAGTCTTTTCTAGATTTCGATTGAAAGAATTATATTCAACTGTATTAGGGTCATGTTTGTTTTTTTCAAGCTGTTCTATCTGGCTTTTAATCTGCTTTTTTTGCTCATCAGAAGAAAAAGTCCCCTTGTCTAAAAGCTGCTTTAATTCTCCGCACTGTCTATCTAATTGAGCTGATAGTTTTTTTGCTTCACCTTCACCAGTAATTGCATTTACTATAGTTTCAGCAGATGAACTGGTTAGGAGAGCATTTGACCAAGACTTTAGAACACTTTCCCAGAGAGAATAAATAAAGCCTCGCGAATGTTCTTTTTCTTGATGCTGAGTGTTTGTTTTTCGTGAGTTATTAGTCTGCCTTTTGCGAGCAAACTTGACGATATTGTTTCCGGCAGAAGAATCTTCCTTTAAGCCCTGATTAAAGTCTTTAGCGGCGTTAAAAATCGTCCCAGTTGGTTCTGGGTTTGTTGCAGTATTTGGATTTATTCCTTGTTCTAGAAAGCTCTTGTTCGTACCTATAGCAGTACTAACCAATCAGAGCCCTCCCTCGGAATGTTGACACTGACTCATCCCCGTGAGGACAGAAAGGCCCAATTATGCAATTTATCTTGAAAGAAGTCATGTGAGGAGCTTAGTCAAGTATTACGTAATATATTATATACAAGTAAGAGATAATTTACTGGAAAATGTAATACGGAATATAAATAAATATTAATCAAAGTAATATCAAATGAAAAAACTCTAATATCAGCTTATTTAGTTTTACATGAGAGACTAAAGGTAATAAGATAAAATTAATGCCTGCTAAAAAAGCTCTTTATCCAGGAAGTTTCGATCCTTTTACTTTAGGGCATCTAGACGTGCTTGCAAGAGCGGTGGAACTTTTTGACTGCGTCGAAATTGCTATAGCTAGTAATTCTAGAAAAAAATCTATTTTAGATGCTAAAGAGAGGGAGTCTTTAGTTAAAACGGCGACGGCTAATTTGCCAAATGTTAAGGTCTCAATAGTTGAAGGTTTGGTTATAGATTATGCAAGAGCGAATGATTATAGATTGCTATTGAGAGGAATTCGTGCTGCTAATGATTTTGAGCAGGAGTTAGAGATGTCACAAATAAACAGATCACTGTCCCTAAAAGGACATAAGGATTCTATTGAGACTGTTTTTTTGATGACTAGCCCAGAATATTCTTTTATAAGGGCAAGCAGGGTGTGGGAATTGCTAGAATTGGGGGGAGATGTAAGCACTCTCGTTCCAGATTGTGTGAGTAAATATTTGGAGGGAAGAAATATTGGATATTTTCAGCAAACTAGATGAAATCGGCGAATATATAGAGCAGGCTAAGAACATACCTATGATTAATCAGAAAATGATTGATCCAGAGTACTTGATGAGAGCCTTTGAAGATCTTTATGCGACTATCCCAGAGGAAATAAAAGAGGCTAGGCAGCTTATCGAGAAGAGGGATAAGGAACTTACTGAAGCGAGGAAGCAGGCTGATGATCTTCTGACTAGGACTAAGCAAGAATGCGAAACTATGCTTATTAGGGCTAAAGATCAAGCAGAGAAGCTTTTAGATGAAAGCCAAATAAAAAGATCAGCGGAACATGAGGCGAAAAGTTTATTCAATGAATGTAGTGAACATGCAAAACGATTAACTAAAGACGCTGAATCAGATGCTGAGACTATTAGAATGCAGGCAATAGAAAAGGCTCAGAGATTTGAAGAGCAGGCCTTACTTAAAGCTAGAAGGATTAAAGAAGATGCTGATAATTATGCACAGCAGATTCTTAGTTACATAGAAAGTGATGTGGTGAGAAAGATAGATGAACTTAATGCTAAGGGTAAAAGTTTTTTCTCAGACTTAAAAGAGAAAGATTTACATCTGTCATAAAGGTGGCGTATAGTCAAACGAACAGGTTCTTGGCAACACGCCTAAAAAATTTAATCATTATCCTAGAAAATACGCAGGATAATTTGCTAATATAATAGTCTGCCTGCGGAAGTGGCTCAGTGGTAGAGCAATTCCTTGCCAAGGAATAGGTCGCGAGTTCGAATCTCGTCTTCCGCTCCATCTGTAATTAGGACTGATAATGAACAAAAATCTAGAATTGATACCTGAAGAAATGATATTTGAGGATCTTGCTGTTGAGTTTGATTCTTTGCTTGATAAAAACTCTTACAAGTTTGACTTTAAAGCAGGCGACATTATTAGAGGTTTTGTCTCTAGATTTGATAAAGATGGCGTACTGGTTGACGTGGGCTATAAGAGTGAGGGTTTCCTTCCTAGTAAAGAAGTAGCTAATAAAGAAGATGAATTAAGCCCTCAGGATGTGCTTGAACTGGCTAAAGAATATGATTTTTATGTAATTAGAGAAGAGAGCGATAAAGGTCCTCTCCTGCTTTCTTATAAGAGAGTAGCTCAAGCTAGAGGCTGGGCTAAGCTTGAAGAGATTAAGAATAAAGATGAAATCGTTGAAGGTGAAGTTATCGCTGTTGTTAAGGGCGGTATCATTATCGAAATTTATGGTGTCAGAGGTTTCGTGCCAGCAAGCCAATTACGTGCTGCTTCTGAAGATGAAAATGAGAAGGGTGCTCTTCTGAAAATGAAGATTATTGAGCTTAATAAGAATAGCCGTAAGCTCATCTGTTCTCGTAAAGTAGTTATCGAAGCTGAAAAAGCTAACCTCAGAGAGAAAGCTCTTATTGAGCTTGAAGTTGGGCAGGTTATTTCTGGTGCTGTCGTTAGAGTCGCTGAATTCGGTGCTTTTATCGACATCGGTGGAATCGATGGTTTACTTCCAGTTTCTGAAATTTCATGGCAGAGAATTAATCACCCTAAAGAAAGACTTTCAGTCGGTGATAATATTTCTGTTAAAGTTCTTAAAATCGATGAAGCTGGTAAAATTAGTCTTTCATTAAAGCGTTTAGAACAAGATCCATGGACTGAGATCGAAGATAAATTCGTTGAAGGTCAGATCGTTTCTGGTGCTGTAGTTAAGATCACTGCTTTCGGTGCTTTCGTAGAAGTTTATCCAGGTGTAGAGGGTCTACTACCATCTAATGAAATTACTGATGATGAAGATGCTAGTCCAGATAAATATTTAGAAGTCGGTCAGCAAGTAGAAGTTATTCTTAAAAAGCTTTCTCCTTATGAAAGAAGAATACTTCTTTCTATGAGAGATATAGCTTCGGCTAATTAATTATAATTAATAGGACTATTGCTGAAGCTATGCGGTTGATGAAGCAATAGTAGAATTAGCTCTGTTTACCGTAGTCTTACTGTCTAGGCGAAGACGACTGCATACTGTGAAGCTTTAAGGTGTATTTACAGAAGTAAAAAACTTTTTCTTACTGTCTTTATATTTAATCAGGGCTGTCTCATTCTAAAAATCACGAGATTTTAGGAAATTTTTGAAAGATAATTTGTTCTCTAAAGTCATCATTCCATCCAGAGACCTGTCTTTTGCCGATGAGGTTGTATTTAGAGCCATCAAGTTTAATGAGATT